>JAWPMN010000001.1:1800000-2092500 GCA_033344895.1 Alphaproteobacteria bacterium
TATCTGACCCGGGCCGACCGGTCGGACGATCCGGTGGCCCGGATCGTGCCGGAGGCGGTGCCTGTTTTCCGGGACGCGGAAACCGAAGCCGAGTTCCGGGCGATGCCGCCGGGGGCACCGTCGCTGCCGGTATCCGTCGACGGCCTCGACCTCGCCCTGCCGCTGCCGCGCGATGCCAAGCCGATCCTGGATCGGATCGACGGGGTGCGCAGTCTGGAGCAGATTCGCGCGGACCTGCCTGCCCAGCCCGACTGGCAGCGGTTCGAAAAAAGCTTTTCCCAGCTTTTCGCCGCCCTGAACGGCTTTTCCCGCCTTTTCCTGACCCGGCCGTCCGCCTAGGCGTGTTCCTGCGAAAGCAGGAGCCTTCGAGGGTTCGGCACCGTGCCTGGACGAGGAAGGTTCCTGCTTCCGCAGGAACACGGCCTTTGGGTTGTCCGTCATTCGCGCGAAGGCGGGAAGCCAGGGCGGTCGGCACGGTCTGTGCGACCAAGCCCCGGTCCCAAGACGCCAAAAAGCCCCCGGGCGATTGCTCGGGGGCTTCGGCGCTGATCCAGGTTTGGGGGTGCGTGGGGACTTACGCGACCCAGATCGGCTTTTTCGCTTCCTTGTCGGCTTCGGCGCGGTTCAGGCCGATATCCGTCAGGAGGTGGTCTTCCATCTCAGCCAGGCGGCGGCGCTGTTCGGCGCGCGCCTGGTATTGCGCCAGGGTCGCGATCGGGTTGATCGCAATCGAGCGCAGGCCTTCCAGGGCCGCATCCGTCGCTTCGACCAGAAGATAAGCCAGCGGCGCAAACGGGCTGCCGGCCCCGTACATTTGCTGCGTGTTCGCCATTGTCTTTCTCCTATAGCAAACTGCCGTTCACAGATGACACGACCGGATGTCACAAAGGTGTAGTTTATCCGAAAGTCTTGTTCATCCCGGGCACCGTTGCCCGACAGGGGGAGAAATAGGGGGGTTCCGTTTTCGGCACAACGGATATATTTTCATTTATCGAATTAAGAAAATTTATCCGAATGGAGCCTGTCGTGAGCACCCGCCTGCCCCCTCTGAAACCGCTGCCCGCCTTTGAGGCCGCCGCGCGGCTGCTGTCCTTCACGGAGGCGGCCGAAGAACTTTATGTGACCCAGGCCGCGATCAGCCATCAGATCAAGCAGCTTGAGGAGGCCATGGGGGTGCGGCTGTTCCGCCGATTGAACCGCGCGCTTCTGCTGACGGAGGAAGGGCAGGCCTTTGCCGGCACCGTGCGTCAGGCCCTGCATCTGATTGCCGATGGGGTCGACCGGGCGAAACGGCAGGATGAATCCGGCCCGTTGAATGTCAGTTGCCTGCCGTCCTTCGCCTCGGCCTGGCTGGTGCCGCGCCTCGCCCGATTCCGGGCCGATCATCCGGAAATCGACATCCGGCTGTCCGCCGATTACGAACTGACGGATTTCGATGCGGAAGACATCGACCTGGCGATCCGCTGGGGCACCGGCGGCTATAACGACCTGCACGAAGTCCGCCTGATGACGGAAGAAGTCTTCCCCGTCTGCAGTCCCCGCCTGCTTGAGGACCCGGAGAAGCCGCTGGAAAAGCCGGAGGATCTGGCCCAGCACACCCTGCTGCATGACGACATCCGCACCGACTGGCGGGTCTGGCTGAAGGCGGCGGGTGTGACCGGGGTCAATCCGGACAAGGGTCCGCGCTACAATTTCTCCAACCTGGTCCTTCAGGCCGCGATCGCGGGGGAGGGGGTGGCGCTGGGCCGCAGTGCCATCGCTCATGACGCGCTGGAGCAGGGCTTGTTGGTCAAGCCCTTCGATTTCTCCCTGCCCAGCGACTTCGCCTACTGGATCGTCTGTCCCCAGGACCGCGCCGACCGTCCGAAGATCCGTGCGTTTTCCGACTGGCTGCTGAAGGAGGCGGAAATCGGCTGATCGTCGAGGTTTTCTTCGCGGCTGGAGATTGCCGCCGAAGCGGTGTATGACGCCCCCGCCGACACACACAGAGGAGACCCGCCGATGACCCGGATGACCACGCCAGTCAAACCGAAGGACAGGGTTCTCGTCGCCCTCGACACGCCGGATACGGACAAGGCCGTCGCCCTGTCCCGGCAGCTCGCGGGTCATGTCGGCGGGATCAAGCTGGGGCTGGAATTCTTCAATGCTGCCGGGCCGGACGGGGTCCGCAAGGTGGTGCGCGCCGGGCCGGAGGAAACACCGCGGGGCGCTGCGCCGGTGCAGCAGCGGCTGTTCCTCGATCTGAAATTCCACGACATTCCGAACACGGTGGCGGGCGCGGTACGCTCCGTCATGCCGCTGGGCCCGGCGATCCTGAATGTCCATGCCGGCGGCGGCCCGGCGATGATGAAGGCCGCGCTGGACGCCGCCAATTTCGAGGCCGAACAGCTCGGCACCGTGCGGCCTATGCTGATCGCCGTGACCGTGCTGACCAGCCTGGACGATGCCGACCTCGCCGCCGTGGGGCAGGCCGGCCCGTCCGGCGATCAGGCCGTGCGCCTGGCCGCCCTGGCGCGGAAGGCCGGGCTCGACGGCGTCGTCTGCTCATCGAAGGAAATCGCCGCCATCCGCGCCGAATGCGGTCCGGATTTCAAACTGATCGTCCCGGGCATCCGCCCCGCCGGCGCCGCGCTGGGTGACCAGAAGCGGGTGATGACCCCGTCCCAGGCCATCGCCGAAGGCGCCGACTTCATCGTCATCGGCCGCCCCATCACCGCCGCCGAAGACCCCGCCGCCGCCGCCAAGGCCATCGCGGATGAGCTGGGTGGGGCGTAACGCGGAACTTCATGGCGCGGTCTCCGCGCTGTTTGCCGCCATCTTCTGTGCAATCGCCCTCACCTTCGTCGGGTGGGGGCAGGCGATCTTTGGAACGCAGGACGGGCGCGGGTGGCTGCATAGCACCGGGTGGACGACGCTGGCCTTCCATGACGTACCGGAATGGATATGGCCGCTACTGCAGGAGGTTTCCTACGCTGCCGCGGTCGTGACGGTGCTCGGCCTTATGGCAGGATCGGGCCGGCGAGTCTCGCCTGTGCCGTTTCTGGCCACCGCGGCGGCCGCGTTCGTGTGCTACTCCGCCGTCCATTTCATTCTATGGAACTTTGGATTCAGGATCGTGATGAAGCTGTCGACGGACAGCTATCTCTGGATCGAACCCGTGTTCTATCTTGTATTGGCCGGGGCCAAGCTTCTGACGCTGGCAACGCTCTGGCGATCGGTGCGGGATGGGTGCTTCGTGTGGCCTTACGGCGGGGTGACGGTTGTTGAACGAGATCCCATGCCTTTTGTCTGGCTAGTGTTTGGGACAGTCCTCGTCGCCTGGTTCACGGCATTCCGGAGTCCGCTCTTCCTGGTCGATCCTCATTGGCACTATGATCTTTTCCGCGGCGTCGTTGAGCCTATCGACTTGTTCCGGCCTGGCCGGGATCTCGCACGGATCCTGCTGGAAAACACATGGCTGATGGGTGTGCTGTGGCTGTCGGTTCTGCTGTTCCGTCGATCTGACCAAAATGACAACCGCCAAGGCCGCGAAGAAGACGCCAAGGGGCTTTTCTGAACGCAGAGGTCGCTGAAGAGACGCAGAGGTCGCGGAGCGAAACCTGATACGGTGGGTTCCGGGCCGATCCTCATGCCAAACCCTACTCCGCGTTCTCTGCGATCCCTCCGCGCCCTCTGCGTTAAACCGACTTGGCGTTCTTTGCGCCTGCTTCGCGCCCTTCGCGGTTGTCCTGCTTGCGGCGCGCGGCATCCCGCTCTATCTATCCGGCCATGGCAGTCGATGCGAAAATATGCGGGATTACCGATCCCCAGGCGATGGAAGCCGCCGTGCGGTACGGCGCGGCGCTGATCGGGCTTGTGTTCTTTCCGCCCAGCCCGCGCGCGGTATCCGTCGACGAGGCGGCGATGCTGGCCTCGCGGGTGCCGGGTCGCGTGGCGCGTGTCGGCCTGTTTGTCGATCCGGATGACGAGTTGATCGATCAGGTCCTGGCCCGGGTGCCGCTGGACGCGATCCAGCTGCATGGCGACGAGCCGGTGGACCGCTGTGCCGGGCTGAAGGCGCGTACCGGCCGCGAAGTGCACAAGGCGATCAAGGTGCGCGATGCCGAGGATCTGGTCGCTGCCGATCGCTATGCAAAGGTCTGCGACCGGCTGCTGTTCGATGCCAAGCCGCCGGCGGATGCGACCCGTCCGGGCGGCAATGCCGAGACCTTCGACTGGACGGTGCTGGAAGGGCGCAGCTGGCCCGTGCCGTGGCTGCTGGCCGGCGGGCTGACCCCGGACAATGTGAAATCCGCGATCCGCATGACCGGCTGTCCCGGCGTCGACGCGTCGTCGGGCCTGGAAAGTGCGCCGGGCAAGAAGGATCCGGCGAAGATCGCCGCCTTCCTCAATGCGGTGCGCGCGGCCTGAGATTTCCGGAATTCGGACAGAGGTTGATTCACGTCAATGCCGGGGGCCTTGGCGCGGCCTAGTCTTGCCCCATCGCTCTGCGGAGCGGTGAAGCGTTCGACCGGGCCTATCCCGGAAGACACTTCTATCCCATCCCAACTTTCAACCCCGCGCCGTCGGGCGGCCGGGATCGCTTCAGGTCAGGGACTCCCAGGGCGGCACGGGGTTGAATTTTTCCACCAGGAAGTCGACGAAGGCCCGCACCTTGGGCGACAGGTGCCGGCGCGTCGGGTAGACCGCGTTGATCGGCACTTCGACGTCGCGATAGAATGGCGTCAGGATACGCACCAGCTTGCCTTCCTTTACCTCTGGCGCGACCAGGAATTCGGCCAGCCGCGCGATGCCCAGCCCGGCCAGCACCATCTCGTGGATCGTTTCCCCGTTATTGGCGGTGAAGTTGCCCTCGGCCTTGACCGGAAACTCGGTGCCGTCGGGCAGGCGGAAGATCCATTCGTTCAGATGAATCGCGGTGGCGAAGGCAAGGCGGTTGTGCTCCGTCAGTTCCGAGGGATGCTTGGGCTCGCCCTTGCGCTCCAGATAGGCGGGAGAGCAGCAGATCGCCCGGCGGCTGACCGCGAGCTGGCGCGCAACCATGGAGGAATCCTGCAGCTTGCCGAAACGGATCGCCACATCCTGGCCTTCCTCGACCAGATCGGCCAGCGCGTCGGTCAGCGTCATTTCGACATTGACCTCCGGATAGCGTTCCAGGAACTCCGGGATCAGCGGGCTGATCTGGTGCTTGCCGAAGGCGACGCCGCAATTGACGCGCAGGGTTCCGCGCGGCGCGCTGTGGCGCTGGCTGACGGCCAGTTCGGCCTCTTCCATATCGGTCAGGATGCGCACACAGCGCTGATAGAAGGCGTCGCCTTCCTCCGTTGCCGACAATTGCCGTGTGGTCCGGTTCAGCAGACGCACGCCCAGCCGGTCTTCCAGCCGCCCGATCTGTTTGCTGACCGCCGACGGCGTCAGTTTCAGCGCCCGTGCGGCACTGGAGAAGCTTCCCTCTTCCACCACTTTGGTGAAGACGGCCATTTCACCCGCTCTGTCCATTTTCCTGCGACGCTCCCCCGAAAGGCCGTTAGCGCCAGACGGGCGTTTTCGCCTCGCCGGACCGGCAACTCCCTGATTTGTGTCCGTTGCGTTACGGATCGGTTTATATACGGTCCGACCTATGCCGTCAAAGAATAGATGCTTGGACCATCCACCAGATTAAAAAAGATCGCGCGACTTGTTAAGTTTTTTACCACGGCGGAACAAACGCCATACCCAGACACCCGCAATCCGATCCTGATGGATCGAAGGGCGGGCGCAGACCCAAGGAAAGGATCTTCGTTATGAGCGAGACCGAAGCCCTGTTGCGCCGCCACCCGACCGATGCGGAAATCCGCGAAGGCCTGGTTCGTGCCGGCCGCGCGCGCAGCAAAGCCTTCCGCGATGCCGGCATTTCCGTCGCCGCGGCCTTCAAGGACCTGTTTACGGCGCGTCCGTATCTGACCCTGACGGGTCGTGCGCCGAACTGCGTGGCCTGCTGAAAGGCCCCGCGGTAGGAGACACCGTCGCGGCATTCGCCCCCTTCGCCCGGCATGAAGCTCGCCGGGCGGCCGCGACGGCCCATCCCCCCCGAAGTGCCGGTACACCGGCACTTCACCGCCCAGCGCCGGATCTCCCTGTACGACCGGCGCAAACTCGTGAGAGACTGATCCCGTATCATTCTGATACGGGGTCTTTTTTTTTGGGGGAAAGGGGCTGTGGAGGTCGGTATGGATCGTAGGCGGGTTCTCGGTGGCGGTGCGGCTCTGTTGGGCACGGCGATGGGCAGCGGATGGCTGAGCCGCAGCGGCAATGCGTCGAGCGGGCATGTCGATCCCGACCGGCTGGCGGACCTGCTGGTCGACGGCAGCGATCCGTTGATCCGTGCGGCGGTCAGCGATTATCTGCGGGATGGCGTGGCGCGGCATTATGCGCTGCGCAACTACGCGGCCTTCTGGTTCGGCAAGGACAGTCCGGACGGTCATGCAAGCGCCTTGCTGGCCGGCCTCGCCCATGCGGATACCGACGCGCTGGACCCAAGGGATTACGACCCGTCGCGCCTGCCCAACTGGGATGCCAGTCCGGAACACCGGGAACTGGCCTACAGCTTCTCCGCGGCGCGCTACGGCATCGATGTGCAGAGCGGCCGCGCCGATCCGAAGCGGGCCGAACCGGACCTGTTCGTCTATCCCCGCGACACGAAGCCGGAATCGGTGCTGCTGCGGCTGGGCCTCGCAGCCGACCCGCGGGAGGCACTGGCGACCATGGCGCCGAAATCGGCACGCTATCGTACGCTGAGGACCTCCTACGCCGCCTGGCGCGCCAAGGCCAGCGAGGAGCCGCCGCCAACTGTCGGCGAAGGACCGGCGATCAAGCCCGGGATGGAGGATGCGCGCCTGTCGGCCATCGCCGACCGGCTGACCTATCTGGGAATTCCGATCGACGGCGCGGTGGGCACGGTCTACGACACCGGCCTGCAGGCGGCGGTGGCCGCATTCCAGGGCCGCTTCGGGCTGGCCGCCGACGGGGTGGTCGGCAAGCAGACCCTGGCCACCCTGAATCGGGACGCGGCGGACTGGGCGCAGACCGCGGCCCTGAACATGGAGCGGCTGCGCTGGCTGCCGGATGATTTCGGCGCGCGCCATGTGCATGTGAACATCGCGGACTTCCATCTGGAATACTGGGAAGACGGGCAGCCGAATCTCGACATGGTGGTCGTGGTCGGACGCCCCTATCGCCGCACGCCGGTCTTCTCCGACCGCATCCGCTATATCGATTTCAGTCCGACCTGGACGGTACCACCGGGAATCCTGGTCAAGGACATGATCCCGAAGATCAAGAAGGACCCGACGGTCATCGAGAAATTCGGCTATCGTTTCTTCACCGGCGGCGACAGCCCGCGTGAAATCGATCCGGCGCAGATCGACTGGACCACCGTGGAGGCGCGGGGCTTCCCCTATCAGATCCAGCAGCGTCCGGGCGACGACAATGCGCTGGGCCGGGTCAAGTTCATGTTCCCGAACACCCACAATGTCTATCTGCACGACAGCCCGGCCAAGGAGCTTTATGCCCGGCCGGAAAGGGCCTTCAGTTCCGGCTGCATCCGGGTATCGAAGCCGGAGGCGCTGGCCCGGGCGTTGCTGCGCGACCAGCCGGACTGGACATCGGAACGCATTGCGGATGCCATGAACCGGGACAAGCCCGTGCGGGTGCTGCTGAAGGAGACGGTGCCGGTTCATCTGACCTATCTGACCGCCTGGGTACCGCCCGGCGCCGATCTGTCGGATCCGCTGTCGGAGGTGCGGTTCCGGCCGGATGTCTATGACCGCGACGGCATTCTGCGCACGGCGCTGGGCGCATAGCTGAGCGGCGACGCATGCGAATTTTACAGATTGCCCAGTGATCACATTCCGGGATATGGAGAGAGATCGCTGACAAACGGAGCGTGCGCTTCATGACATTCCTTGATCGACGCCGCTTCATCAGCGGCGCCGCTGGCCTGTTCGGTGCGGCGGCAACCGCCGGGACCTTCCCGGGAATCACGATGGGCACCGCGCATGCTGCGGCGCCGATCCGGCTTCCAGGGGTGGCCCGTCTCTCCTTCGTTCATCTTCATACCGGCGAAGAGCTGGCGCTGGCCTTCCGCAAGGATGGGGTCTACGACCCCGGCGCCCTGGATGCGCTGAACAACATCCTGCGTGACTGGCGCACGGGTGAGGCGGTGGAAATGGATGTCGGTCTGCTGGAGCTGCTGGTGCGCCTGCGCCAGAAGCTGGACAGCAAGGGCCCCTTCGAAATTGTCTCGGCCTATCGGGCGCCCGCGACCAATGCGGCCCTGGCCTCGAAGAGCGGCGGCGTGGCGAAGCGAAGCTATCACATGCGGGGCATGGCGGTGGACATTCGGGTCCCGAATATCCGGGCCGAACGGGTGTATCCGGTGGCGCGGGCGCTGCAGGCGGGCGGCGTCGGCCTGTACCGCAAGAACGATTTCGTCCATGTCGACACCGGCCCGGTCCGCACCTGGTAGGCGTCGGCACTGATCCTGCGGGCGGCGGTCAGACAGCGCCGCCCGGCAGTTTCTCCAGCTGACAGCCGGCGATGCGCCAACTGCCATCCTCCATTTGCTGCATGAAGTAATAGGCCATCCAGGCCGATCCGTCGCTGGCGACCAGCATCACCGCCTGGGTCGCCCGGTTGCCGGCCGCTTCGAAGCGTTGAAACTCGACGGCCTGCGGCGCGATCAGCGGCGCGTAGCCGCGGCTGACCATGTCCATGAAGATGTCGGGATTCTGGAATTTCCGCTGGATGAAGGGCGCGGCATAGGAATAGGCCTTGGCCCGATCGCCCTCCGCCATCGCGGTCAACTGGTTCTGGATGATGGCGGCAACGGCGTTTCGGCCGTCCCCGTCCTGTGCCTGCGCGGTGATCGCGCCGACCGCCGCCAGGCCGGCGACAAGTAGCACTGCATAGAAGATCCGCATGATACGGCCTCCGGCGTCGTTGGGCCCCTATCAGGGGATACGCGCCGGAGGGCTGTCGGGATCACTCGGTCGTTCGCGGGCGGGCCCCTTCCGGTCCGGAATCCGCCGATCCGAATGCCGTCGCCGCGTCAGCGGACGTAGAGGTGAACCTCGTTCTGCGCGACGTTGCGCGAATCCGACAGCAGGTTCACCCGGCCCGGCTGGATGCCCATGCTGGTCAGCGTGCGCAGCACCGCCTCGGCATTGCGCTGGGCCGCCGCCCCGTTCAGCGCGACCTGCGCCGCATTGCCGCGATCCGGGCTGACCGCCACGAGGTCGAACACGGCGTTCGGCTTGGCCGTCATCGCCTGGTTCACGGCATTGAACAGCGCCTGCTGATAGGGAACGTTCTCGCGATCGAACTTGATGATGACCAGCGGCTCGGCCGACGGGTCGATGCCCTGACCGGACGCCGCGACGCGGGCCGCCGCATTCTCGGTCAGCTGGAACGAACGGGTGGCGATATTGGCGCCGTAGAGCTGTCCGTTCTTGATGCCTTCGGCCAGCGTCGTCATGTTGCCGCGCTCGGCGGAGACATAAAGGTTGTGCCGGTTGATCTCCTGCGTGACGTCGGTCAGCATCCGGTCGAGATCGACCAGCGACTGGTGCACGGAATCTTCCAGGACGCGCAGGCGGGCGTGATCCTCATCCACCGCGCCGGACAGGCCGTAGGTCGCCTGAACCGTGCTCAGCAGGAACTTCCCGAAGGCGGCCTGATCCGAGGCATCACTGTGCAGCTTGGACAACGACGGAATGGTCTGCTCGACCTGGGCCAGGGAGTTCTGGGCCTGGTTCCATTGCTCGACCAGGATCGGGTTGCCCGGGGTGGTGCCGAGCTGCAGGCGCGAGGTGATCGCGGCCTTGTTGCTGTGATAGGTGTTGGCGTTCGACGCGCTGTTGCCGCGGATCGCGCTCAGCCGGCCCTTCAGGTCGCCGACCTGCCCGGTCAGCTGCCGCAAATCCTGATCCATCTGGGCGATGCGTTCGCCGACCGCCGTGGTGCCGGAATAGACGGCCTGGGTGCTGGCCGGGACCGGTGCCGCCGCGGGCTGGGCCGTTGCCTGCTGGGCTGCCGGGGCCGGGCTGCTCTGCGATGCGGTCGTCGGCTGCGAGGTGGCGGTGTCGCCGCCCGCCGGATCCTGCGCGTCGAGTGACGGCCACAACGAGTCGCACCCGCTGAGCATGACGCATGTCGCGCCGATCAGTCCAAGCATCCTGAAAGAAGTCGTCATGCCCTGCACCATGCCTTGTACCGCCCTGTCTTCCTCGGACCCGCCGCTGGGCCGTCGGGCCGGCCCTTTATCGGGCAGCCTCAGTCCAGCCTATCGCGGTTTATGCCCCCATGCGACTCAAGATACCGATCCGCACCCGCGCGGCCGTACCCCGACTCGTTGTCCCATGCCGGTCCGGACCCTTCATGCGGCGCCACCAAACCGGCGCCGCCGGGCCGAACCCGGCAAACTTAGCGCGGATACTACTTGACCCCGCGTTCGGGGACAACCCGCATTCTGGGTGGAGGATAGGCCGAATCCCATTGGACTAGCGCGATTTTTTCCGGCCGTTGCGTCTCGGTCTCACCCGCGTGGGCGGCCCGGTGCCGGCCCCGCATGCGCCCCGTTCGCCGCCGCGAAATCGGCCGGAAGCGCATCTTTGTCATTTTCTTGCAAATCGGCCCTTGCCAATCGTCCCCGCTTGGCCTATCAACCGCGCCGCGCCGCCGATCATCGGCCGGCCACACAGCGCGCCCCTAGCTCAACTGGATAGAGCACCTGACTACGGATCAGGAGGTTGGGGGTTCGAATCCTCCGGGGCGCGCCATTTTCTTTCTGAAAAATCCGGGGCTACCGACTGCGCGTCTATCGGGTGCGCTTGTCGTTCGATTTTCTGATCCGGTGCTCCGGGTCGGTCGCGTGGCCTGCGTTGGAAGCCGCTGATATCTCGAAGAAAAGAGCGACTGTGTGCCGCGGGCCGGGCGCGGTCGAAAATCGTCCCGCTGTGACCGTCGTCACTGTTCCGCGGGATCGCCCATACTATCTATATGCGTATCGGTAGGAAGACGCGGATGTCGCGCCTTTCGATCAAGGCAAACCGTCGGTAACGGCGGGACGCAAAGCCTCCGGCCCCGGCGCGTTCACGGGGTAGCGGGGTTGCCGAAAAGCGAAGACTGGAAACAACGCGTGACGCCGAAAGCTGTACGCCCGATGGGTTTTGACCGCCTGCTTCTCTATACAATGATCGCCTTTTTCGGGGCGTTGCCGATCATCCTGATGCCGTTATTCGGCGACCAGGTCATCGACGCCGTGGAGGAAATCTCCGACACCGACGACGACCGACCGCGGGATGACGGCGAACCGGTGCGCCTGGTGACCGGCCCGCTGATGAACGTCTCCGGTCGGATCAAGGACGGCCTTGTGGCGGTGATCGATCTGCCGAACCGCACGACGGCGGATGCCCTGTGCGAGCAATCACCCTATCTGCACGACCGTCTGCAGGTGTTCGCGGCGGAGCACCCGTCCAGGCTGGATCAGAAGACCCGCATCTCGGGCCGGGACCCGGTCCTGATCCGGGCGCTGCGCGAGAAGTTTCCCGACATTCCGATGGACGCCGTCCGGCTGACCGAACCGACGGCCTACAAATCGATCTATCCGAGCCGAGACGTCTATGAATGTCAGGGCCTCAGCTATCGGCGGATCGCCCAGAAATCCCATCAGTAGTTCCCGGTTTGTTTTCCTTTCGGACTCGTCTATTGTGCCCGGAAAGGAGAGCGCCATGTCAGATCTGTCCCTGGAGACAGCCGAGCCATCCGGTTTCGGCACGCGGCCCGATGCGACCTTCGCGGTGACGCGGGGCACGACGCGCCTGCTGCGGGAAATGGGGCTGGCCTGCCTGACGGAGGTGCCGCTGAAGACTGGCCGCCGGGTCGACATCATGGCCCTGGACAAGAAAGGGCAGACGACGGTCGTGGAGGTCAAATCCTCGCTGGAGGATTATGCGGCCGATTCCAAATGGGGCGAGTATCTGCCGTTCTGCGACCGGTTCTATTTTGCCGTTCCGACGGACTTTCCCATCGATATCTTGCCGGAGGAGGTCGGCCTGATCATCGCCGACGCCTATGGCGCATCCATCGAGCGGACGGCAGCGGAAGGCAGCATGAATGCCAGTCGCCGGAAATCCCTGACCCTGCGGTTTGCCCGCCTCGCCGCGGAACGCTGGATGCGCATGGTGGATGCCTAGCGGCCGCGCCGAGTGCCCGGGCCAGCTAGAGGTCAACTGCGGTTCAGCTTTGCGATCGTGTTCGTGGTGGAATGGCCGTCGACCAGATCGGCCAGCACGACCCTGCCCCCCAGGCGTTCGACGACATCGGCGCCGACGACCTTGTCCCGGGTGTAGTCCGCGCCCTTTACCAGCACATCCGGCTCCAGCGCCGTGATCAGGGAGAGCGGCGTGTCCTCCCCGAAGATCACGACCAGATCGACATCGCCCAGCGCGGCCAGCACCGCCGCGCGGGCACTTTCCGGCTGAACCGGTCGGTCCGGTCCCTTCAGGCGGGCGACGGAGGCATCGCTGTTCAGGCCGATCACCAGCCGATCGCAGGCCGCGCGGGCCTGGGCGATGAGCGAAACATGGCCGGGATGCAGCAGGTCGAAGCAGCCATTGGTGAAGCCGACCGATTTGCCTGCCCGGCGCCAGGCGGCGATACGGTCGACGGCCTCCGCCTGGGTCAGCACCTTGGATTCCCCGGCTTCCAGGCGCTCCTCATGGCTGTCGTTCAGGATCTCGCCCGGATAGGCGACGGCGGTGCCGGCCTTGGCGACCACGATGCCGGCGGCGCGGTTTGCCAGGGCGGCCGCGTCCCGGGCGTCGAGACCCGCGGCCAGACCGGCGGCCAATGCGGCGACAACGGTATCCCCGGCACCGGCGACGTCGAAGACTTCGCGGGCGCGGGCGGGCAGGTGGATGGCGCTTTCGGTCCCATCCGCGGGGTGGCGGTAGAGGGTCATGCCCTCCTCTGACCGGGTGGCGAGCACACCGCCCAGGCCGCAGGTGTCGGTCAGATGGCGGCAGGCGGCGATCACCGCCGCATCGCCTTCCGCGGACATGCCGCTGGCCAGGGTCAGTTCCGCACGGTTCGGCGTCACAAGGTCGGCACCGCGATAGCGGGAGAAATCCCGGCCTTTCGGATCGACGATGACGGGGACGCCCGCCGCCCGGGCCGCGTCGATCAGCGCGGTGATCAGCGCGTCCGACAGCACTCCCTTGCCGTAATCCGAGAGGATCAGCGTGCCGACGCCGGGAAGGGCCGCCAGGGCTGCATTCCGAAGCGCGGCGGCGGTCTCGTCAGGGAAGGGGCCTGTGCGCTCCCGGTCGGTTCGTAGCAACTGGGCGCGGCCCGCGATATAGCGGGTCTTGACCGCCGTCGGCCGGTCCGGCGCGGTGATAGACGCATCCGTGACGCCGGGCAGTTCGGCCAGCATCCCGGCCAGTTCCTCAGCCGCCGGATCGTCGCCGACCGCGCCGACCAGGGTGCATTTCGCGCCCAGTGCGGAAAGGTTGCGCGCGACGTTGGCCGCGCCGCCCAGGGCAGGCCTTTCGCGCTGAACCGACAGCACTGGGATCGGCGCTTCCGGTGAAATGCGCTCGACCTTGCCTTCGACAAAACGGTCCAGCATCAGGTCGCCCACGCAGAGCACATTGGCCCCGCCCAGCCGCTCCAGAATTGCCGCCAGATCGGTCTCCGTCATGTCCGGACTGTCCTTGATTTCGATGGGGAAAGACGCGTCAGCGAAAGTCGCGCGGCCCCGCGTGAAGGAAGGCCTTTTCGGTACCCCAGAACAATCCCGCCGTCAAATATCCGCCCTTGCCGGCACCGGTATCCACGCAGATTCGATTCGGATGCAGCTCCGGGTCCGGCGACGGGGTGTGCCCGTGCACCACCAATCCGCCGAAATCGTGGCAGCTGTCCAGGAACGGCTCGCGAATCCACATCATGTCGCTGTCGGTCTGATCGTCGACGGCGATTCCGGGGCGCAGACCGGCATGGACAAAGATGAAGTCCCCGTCCCGATGGAGGGTCGACAGCCCCTCCAGAAACTGGCGATGGGGGGCCGGTAATGCGGCGTCCAGATCGCGCCGGCAGCGCTGGAATCCGGCGATGTCGAACGGATCGTCCGGCGGCGTGACGCCATAGCTTTGCACCGTCGCGTCGCCCCCATTGGCGATCCAGGCCCCGCCGAGACGCAAATCCCCGTCATTGAGGAAACGCAGCATCATTTCCTCATGATTGCCGCGCAGAAAGACCGCATCGATCCCCGCCTTGCGCATGTCGATCAGCCGGTCGATGACACCGGCGGAATCCGGGCCGCGGTCGATATAGTCGCCGACAAAGACGAACCGGTCATGCAGGGCGGCATTGTTGTCGCCGGCTTCGCGGCCGATCCGGGCCAGCAGTTCTTCCAGCAGGTCCAGATGACCGTGAACGTCGCCAACGGCGATCAGCCGCACACCGTCCGGTGCGCGGGATCGGTTCAAGGGTTGGGCCGACGGGGCGGATGCCGTCCTGATAGAGCCTCACTCTCCGGCGGACGTCACTCGGCAGGGGCTTTGCCTTCCTCGGCCGGCGGGTCGCCGTAGCTTTTCCACTCGTTGCGTCCCCCCCGGTTATCCAGATAGTTGGCCAAAGCCACCACAACAGATCTGTCATACTTTTTATTGCCATCGGACAGCAGGATATCCAGCGCCTTGTCGAAGCTCATGCCGGCGCGCCAGGCGCGGGCGCTGACCATGCCGACAAAGGCATTGGCGACGGCCGCGATCCGGGCGGTAACCACAATGTCCTGTCCGGACAATCCATCCGGCGTGCCGCTGCCGTCGAAGTTTTCCTGCAACTGGCGCAGCGTGTCGTAGACCGGGCCGTCGAAATCGATGTTCGAGACCAGCTCCGCGCTGGTCAGCACCGACTGCTGGATCATCTTGATTTCTTCGTCGGTCAGACCGCCCTGCTTGGTCAGAACTTCTTCCGGCACCGTGATCTTGCCCAGATTCATCAGGCTGCCGGCGATGGCCGCCGTTTCGGTCAGGACATGCTCGATATCCATTTCCTTGGACACCGCCCGGGCGACCTCGCCGACCCGGACCGAATGGTTGGCGGAGAACGGGTCACGGCGATCGACGACCGAGACCAGGGTGCCGACCAACTGGCGCATCACGGCCTCGCGCTTCTCGCGCTCCTTCACGCTTTCGGTGATGTCCTGACTGACCATCAGGACGCCGGGCGGGAAATCCTCACGCGCCGGCAGCGGCTGGAAGTCAGAGCGATAGACTTTCGGCCCATCCTCACCCAGTTCCATCGTATGGGTGACGGTCAGGCGCTCGTTCTTGGCCAGGGCCTCCTTGACCCAGGCGGCAATGCGCTTGCCTTCGACCGGACCCAGAATGGCGGAGACATGCTTGTCGAACATGTCTTTGCGGTCCATGCGCGACAGTTCCAGCGCCGTCTTGTTGAACCAGCGGTAATGACCGTTCTCGTCCAGGATGACGATCGCGTTCGGCTGACTGTCCGTCACCAGGTGCATGAAGTTGCGCTGTCCCTGGAAACGGTTGGCCAGTTCCTCGAACTTGTGCGCGGCCTCGGTCGCGCGCTGCGACGTGCCGTAATACCAGAGTGCCAGCATCCCGATCAGCACCAGCACGATGATGGCGCCGAAGACGACCATCAGCAGCTGGATGCGCTCGCGCGATTCCTTCAGCGCCTCGGCCGTGTCGACCTTGTGCAGCAGGGTCCAGGGAACCTGCTGGAAGGCGCGGGAGATCGCCAGGACCTCGTTGCCGGCATAATCCGTCACCGTCGCGAAGCCGCCCACGGTGCGGACCGCCCAGGCGCCGGCCAGATTCGGCGTGTCGATCGCCAGAGGCTTCTTCAGCGGCGCGGTGCCGTCGGCCCGCGGTGTCAGATACTCGATCTGGTTCTTGGTCTGACGAACGATCAGCGTCTCGGCGGTTTCCTCCGTCGCGCCCGGCTGCTCCAGCAGCGGGTAGAGCTCGTCGGCGATTTCCTTGATGCCCAGCACGTAACCCAGCTGCGACTCGGCGCTTTCGTCGGCCTGAATGGCATAGACCGGCACCAGGAAGGCCATGGAGGGCTTGCCGTCGGCATTCAGGAAGATGTCGGAGACCGCCGATACGCCGCGTTCGGTGCTGTCCAGGAAGGTCCGAACCTCGCCCTTGATCTGGGGGAAGTTCTCGGTGCGGACGATGTATTCGTAATTCAGGTCGATCAGGGCAAGGCCGTGCGTGCCTTCCTTGGCGATGTTGGCGCCGACCTGCGGTCCGGTATCCTCCGTGCGGAAGCCGGCCCGGTCGGCCACTACCTCCAGCAAATTGCCGAGATAGCCGAGCTCCGCCTGGGCCTCCTCGCCGCCTCCGCCGCCGGCCTCATGGAAGACGGTCAGATAGAGCTGCACCGACGCATTGTCGGCGATGCCGCGCAGGTCGCCGGTCTGTTCGTCCAGCCAGCGTTCGATGTCGGTGAAGCGGCTGTCGATGACGATGGACATGCGGCTTTGCCATTGCCGCATCTCGCGGGCCTGTTCCGACGCCTTGAACTGCAGCATCAGGAAGATGCCGACGGCGACGAAGATGGCGACACCAACGCCGGTCAGAATCATCTTCATCCGCGCGCTCATGGCTGGTTTGGCGGCCTTGTCGCTGTCCTTCGCGCCGCCGTCGCTCGTCGTGCTGCTCACCGGTATTCCCCCCTGATCCCAAAAGGATGCGTGTATCGACGCGGATAATGCCCAAATTCCGCGACAAGGTACACCCTCACGTTTTAGCGATATTCGTGCAAATTCCGATCCGTACGCTTGGCAGCCGCAGGGGTTATCAAATATGGTTACCGTCGTCGTTCGGCGGGCTGCGGGCCCCGGGACGACAAGCGACAGCAACGGGGGTGCCGTGTCGCCGCGTCGGGCGACGTCACGGCATGCCGGGAATTCCGGCGGAGTGGAGTTGATGTCATGATGCGCAGGATGCCCTTACTGACGGTCGCCGCGGCCTTTTCGGCACTGGTCATGTTGTCGCCCAATGCCGGTGCGGCCAGCGTCAAGCTGTTCGGGACCAAGGAGATCAGTTCCAGCAAGCTCGACAAGTTCGAGAAATGGACCGGTGTCCTGGCCCGCTACGGCGGTGAGAAGGGGGCGGAACTGAATGCCTGCCAGATCACCGCGACCGAGGCCTGCCACATCGCGAAATGGCGAATCTTCCTGAACAAGCTGAAGAACCATCCGCCCGTCGAGCAGCTGCAATACGTCAACAAGTACCTGAACCAGTACGCCTATATCCTGGACCCGATCAACTACGGGAAGAAGGATTACTGGGCCACGCCGCGGGAATTCATGTACCGCACCGGCGATTGCGAAGATTACGCGATCTCGAAATACGTCTCGCTGCTGCATCTCGGCTGGCCCAAGGAGCAGATGCGGATCGTGGTGCTTCAGGACCTGAACCTGAACACGCCGCATGCGATCCTGGTGGTTTATGTCGACGGCCAGGCCCTGGTCCTCGACAACCAGATCCCGCAGGTCATCGACGCCAGCCGCATCAAGCACTACAAGCCGATCTTCTCGATCAACGAAGACCGCTGGTGGCTCCATCGGGGGTAAGGCTCCGGCCTCGGCCCGCGACCTTCCCGCACAGCCGTGCCGGGTGCCCTCTCCCGGGGGAAGGGGACTGGCGCTTCTGCGATAGCAGGACTGTTGATCGTTCCGGTACCGCGAGAGCCCGTCGAAGGTTCCTGCTTCCGCAGAAAACGGAGGTGTTCTGGACCGTCATTCCCGCGGAGTCGGGAATCCGGGGCCGTCTGCACGGGGAGGTCAAGTTTGCATCCTCGTGCTCCTGCAGAAGCAGGGGCCTTCGCGATATCTGCGCCTCGCGCGCCCGGTTCAATCGCCGCGCAGATACCGCGTCGGCGTGTCGCCCAGGGTTCGGCGGAACATGGCGATGAAGGCGGACGGGCTGTCGTAACCCAGGTCCAGGGCGACGCTGGTGACCGGCACGCCTTCGGACAGGCGCTCCAGGGCGGCGAGCAGCACGCGCTGCCGGCGCCAGACGCCGAAGCTCATACCGGTTTCCTTCTGGAACAGGCGGGCCAGGGTACGCGGGGCGGCGCCGCTGATCCTGGCGAAATCTTCGAGACCCCTTCGATCGGCGGGGTCTTCCAGCAGGGCGTCGGTCACGGCGCGCAGACGGGAATCTTCGGGCAGGGGCAGGTGCAGTTCCGCGGGCGGCGCGGCGCGCATCTGGTCCAGCAGGACGGCCATCAGGCGACCCTGCGGGCCGTCTTCCTGCCAGTCACGCGGGAAGGCGGCGGCTTCCAGGATCAACTGGCGCAGCAGCGGGTCGACATTCAGGACAGCGCAGCGATCGGGCATGCCGGTCATCGCCTCCGCGCCGACATAAAGGCTGCGGAACTTGGCGTGGCCGACCGGACGGATGTCGTGCATGATTCCCGGCGGGATCCAGACCGCCATGGCGGGCGGCGCGGTGAAGCGGCCCTGCGGCGTCAGTACGGTCAGCACCCCTTCCGCCGAATAGGTGAACTGCCCCCAGTCATGGGCGTGCGGCGTCACGGCCTCCCCGACGCTCATGTCGATGGCCCGGACTTCGACCGGTCGAAGCAAGTGCGAGGGGACGGCGTTCCGTGGGGGCGCTTGGCTGATTCTAGACATCGTTTGTCAGAATAGCGAGAGACAGCCGGGCTGGCGAGGCGTAAATCTCGCCTCATCGGAATGACGCCGCCAAACCAGGGCGGCCGGATTGAGAAAGCACGCGCGATGAGCCGTTACGTCCCCCGTTTCCTGCAGGGCCCCGAAGGCATGCTGATCCTGATGGCCTTTGCGATGGCGCTCAGCCTGCAGGGCTGGTTCGCGCTGCTGAACAATTTCGTCGTGGAACGGGCGAACTTCACCGGCAAGGAAATCGGCTTCCTGCAGTCGATCCGGGAGATCCCGGGCTTTCTGTCCTTCGCGGCGGTCCTGTTGCTGCCCTTCATCCGGGAGCAGAACCTGGCCTTCCTGTCGCTGTTCCTGCTGGGGCTCGGCACCGCGCTGACGGGGTATTTCCCGACGGAGCTTGGGCTCTATTTGACGACGCTGCTGATGTCGACGGGGTTCCATTACTACGAGACGATGAACCAGTCGCTGACCTTGCAGATGATCGAAAAGAAGCACGCGCCGATCCATCTGGCGACGCAATTGAAAGCCGCCTCCATCGGCACTTTCTTCATCTTCGTGATCATCATCGCCTTCTTCAACGATTCCGCCTTCATCCGGATTCAGGAAGGGCTGGGCATCGCCGATCCGCTGACCGGCTTCAATCTGGGCTATGTCCCGATCTATGTGTTTGCCGGGGTGGCGACCGCCGTCATCGCAGTGTTCTGCAAGCTCTACTATCCGTTCTTCGAGGCGGCAGAGGTTCAGACCAAGTCGCTGTTCCTGCGGCGGCGCTATTGGCTGTACTACGCGCTGACCTTCATGGGCGGTGCCCGGCGTCAGATCTTTATGGTCTTCGCGGGTTTCCTGATGGTCCAGAAGTTCGGCTATGACGCGACGGCGATCACGCTCCTCTTCATGGTCAATCTGGTGGCGAATATCTGGATCGCGCCCTATATCGGCCGCTTCATCGCGAAGATGGGCGAGCGCCGGGCGCTGATCGTCGAGTATGTCGGCCTGATCGCCGTCTTCGGCAGCTACGCCGTGGTCGAGGACGCGTCCGTCGCGGCCTTCCTCTACATCGTCGACCACCTGTTCTTTGCCTTCTCCATGGCGATCAAGACCTATTTCCAGAAGATCGCCGATCCGAAGGACATCGCCTCGACGGCCGGGGTCAGTTTCACGATCAACCACATTGCCGCGGTCGGCATCCCCGCCGCTTTCGGCTTCCTCTATCTGGAGGACGAGGGGCTGGTCTTCATCCTGGGTGCCGGCATGGCGGTGGTCTCCCTGATCCTGGCAATGCTGGTGCCGCGCGACCCGGAGGCTGGCAACGAAACGGTGCTGACGCGCCCGACCCCTGTCGCGGCTCAACCGGCGGAATGATACGGACGCCGCGGGGATGGCGGCTTGACCCAGGTCAATGACGGGGAGGGGCCGGCGGGATAGTTTCGGGACGATTTACAACGTCTTTCCCGGGAATTGATCGCCATGGAAGCCCTGAAACCGATATTGCTGACCCTCGCTGGTGTTCTCGTCATTCTGGGGTTTGCCGCGACATTGTGGTTCGGCCTGGAAGCCGTGTTCTGGGTCGCGCTGATCCTTGTCCCCGTGGTCTTTGTCCAGACGCTGCTCTGGGGACGATAGCCGGGCGGCGGCGTCTCGGAGCGCGCCCTGTTCAACTTCCCAAAAATGCATAACAGTGCATAATACCCTGAATGGATGTGAGTTCGGGGAGGCGGTTATGCGTGTCATCCTTCCGATCCTGGCGGTCTGTGTGATTGCGTTCTGGGGAGAGCGCGTCGCGGCCCAGACCCAGCAGACCGACGTCATCTGCTTCTGCGCGGTTTTCTACAACACGGAACCCTGCAAGACGCGCTGCCGCGGCACGCAACCTGGTACGGGAGGAGGGACCGGTGTTCCCTCCACCTTGCGGCAGGTTGATCCGTTCCTGTTCCCTTCGACCCTGGATCTGGGCGACAAGCCACCTTCCGCCGTTGAACTGCCGCAGCCGCTGGATGAGATCTTCCGCCATCTCGGGATCGGTCGCCAAGCGTCCAACGATGAGTGGAGTGCGATGACGCAGATCGACTTGCCGGACACCATGACCGCATCGGAGCTGGAAGTCTTCCGGCAGACGCTGGAGCGGTTGCGGGGTGGTGTTCTGGAGGAGGTTCGCACCGACCTGGACGCCGCCTATACGAACGGAAAAATCGACCGGGACACCTATGAAGCCGGGCTGGAGCAATACCGGACCGGTATCGAGCTATACAAGGACGGCTTCGGTCTGTACCGCGAACGCCTGTATGGCAGTTAAGCCTGGTTCTGAGGGGGACAGGTTCATGGAGTTCGATCCCTGGGAGATACTTTGTACCCGGCTCAAGGATGTGGTGCTGCCGATGGTCGTGGTCGTCGCCGTGAGTGCGGTGGCCGCGTCCCTGCCGTTCCTGCACAGAATCCGGGACAAGACCGCCTTTCTGGGCACGGTCGCGGCGTTTGGATTGATCGGCGGCGTGATCGGCCTTTTCACCGGCGCCAGTCGCGATCCCGTGGTCGGCGCCGTTCTGCCCGCCTTCCTGACGCTTGCGGGCGGATTCGTGACGTACATTCTGGGCCGACAGGAAGCGTCCGCTGCGCCGGATGGTACCCCGGCGCCCGTTTTCGATCCCCCGGATGTCCGCAGGCTTGCGATCTCCATCCTGATCGTGATCGCTTTGACCGGCAGTTGGATGGCTTTTTTCGGCAGTTCCCTGCGCACCACGGCCGAAACCCACCACCGTGAGACGGTCGAGAAACCCTACAAGATCTTCGAATACTGCCTGAGCCACAGCACGGAGCCGTTCTGCGCCCAGTATTTTCAGTGATCTTTCATCACGGCGGATCCGGTCCGGGGCGGAATGCCGGTCGCCATTACTGCTGAGGCTTCGGTACCATGCCCTTCATGCTGCGGCCGCCGAAGATGTGGAAATGCAGATGCGGGACTTCCTGGTGGGCGTCCTTGCCGTGATTGGCGATCAGGCGATAGCCCGGCTCGTCCAGTCCCAGTTGCCGGGCGACGGTGCCGATGGCCTTGAAGAAGCCGGCGATTTCCTCGTCGCTGGCCTTCGCCGTGAAGTCCGCGGTTGAAACATAGGGGCCCTTCGGGATCACCAGGACATGGACCGGCGCCTGGGGCGCGATGTCGTGAAAGGCGAGGGCATAATCGTCCTCGTAAACCTTGTTGCAGGGAATCTCGCCCCGCAGGATCTTCGCGAAGATGTTCTGGTCGTCGTAACTCATTCGGTCTGTCTCCCGGGCAAGGTCTTTTGAAGCGTCAGGCGTTGGCCCCGTGCGACTGGACAAAAACTTCACCCATTTTGCAACCGCGTTCGGTTTTCCCGCACGGACCCGCTGTCGTGCTCCTGCGGAAGCAGGAGCCTTCGGGGAGTTTGCTCCGTGCCTGATCAAGAAAGGTTCCTGCTTTCGCAGGAATACAGGTCAGGTCCGTCTGCCGCCGACCGCGCCGGACAGTTCCGCGCCGATCAGGCCGCTGCCCGCCAGGGCGTAAAAGCCGGCGATCAAACGGTTGAAGACCAGCCGCCGTCCGGCGGACTTCAGGAAGCGGCTGACCGCCGTTCCGAAGCCGCAATAGCCGACATAGATCACCGCCGTGATCGCCTGCGCGGTCGGCACCAGGATCGCCAGCTGCGGGGTCAGCGGCCGGGCCGGGTCGACGAATTGCGAGAAGACGGCGGCATAGGCGAGGACCGCCTTCGGGTTGCTGAGCGAGATGAGCACGGAATCGCGCAGGATGCGTCCGGCGGGCTTCGCGGTTTCCGCCTTCACGGCGACGGCGCGGCCGGATCTGCGCCACATCGAAATCCCCATCCAGATCAGATAGGCCCCGCCGCAGATTTTCAGGATCGTGAACAGGGTGGCATTGGCCGCCAGCACGGTGGCGAAACCGGCGGACACGGCGGCGATGAACAGGAAGGCGGCGATCAGGATGCCGGCGACGGCCCAGAGGGCGCGTCGGAATCCGGCATTCGACGAAATCGCGATGCAGTTCAGCGCATTCGGACCCAGGGGAATGCCTGCCAGGAACCAGACCGCGACGAAGACCAGCCAGAGTTCCCAGGACATGCGACTTTCCCTTCGATCAGTCTTCCTTGCGTGAGGCCTTTTCCGTCAGTCCGGAGGTGCCTTCGCGGGCGGCAAGCTTCGCCCAGACCTCGTCGGGCTTCAAGCCCGCATCGGCCCAGAGCACCATCAGGTGGTACAGCAGGTCCGCGCTTTCGGATGCGATGCCCTCGCGCTCGTCCGCCATCGCCTCGATCACCGTCTCGACGGCTTCCTCACCCAGTTTCTGGGCGATCTTGCCGCGGCCCTTGCCGAACAGCTTGGCGGTATAGGACGTGTCCGGATCGGCACCCTTGCGCGATGCCACGGTGGCGTAGAGGCGGTCGAGTACCGTCGCGTCGAATTCGCTCATGCGCCTGCTCCTGAAATCGGGGCGTCGCTGCCGCCGTCGACCGGACGGACGGGCAGGCCGGCGGCGGCCATATGGGCCTTTGCCTCGGCGATGGAATATTCGCCAAAATGAAAGATCGAGGCCGCCAGCACGGCGGAGGCGTGACCGTCGCGCACGCCCTCGACCAGATGGTCCAGGGTCCCGACCCCGCCCGATGCAATCACAGGCACCGGCACGGCGTCCGCGATGGCGCGGGTCAGCGGGATGTTGAAGCCGGACTTGGTGCCGTCGCGATCCATGGAGGTCAGCAGGATTTCGCCGGCGCCCAGTTCGACCACCTGGCGGGCAAAAGCGACGGCGTCGATGCCGGTCGGCTCCCGGCCGCCATGGGTGAAGATCTCCCACCGGTCCGGACCGACGGATTTGGCGTCGATGGCGACGACGACGCATTGCGAGCCGAAGCGTTCCGCCGCTTCCCGGACGAATTCGGGGCGCTTGACGGCCGCCGTGTTGATCGACGCCTTGTCGGCCCCGGCCAGCAGCAGTTTGCGGATGTCGTCGACCGTGCGCACCCCGCCGCCGACGGTCAGCGGCATGAAGGCGACCGCGGCCGTGCGCGCGACAACGTCATAGATTGTATCGCGGTTGTCGCTGCTGGCGGTGATGTCCAGGAAGGTCAACTCGTCCGCTCCGGCGGCGTCGTAGATCTTCGCCTGCTCCACCGGATCGCCCGCATCGCGCAGGCCGACGAAGTTCACGCCCTTGACGACGCGGCCGTCCTTCACGTCCAGACAGGGGATGACACGGGTCGTCAGCATGGCGAGATCATCCTTTCAGCACCGCGATGGCCTCGGCCAGATCCATGCGTCCATCGTACAGCGCCCGGCCGGAAATCGCGCCGGCGATGCCGCCCGCCGCCTTCAGCGATTTCAGATCGTCGATGGAGGACACGCCGCCGGAGGCGATGACCGGGGTCGACACCGCGTCGGCCAGGGCCTTGGTCGATGCCACATTGACGCCCTGCAGCGCGCCGTCCCGGTCGATATCGGTATAGATGATCGCGGCGACGCCCTCGTCCTCGAACATCCGTGCCAGGTCCAGCACTTCCAGCTCCGTCGCCTCGGCCCAGCCTTCGACCGCGACCTTGCCGTCGCGCGCGTCGATGCCGACCGCGACCTGTCCCGGGAAGGCGGCGCAGGCAGCCTTGACGGTGTCCGGATCCTTTACCGCGACGGTGCCCAGAATGACCCGCGACACGCCGCGTTCCAGCCAGGACGAGACATGCGAGACGGATCTGATGCCACCGCCCAGCTGCACCTGCGCGCCGGTGCCGACGGCGTCCAGGATCGCGGAGACGGCGTCGGCGTTCTCCGACTTGCCGGAAAAGGCGCCGTTCAGGTCGACCACATGGATCCACTCCGCCCCGGCGTCGACAAAGGCGCGGGCCTGGGCGCCGGGATCGGTGTTGAAGACCGTCGCCGCGTCCATGTCGCCGCGCAACAGGCGCACGCATTCGCCGTCCTTCAGGTCGATTGCGGGATACAGGATCATGACGCCTCGCTTCAGGGTTTCCAGGACAGGAAGTTCGAAATCAGGCGCAGGCCGGCGGCCTGGCTCTTTTCCGGGTGGAACTGGGTGCCGACCATGTTGTCACGGCCAACGGCGGCGGTCAGCGCCTCCCCGTAATCGACCTGGGCCAGACACTGGTCCGGGTGATCCGTTTTCAGGTGATAGCTGTGGACATAGTAGCAATAGGCGCCGGGTTCGATCCCGTCGAAGACCGGATGATCGGCGACACGGATCAGGTCGTTCCAGCCCATATGCGGGACCTTCAGCGCCGGGTCGTTGGGACGGATCGGGGTAACCCGGCCCGGAATCCAGCCGAAGCCCGGGGTCTCGCCATGTTCCTCGCCGAGACCCGCCATCAACTGCATGCCGACACAGATGCCCAGGAACGGACGACCCTTGTCGATCACCGCGTCCTGCAGGGTTTCGTACAGCCCCTCGACCTTCATCAGGCCCGCGCGGCAATCGGCAAAGGCGCCGACGCCCGGCAGTACGATCCGGTCCGCCGCCGCGATTTCCGCGATGTCGTCCGTGACGGAGATTTTATCCGTCGGGCCGGCCATCCGCTCGAACGCCTTCGCGGCGGAATGCAGATTGCCCGACCCGTAATCGACGATGGTTGTCCGCATGGCCGACTACAGCGACTCGCCCAGCGTGCCCTTGGTCGAGGGCACCTGGTCGGCCTTGCGCGGGTCGATGGCGGTCGCCGCCTTCAATGCGCGGGCCAGGCCCTTGTAGCAGCTCTCGGCGATATGGTGATTGTTCTCGCCGTAGAGATTCTCGACATGCAGGGTCGCGCCCGACGCCTGGGCGAAAGCCGCGAACCATTCCTTGAACAGTTCGGTGTCGAAATCGCCCAGTTTCGGCTTGGTGAAGTTCACCTTCCAGACCAGATAGGGCCGGCCGGACAGGTCGATCGACACCCGGGTCAGGGTCTCGTCCATCGGGATATAGGCATGGCCGTAACGCTCGATTCCCTTGCGGTCGCCCAGCGCCTTCAGCACGGCCTCGCCGACGACATAGCCGCTGTCCTCGGTGGTGTGATGGAAATCGATATGCAGGTCGCCCTCGGCCCGCAGGGTCAGGTCGATCAGGCTGTGCTTGGAGAGCTGCTCCAGCATATGGTCCAGGAAGCCGATTCCGGTCTGGACGTCATAGACGCCCTCCCCATCCAGGTTCACCGACCCGGAAATCTGAGTTTCCTTCGTATTGCGCTCGACCGACGCCTGCCGCATCACCGTTTTCCTTCATTCGATCCATCGAATGCGGTGCAAATAGCAGGCACGGCGCGGAAAGGCTAGACGCACGTGGATTTCGACAATTGTGTTCCTGCAAAAGCAGGAACCTTCGCCATAGAGGATGCGTTGCCGGAACAAGGAAGGCTCCTGCTTCCGCAGGAGCACGTCTCGCCATTTTTTCACGCTTATGCAGGTGGGGTGGGAATGACGAAAAACCCAACCTCCGTGTTCCTGCGAAAGCAGGAACCTTCCTTGCCATAAGTCGGGACCGGGGACGCAGAAGGCCCCTGCTTTCGCAGGGGCGCATTGCATGGGTCGGCGTCAGCTGACGATCTGCCAGGTGCCGTCCGGGTTGCGGCAGGCGGTGCCGTAGACCTCCTGAACCTGACGGCCGATCGTGCCGGTGGTCACGTATTCGCGGCAGTAGCGGCCGCTATTGGTCTGCCAGGTGCGCACCGGGGTGATCGACTGCCGGGTCGGCGTCGTGGTGCCGTGCCGGTTCGGGTTCTGCCAGACGACAGGTTGGCCGTCGGGGACCCGCTCCAGCGTCTGGCTGACGCAGCGCCGATCGCTGGCGTCCATGCTGCCGCCGATGCTGTTGCCGGCGATCAGGCCGACGATGGCGCCGCCGATGATCGCGACGGTCTTGCCGTCGCCCTTGCCGAACTGGGTGCCCAGGGCCGCGCCCGCCGCGCCACCAATCAGCGCGCCGATCAGATCGCTGTTGCAGCCGAATCCGCCACCGCTCAAGGCGTTGCCGCGGGTATGGTGCTGCTGCGGATGGCCGTAATAGTAGTTGTTGGTGACGTTGCGCTGCACGACGCGGTGGTCATGGCGATGATTGTCGCGGCCATGGTCGTGATAATGCTGTTTCGCGCGCCAGCCATGCGCCGGGGCCCAGCCGGGCGGATCGGCGAAGGCCGCTGCCGGCATCAGGCCGAGGCCCAGCAGGGCGGCCACGAGTAGACTGGTTGCGCGATGCGAAAGACGGGTGCGGGTCATGATCTGACTCCCAGTTGCCGAACATTCCGGGAGTAACGACGGGCCAGATGCCGAATTCCGTCGAAAAAGAACTGGGACTTTTTGGGGTAAATCTGCTGCCAACACGTTCTTCAAGTGCGCGCCGGACGGTCTACGCCTGATGATTTCAGAGAAGAGACGTCCAATAGTCGATGCGTGGGGTGCACGCATGGGCGGGGTTTGCCAGAAACGACTTCGGGTTTTCTACCTGGTCGAAACGCATGCGCGACGGCGACCAATTGTACACCTCGTTCCCACCTTCGGCTTCCACCAGAAGAACGCCGTGGAAATACCAGACTTGGCCCATTTTGTATCCGCTCGCCGTGGTGAAAAAGGAGAAGCCCCTGAGGTCGAGGAACGAAGTCACCTTGTCGTCGCGGAAATGTCCGCCAATACAGAAGCGGCGGTTTTCGGCCAGGGTCTCAGCCTGAACCACAACGATTGCAACCACTGACAAAGACCAAATAGCTGCGGATACGGCAAAGGCTTGGCACCCGGAAGCGATCCAACGGCGTTTCCGTCCACTGCTTTCTGACCTGAATGCCAGGAGAGCCGCGATGATCGCAGCGCCGATTGCGGAACCTTGGAGAAGAACCAGGACGTCTCCGGCGCCGCCCAGCATTGCGGCGAGTAGCGTCAGAATAGAACCGAAAACCCAGACGCATCCGGCGAGGAAAGAAGCGCAATGCTGCGACATAAGCATTGGGTGGAACCGGTGGAGGACAACGAGGAACAGGGGGATCACCGGTGCGATCAAAACAACTAGTGCCGATAGCATGAGACCTTCGGTTCCGTCGGCCTCACGAATGGAGATAACCGATGAAGGCGTTAACCCGGCAGCCACGACCAAAGCCGAGGCAAGCCGTCGCCGAAATGGGCTACAGGGGACCCGGCGAAGCCATGTTCGTGAAACAGACGTCATCGGCGAAAGCTCTAATGTCGATCGCGGGCATTAGGCTAGGAATTTTTGTCGAAATTAGGACACTTATGGGACCAAATGGCACCGGCGCGCGCCGTTTGAGGCGCGCAGCCGGTGCCATGGCCGCCCACTGACTTCAGATAAGCCGGGACTTTAGATGCAGACGGCGTCCAGCGGGGGGAAACCGTTGAAGCCGACCGACGAATAGGTCGTCGTGTAGGCGCCGGTGCCCAGGATCCAGATCCGGTCGCCGTCCTGCAGGTTCATCGGCAGGCTGTAGGCGGTCTTCTCGTACAGGACATCGGCGCTGTCGCAGCTCGGGCCCGCGATGACAACCGGGCCCTCCGGGCCGCCACAATCGGGCGTCTCGAAGCGGTAGCGGATGGCTTCGTCCATGGTCTCGGCCAGGCCGGAAAACTTGCCGATATCCAGATAGACCCAGCGACGGTCGTCGCCGTCGCCTTTTTCCGAGACCAGCACGACTTCCGCGGCGATGCAGCCGGCATCCGCGACCAGGCCGCGACCCGGCTCGGCGATCAGGGCGACATTCAGGTCGCCGAAATGGCGCAGGGCGAAAGCCCGGACGGTTTCCGCATAGTCGCGCGGGTCCTGGGCGGCGGATCGGGTCATGGTGGCGGGGAATCCGCCGCCCAGATTGACCAGGCCGATTTCGACGCCGCGCGCCGCCAGGCGGTCGATCAGCGCGCGGGCGCGGGCGAAGCAGCGGTCCCAGGCGCCCAGATCGCCCTGTTGCGATCCGACATGGAAGGAAATGCCCGGACGCTGGAAGCCCAGCTCCACGGCCCGGACCAGCAGTTCTTCGGCCATCGTGTCGGCACAGCCGAATTTCTTGCCCAGGGGCCATTCAGCGCCGGTTCCGTCCACCAGGACGCGACAGTAGACGCCGGTCCCCGGCGCGGCTTCCGCCAGTTTCTCCAGTTCGGCTTCACTGTCGAAGGCGAATAGCGGCACGCCGGCAGAATGCGCGAAGGCGATGTCGGATCGGCGTTTGATCGTGTTGCCGAAGGACAGGCGCGACGCGGGGATGCCCAGCGCCAGGCACTGCTCGATCTCACCACGGCTGGCGACGTCGAAATTGCTGCCTTCGGCGGCCAGGCGGGCGAGGAGCTGCGGCGCCGGGTTGGCCTTGACGGCGTAGTGGATGCGCGCCGGGGACAGGGCGTCCGCCAGCACGCGGTAGCGGTCGGCGACGGCGTCCAGGTCCATGACCAGGGTCGGTCGGTCGAAACGGGCATCGGCCATGAATTCGGCCAGACGCCCGGTCAGCGCGGTCGGTGCCGGCTGGCCGCCGTCGATGATGCGCAGGCGGGTGCGGGCACCCAGATCTTCGGAAACAATAGCGGTCTCGGCGGCCGCACGGCCGCCCGTCACAATACCCATATCCCGGCACTCCCTTCCGGATGGGGTTCCGCCGTCCCTCATGGGGTGTCCACTTGGGGATCGCACGGTACCCGAGCTGTCCAAAAAGGACGCCTCCGTCGTTACATACACCCATCCGGCGATCCAACTCGGACCGGGGGACAGGATCGGGGCGGGCCGGGATATACCAGAACTGTTCTGGAGGCCTCTCCCGATCGCAGGGGCCAGTGGCACGTGCGTCGAGCGTCAACACGAGATCGCATATAAAGCCGATCGCGACCGGTGAGATGTCTCATTTCCGGGGAGGAGGAATGCGAAAAATGCATGACGCGCATCGATTTTTCGGTCGCCGGCCGCGTCGGCCGCTATTGCTGCCCCGGCTGTTCTAGCTGCCAGCGGAATCCGCGATCGGAAAGGCGCCGCTGGACCCGCCCCGGATAGTCCGAAACGATCGCATCGACGCCGAGATCGATCATCCTGTCGATATCGGCGGCCTCGTTGACGGTCCAGACGGCAATGCACAATCCGAGTTCCCTGGCCCGGGCGGCGGTCCTGGCGGTGAGGTCGTCATAGTACGGACACCACAGCATTCCGCCGGCCTCTTTCACCATGTCGGGAACCGCGTCTTCCCGCCCCTGGAAATCCGGGCTGACGGTCCTGGACGAATCTTCCCCGGCATCGTCCGCCTTGTCCGGAAGCTTTGTCAGATAGGAGGCCGGCATGTCCGGCGCCTGGCGCTGGCATTCCGCCAAAAGGTTCCAGTCGAAGCTGTGCAGGATCGTGCGCCGGTCGAGATTCGCGCTCCGCACCTCCGCTACAACCACCTCCACCAGCGTCTTCCGATAGTCGGCGTCCCCGGCAAGGTCGGGGTCGGATTTCAGCTCGAGCATGAGATGCGCATCGGAGAACCTGGCCTCCGACACCAGGCGCAGCAGATCTGAAAGTCGGGGGACCCGAACGCCGTCAAACTGCGCCTGATCGGGAAACCGGCGGCCGTAATCCGTCAGCCCGTCCAGCCGTCCGATGTCGAACTGTCCGATCTCGTCCAGGGTCAAGGACGATACTTTCGGTTCCTCGCCGACAAGAAACCGGCCGTCCGGGCCGCGGAATGTCGGGGCATGAAGACGGTGGTTATGAGTGATGACCGGCACATTGTCACCGGTCAGGACGACATCGAATTCCAGCAGATTCGTGCCTGTCGAGAGCGTGAATTCGAAACCGATCAGTGAGTTTTCGGGCAGAATGCCGCGTGCGCCACGATGTCCGATGACGCGGATCATGTCGTCACCGCCCCGGAATGCGTCGACCTGAGAGAAACGCATCAGTTCGGAAGCCTTTGCCCGGTCTGACCGTCAAACAGATGGATATGGTCGGGCTTAACCGAGAACCGCAATTCAATTCCCTTGTCGCCGACCGGGTGCACGCCGGGCATGCTGATCGTGATGGCATCTCCCGTCGCGGCAAGATTTCCGTGCAGCAACGTGTTGGCGCCCAGCGGCTCCGCCATCAGGACCTTCGCCGCGATCGGTCCCTGCTCGTCACGCACCAGGTGCTCCGGCCGGATGCCGAGCTTCACATCGGCCTTCAGATCGGGGGCGGCACCGATTTCGACACCCCCGACCCGGGCGACACCGCCCTCGAGCCGGGCGTCAAACACGTTCATCGCGGGGCTTCCGATGAACTGTGCCGCAAACAGCGTGTGCGGTGTCTCATAGACTTCCAGCGGCGTGCCGATCTGCTCCACGACACCGCCATTCATGACGATCATGCGGTCCGCCATTGTCATGGCTTCGACCTGGTCATGGGTCACATAGAGCGATGTGATGCCCAGTTTTTCCTGCAGTTCGCGGATTTCGAGGCGCATCTGCACGCGCAGCTTGGCGTCGAGATTTGACAGGGGCTCATCGAAGAGAAAGACCGCCGGTTCCCGCACAATGGCCCGTCCCATGGCGACCCGCTGGCGCTGACCGCCGGACAGTTGCCGGGGCTTTCGGTCAAGCAGCGGCTCCAGCTGCAGGAGCTTTGCCGCTTCCTGAACCTTCTGGGCGATCGTTGCCTTGGGGAGGCCCTTGATCTTCAGCCCATAGCCCATGTTCTGGCGCACCGACATATGCGGGTAGAGCGCATAATTCTGAAACACCATGGCGATATCCCGATCCATGGGTTCCTTTTCATTCGCCAGATCGTCGCCGATGAAGACCTCGCCCGATGTGACGGTTTCCAGACCGGCGACCATGCGCAGCAAGGTGGATTTTCCGCAGCCGGAAGGACCGACGATGACGATGAACTCGCCATTCTCGATCGCGACATCGACGCCGTGGATCACCTCCGTCGAACCAAAGCTTTTCTTCACATTTCTCAGAGTAACGGTCGCCATGTTCTATTTCTCACTATCGACGAGGCCACGGACAAACAGCTTCTGCATCGACACGACAACGATCACCGGCGGGATCATTGCGAGGATCGACGTTGCCATGATGACCGGCCAGTCCGCCCAATCGTCCCCCGACGGGAACATCTGCTTGATGCCCATCACGATCGTGTTCATTTCCGGGTCCGTGGTGATCAGAAGCGGCCACAGATATTGGTTCCAGCCATAGATGAACAGAATGACGAACAGGGCCGCCACGTTGGTCCGGCTCATCGGGACGACGATGTCGATGAAGAACCGCATCGGGCGCGCGCCATCCACCCGGGCCGCCTCTGCCAGCTCGTCCGGAATGGTCAGAAAGAACTGCCGGAAGAGGAAGGTCGCCGTGGCCGACGCGATCAGCGGCAGGATCAGGCCGGAATAGCTGTTCAGCATGCCGAACCCGGCAACGACCTCATAGGTCGGGACGATGCGCACCTCGACCGGCAGCATCAGGGTGAGGAAGATCAGCCAGAAGAAGGTCGTACGCCCGGGAAAGCGGAAATAGACGATCGCGAAGGCCGACAGCAGCGAGATGATGATCTTGCCGACCGCGATGCCGACCGCCATCACAAGGCTGTTGAGCAACATCGTCATGACCGGGACGTTCACCCCGGAAAAGAGCGCCGCCTTGTAGTTCTCAAGGAACCGGTCGCCCGGCCAGATCGGCATCGGAGGAGACACGATATCGGGCTGGGTCACGGTGGAGGCGACGAATGCGAGCCAGATCGGAAAGAAGATGACCAGCACGCCCGCGATCATGAACACATGGGTCAGCCACAGACCGGCGCCGCGCTTTTCCACCATGCCGCTGACTTGGCGAGACATCAGTAATGCACCTTGCGTTCGATGTATTTGAACTGGACCACCGTCAGCAGGCCGACGACGACCAGGAGGATCACCGACTGGGCCGATGAGGACCCGAGATCCTGACCGACGAAGCCGTCCGAGAAGACCTTGTAGACCAGGATGGTCGTCGACTGCTGCGGCCCGCCGGCGGTGATCGTGTGGATCACGCCGAAGGTCTCGAAGAATGAATAGACGACATTGACGACCAGCAGGAAGAAGGTGGTCGGCGACAGAAGCGGCAGAACGATGGTGAAGAAGCGTCGCCAGAACCCGGCGCCGTCGATCGCGGCCGCTTCGATGACCGAGCGTGGTACCGACTGCAGCGCCGCGAAGAAGAACAGGAAGTTGTAGCTGATGCGACCCCAGGCGGACGCGACGACCACCAATCCCATGGCTTCGCCGCCGTTCAGGACATGGTTCCAGTCATAGCCGAGTTGGCCGAGATACCAGGAAATGACGCCGACCCGGGTGTTGAACATGAAAAGCCACAAAACGCCAGCGACGGCCGGTGCCACCGCATAGGGCCAGATCAGGAGCGTGCGATACACCCCCGATCCCTTGATCAGACGATCGGCGACGACGGCGAGAAACAGCGCCGGGACCATCGAACAGAGCGTGACGAGGATCGAGAATACCGCCGTGGTCAGGAACGAGGCGCGGTAGAATTTGTCGCTAAGCAGATATTCGAAGTTTCCCAGGCCCACAAATCGGGACGAAAGGCCGAACGGATCCGGGATGAACAGGGATTGCCAGACTGCCTGGGCGGCCGGATAGAAAAAGAAGACCGCCGAAATGATCACCTGCGGAGCAATCAGCAGGACCGGCAGCCACCAGCCACGAAATGTTACGCGCTTTTCCATGTCGGGAATCCAGAAAAATGCGGGCTCCGAAGAGCCCGCATTCAAGATCAAGCCTTAGCGGTTCGCCGACTCGAACCGGCGCAACAGGACATCGCCCCGTTCCTTGGCACTGTCCATGGCTTCCTGTGCGGTCTTGTCACCGGACCAGATCGCCTCGAGTTCTTCGTCGATGATCCCGCGAATCTGATCGAAGGAACCAAGACGAAGACCCTTGGAATTCGCGGTCGGCTGCTTCGCGGTCATCTGGATGACGGCGATGTCGGTGCCCGGGTTCTGCTCATAGAATCCCGACGCACGGGTCGCTTCCGAAGCTTCCGCCGTGATCGGGAGGTAGCCGGTGTTCTGATGCCATGCCGCCTGGACATCCGAGGTCGAGAGGTAGCTCAGGAACTCCCCGACGCCCTTGTATTCGGCATCGTCATGGCCGGCCATGACCCAGAGCGACGCGCCGCCGATGATCGTGTTCTGCGGCTCGTCCACCAGGGACTTCCAGTAAGGCAGGGGGCGAACGTCGAAATCGAACTTCGCTTCCGCGCTGATCCCGGCATACCCGGCGGAGCTTTCCGTAAACAGCGCGCATTCGCCGGCACGGAAATTGGCGCCCCCTTCGTTCCGACGGCCGGTGTAGATGAACTTGCCATCCTTTGCCCATTCACCCATCGCGGAGAGATGCGCAACCTGGGCCGGGCCGTTCAGCATCAGCTCCGTATCCAGCCCGGAGAAACCGTTGTCCTTAGAGGCGAACGGGACGTCGTGATAGGCCGAGAAATTCTCCAGATGGATCCAGCTCTGCCACGCGGTCACCAGCGGACATTCCTCGCCACCCGCCTTCAACTGGTCCAGAACTTCGCCGACATTTTCCCATGTCGACAGGTCGGTATCGGGATCGACCCCCGCGGCCTTCATCGCATCGCGGTTCACCCACAGGACCGGGGTGGAGGAGTTGAACGGCAGGGACAGCATCTGGCCGTCCGTGCTGGTGTAATAGCCTTTGACGGCACCGATATAGGCGTCGGGATCGAAGTTTGCGCCACTTTCGGCCATCACTTCATGAACCGGCTTGATCGCGCCGCCGGCGGCCATCATCGTCGCGGTTCCGACTTCGAACACCATCAGGATGTGGGGCTGTTCGCCGGCGCGGAAGGCCGCGATGCCGGCGTTCAGGGTCTCGGAATAGTTCCCCTTGTGACTGGCGACGACGACATAATCGTCCTGGCTCGCGTTGAACTCCGAAACCTGGGCGGCGACAAGCTCGCCAAGCCGTCCAGTGAACGCATGCCAGAAATTGATTTCCGTTTGGGCCATGGCCGTGACGGGCAGAAGTAACGTGGACGCAGCAACAGCGCCCAGTAGCAGCTTTTTCATGTTTCCTCCCTGCATCATTTTTTGATGCGTCTGTTACGCCCTCAGGCGGAATGCGCACACTGAACCTTGGAAGTTCATTACGGCGGCATTCAAGCAGGATATAATTCAAGTGACAACTATTGGAGTGAAATATAACATTTTGTTATAAAAGTGCAGAAGGGAGACCCCATGAGGCAGGGATTGAGGATTCGGCAGCTGGAGGCCCTGATGGCGGTGTCGGCCAACGGCTCGATAACCGCCGCGGCGACAGAGCTGGGCATCAGCCAGCCGGCGGTCAGCCGCCTCCTGTCCGACCTGCGGAAAGTGCTCGGGTTTCAGCTGTTCGACAAACGGGACGGGCAACTGACGCCGTCGCAGGAAGTCCGAATCCTGCAGCCCGACATCAAGAGAGTGCTGGAGCTGATGCGGCAGATTTCCGACGTCAGTCAGGACATCACCAAGCGCAAGGCCGGGCATATCAATATCGCATGTCTGCCGGGATTCGCGACCAGCCATCTGCCGGGCGTGGTCGCCAGCTTTCTCAAACACCGGCCGGGGGTCAGTCTGACCATCGAGCCGGATCGCCCTGAGCGGATTCTCGAATGGATGATCGGAGAACAGTACGATTTCGGCATTACCGACGGGTTTTTCGGGCATCCCGCCGTCGACAGTCAGGTGGTCGAGGTCAACACGGTCTGTGTCTTTCCGACAGGCCACAAGCTGGAAGCCCGGGACAGCATCAGCCCCAGGGATCTGGCAAAGGAAAGCATCATCCACACCCGGCGCGACAGCGACTTCTTCATTCAACTGTCAAAAGCGTTTCAGGATGCCCATGTCGAGTTGAACTCGCATATCGAAGTGCGCCAGTTCACGGCGGCCTGTGAGTTGACCTGCGAGCGGGTCGGCGTGGCCGTCGTGAGCGAGCTGGACGCGGTCAAATATGTCGGCAAGGGCTTGAGCTACAGACCGTTTCTGCCACGGCTTCCGCATGCCCTGTCCCTTGTCCGCCCGACGCACAAGACGCCGTCGCTGATCGCGTTGGAGTTCATGGAGTATTTCAAGGAAAGCCTGAAACCCTACGCCTTGGCAGGTCGCCGAACCTAAAGCGCCTGGGCTATTTCAGCATCGTGTTGTTCAGGGCGGCGTTGCCGCGGCGTCGCAACAGGTCGGCGGTGTCGGAATTCGTGATCAGTTCGACAAGGCGCACGGTCGTGGCCAGATGCGCCGCGGCCTGGGGCTTATGATCCGGATCGACCTTGGGCAGTTTCTCGATGATCTTGGCGGCGTATTTCTCCAGATCCTTGCGCAACTGTCCGACCTTGCTCTGACAGGCGGATTGCAGGCCGATCTGTTCGGCGATGCGGGAGGCCTCGCCGAGGGCGCGGGCGCGCCGCTCCGAAATCTCGAACTTCAGCTCGTCCGGGAAGGTGGTGAAATCGGGCGTGCCGTTCCCCTTGTTGGGCAGCATGTCCAGAACGGTATCCTGCGCCGTGGCAAGTACCAGATTTTCCACCGCTGCGCTGACTTTGCCGCGGCAGCCATACATGCGCTGCCCCCATTCGCCGTCGCGCCGGATGCCGATGTCGCTGGTAATGCCCTTGAAGGCGGCGGCGAAGCGCTTGGCTTTCGCGATCACATCGGTTTCCGTCGCTCTCGGGGCGTCGGCGGCTTCCGCCACGGCGTCGGCATCCTTCTCCAGCGCCGTGATGACGATGTTGCCGGCGATCCCCAGATCCGAATTGGCGGTCAGCGTGTCGTCCAGCTTGCGCGACAGGGCGCGGAAGACCTTGAGCACCGGGAAGGGCTGCAGCAGGCGCCCGATCAGGGCCAGCAGCAGATAGACCTCGTGATCCGGCGCCTCGGTCACGACGCGGTCGTAATGGCGTTTGACGATGGTCACCTGTTCCGGCGTGAAATTCAGGATCGGCTTGCGGGGCAGTTGTTCCTTCAGCGACTCGACAATATCAGCGATCTCCAGAACCGCGGCCATTTCGCGAATATCTTCCAGGCGTCGGGTGCCGCCGATCTTCTTGGCGGCGGCGCGAATCTCGCCCGGGTCGCTTCCGAGGCTTTCGTCCCAGGTCTTCAGTGCCTTGGCGGCCATGGCCCAAAGCTGCGACGCGGCGGCATTCTTGCGGTCGTCATCGCCCTTCTTCTGGGCCCGCACGAAGGCGTCGGCGACCGGTTCCCATTCCGTTCCGATGCGTTCGAGGACCAGATTCCACATCGGGCCGATCGACGCCCGGGCGATTGTCCCGGTCTGCTTGGGGTCGGGATCGCGGAAGTCCAGCATGTCTTCGAAGGGCAGGCACAGAATCCGCTGCGGCGTGAAGATGCGCGGCGCCCTTATCTCCGCCAGACGCGGACGCAACAGGGCCATGATCGCATCATGGGGGATGCCGAAACGGTTCTCCCCGCGGTCCAGTTCGATCTTGACCGCAAGTGTCTTCAGTTCCTTGTCGGGAAGCTGGTGCAGGAAGGCCCGCAATTGTTCTGCCGCGCTGCTCATCAGGGCTCCTTACGGAACTGTGAGAGCTTGTCCTTGGTATCCTGATCGAGGTCGGAATCGATCCGGTGCTGGCTGGTCTGGCCCCATCGGGTCTGGCTCTCGCGCAGGGTTTCCCACATCCCGATCTGCTCGCCAACCGCCTCTTCCGGCAGGATCGGCAGCTGCTGGGCGAAGACTTCCAGCGTATCACGCTGCAGGAACCGATCTCCGGCCCGCGCCGCATTCCAGGTGTCGATCACTCTCTGCCAGCCGTCCAACATCAGCGCCATACGATGGACGTGGTTCTTCAACGTCTTGTCGACGGCGTCGAAATCGCGCAGCGGTTCCGCCATGTTTCCGGCCAGCGCGTCCAGGGCCTGCAGATGGAAGCGGGCCTTCTCCGCCGCGCCCCGGGCCGCGGTGACGGTCCGTTGCGCCATTTCGGCGGTTTCCGGCGGTTCCTGGATCAGCCATTTGCTCAACTCGTCCGCCAGCCCCTCCAGCGTGACCAGCAGCGTCATCAGATAGCCGGCGACACTGCCGTCGGGCGATCCGACAGGGGCAATCCGGTCGGCCCAGCTTTCCAGCCGGGCATAGATCTTGTCACCGCGTTCACCGATCGACTGGGCATAGCCGCCCAGGGCATCGCGCGCCAGCTTCATGCCGTCCGGGGAGGCGATGGTCTTTTCGTTCAGATCCTTCACGCCGGGATGATTCGGCGCCAGCTGCGTGATTGCCATGCGCAGCAGGCCCAGCAGGATCATCGCCGGCTGTTCCTCGTCGGCGAGGCGTTCCTGTTTGGCACGCTTGGCCAGCGCCGGGCCGCCGAGGCCCGTCATGGCAACGCGGTTGGCGGTCTGTCGGATCATGGCCGGCGTGATCTCGCGCAGATGCGCCAGTTCTTCGTGCAGCGCCCGGTCGTGCACCGTCAGGTTGATGATTTCCGGCAGTACCTTGTAGGGGATGACATAGGTTTCCGCACCGCCCGCCAGGCCCGGCATCAGGATTTCCAGCGATCCGCCGGTCGGCCGGCGCAGGCGGGCATAGCTCAGAACGGAGGTGGTGAACGGCAGATAGGTGCCGCGTTTCAGAAATGTGGCGGGCAGCAGCGGCGTCTTGCTGCCACGCTTGGTCTTTGGCGCGGTTTCCCCGTTTGCCGGCCTGGCCATCCGCCCGATTCCTCCGTCTCCAGGTGCGGTCCCGGAGTAGCTTTTAATACACAATATCTGACCTAAACTGCCCCGCAGTTCAGGTGCAAGCCCCGTGTTTACCATAATTCGCGATTGGTGCAGAATATCTTAAAGCCCCGGACCGATCGCCGCCATGGCGGCGTGACAATAGCGGGATTCCACCCTTTGTCCTACCCAAGTCACAGCCAGGGCCTGCCGCCGTTACCACCCGGAATGGTGCTGCGCGAGGCGGGTCCCGACGATGTCGTCGGACTGCTGCGACTGGGGCGGTCCCTTCTGAGCGAAACCGACCATTTCGTGCGCCGGCCGGAAGAGCGGGCGGGCGACCCGTCGGACATGCAGCGCATTGTCGACCATTATGCCCGGACACCCGGCTGGGCGATGCTGAATCTCTGGGACGGGGAGCAACCGGTGGCGGAAGGGGTCCTGTCGGTGGGCGCGCTGGCCCGGACGGCACATGTCGGGACGCTGGGTATCGGCGTCCTGCGACGCTATTGGGGGCGCGGGCTGGGTCGGATCCTGATGGCGGAGCTGGAGCGACGGGCGGTCGAATCCGGGATCGAGCGGCTGGAATTCACGGTGCTGGATCATAATCGTCGGGCGCGGGACTTCTATCGGCGACTCGGTTATTCTGAGGAAGGACGGCGGGTCCGGTCGGTGCGATACGCCCCGGACGGGCCGTCCGAACCGGTCCGTTATGGCGACGAGATCGCCTTGGCGAAATGGATCGGGCCCGCCGATTGCATAACCGTCGGCGATTGATTGGCAAGAGCTGGAGCGATCCGATGGTCTGGAACCTGTTCGGCGGAAAAAAGAAGGCCGAGGCGAAGGCAAAGCTTCGCGCGAAATCGGCGATGCCGCCGGTCATGGCACCGGACGAGACCGGCACGCCGCCTGAGCGGCAGCGGGCGCTGCGGGAGGATCAGGTCGACGCCCTGACCGTCATGGCGGCGATCGAAAGCGCGAAACAGGAATTGGCCGAACGCGAAAACACCTTGCGCCGCCAGGCCCGCAGCCGGGCCGATGCCGGCCTTGCCGATCCGGCGGAAGACCCGGCCCAGGCGGCGGCGCGCAAGAAGCAGCTGATCCAGGCGGCCATGGCGGTGCACCGCCTGAAACAGTCTTCCTTCGACGGGTTGGACAACCAGTCGCGCGACAAGCTGCGCAAGATGGCGGAAAGCGCGCTGGGCGTCGGTCAGGGTCCGAAAAAGAGGTCGTGACGGCGCGGGTATGACGGATCTGGTTCAGACGCTTGCGGCGCGGTTGCGCGCCGGTGATCGACGCGCCCTGGCGAAGGCGGTGACCCTGGTCGAATCGGCCCGGGCCGACCACCGGGAACAGGCCGAGGCGCTGATCGCCGAAATCATGCCTGATACCGGGGGCGCCATGCGCGTCGGCATCTCCGGGGTGCCGGGCGTCGGCAAATCCACCTTCATCGAAGCCTTCGGCACCCATGTGACCGAACTGGGACACCGGATCGCGGTGCTGGCGGTCGATCCGAGTTCCAAGCGCGGTGGCGGTTCGATCCTGGGCGACAAGACACGCATGGAACTGCTGTCGCGCAACCGCGACGCCTTCATCCGCCCCTCCCCGGCCGGCGAAACCCTTGGCGGGGTCGCCCGGCGCACCCGGGAGAGTATGCTTCTGTGCGAGGCCGCCGGATTCGATGTGATCCTGGTCGAGACCGTCGGTGTCGGGCAGAGCGAAACCGCGGTGGCGGAGATGACGGACCTGTTCCTGCTGCTGCTGCTGCCGGCCGGCGGCGATGAACTGCAGGGGCTGAAGAAGGGGATCGTCGAACTGGCCGACATGATCCTGGTCAACAAGGCCGACGGCGCGCTGGCCGATCAGGCGCGGCGCACTGCAGCCGATTATCACGGTGCGCTCCGGTTGCTCAGCAAGGCCGGGGCCGACTGGACCGTGCCGGTCCTGCCGGTTTCCGCCCAGACCGGCGATGGCATCGCCGATGCCTGGACACGCATGGAGGCGTTCCGCGCGATGATGGCGGATAGCGGGGCGCTGACGGATCGGCGGGCGCAACAGGCGCGCAACTGGCTGTGGGACGAATTGTTGGCCGAAATGGCCCATCGCCTGAAATCCGATCCGGCCGTGCGGGATTTGCTGCCCCAGGTTCAGAAAGCGGTCGCGGACGGCGAAACTCCGGCGCCGGTCGGGGCGCGGCGTCTGATTGCGGCATTGTTGCAGGGCAAATAGGCGCATCCCGCGGGAAGGCGCCAGGTTCCGGTTCTCAGAAAGTCGCCTTCAGCGAATCCATCGTGTCGACCAGCGCGCGGATGATTCCGGGCTCGGTCGCGGAGTGGCCGGCATCGTCGACAATGCGCAGCCGCGCATCCGGCCAGGCCTGGACCAGATCGTAGGCGGAGGTCGGCGGGCAGACCACGTCGTAACGTCCCTGGACCACCACACCCGGAATGCCCGACAGGCGCCCGATATTGTCGAGAAGCTGGTTCTCTTCCAGAAACAGATTGTGGGCGAAGTAATGCGCTTCCAGCCGGGCCAGCGGCAGGGCCGCGTCGCGAAAGCCGACCGACCGGATGCTGTCGGCATTGGGGCGCAGGGTCGAACAGACCGCCTCGTAGCGGCTCCAGATCTCCGCGGCGCGGCCATGCACGGCCTCGTCCGGGTCGTTCAGACGCCGATTGTAGCCACCCAGCGGGTCGGCCCGTTCCTGCGGGTCCAGATGGCCCAGGAACCGGGCATGTTCTTCCGGAAAGAAGGTGCCCATGCCGTGCAGGAACCAGTCGATCTCCTTCTTGCGGCACAGGAATATCCCGCGCAGGACCAGCGACATGACGCGTTCCGGATGCGCCTCGGCATAGGCCAGGGCGAGGCTTGATCCCCAGGATCCGCCGAACACGATCCAGCGGTCGATGTCCAGCATCTTGCGTAGCGCCTCGATATCCTGGATCAGCCGGCCGGTATCGTTGTTGCGGATTTCCGCGGAAGGACGGGACCGTCCGGCGCCGCGCTGATCATGCAGCACGATGCGGTAGGCATCCGGATCGAAGAAGCGCCGATGTCCCGGAGTCGTGCCCGCCCCCGGACCGCCATGCAGGAAGCAGACGGGAATCCCGTTCTGGTTGCCGCTCTCCTCCCAATAGATACTATGCGGAGACTCCACGTCCAGGTGGCCGCGTCGGTTCGGTTCGATGGCGGGATAAAGCCGGTCTCGGGACATGAAGGGTCCTGTACTAGAGGGGCCTGTACTTGCGGGGCCTGCTGATAAGAAACAACCGGAAAGGCGTTTTCGCGGTGCAGTATGCCGACAGGGATCGGGCGGCGCAAAGCCGTTTCTCGCGCCGCTGCTTCGTCGCGGGGCTGGCGGGGGCCCCCTTTGCGTTTGCAACCGGCCGGGCCGGAGGGGCCGCTCCACCCGGGCCGCCGAGCTTTCTGGCGCGCGCGATCGCCGCGGAGGACGGCCGGATGCTGCGGCTTTCGGACGGTCGGCGCGTGGTCCTGCCCCATGTGCTGCCGCCGGGTCCCGACCGGCATGAACCGATGGCGGATACAGGGCCGATTCGCGCGGCTGCCCGGCACCTTGCGGACCGAGCCCTGGGGCGTGAGTTGCGGGTCGATCTGGCCGCGGTGCCGCAGGACCGGTACGGCCGGTTGCGAGCCCGCATTTCGGTGGACGGGCTCGATCTGGCGCAGGCCCTGTGCGCAGCGGGCACGGTGCGGGTCTTTCCGGAACCCGGCGCGGCGCCGGACCGGATCGCCGACCTGATCCGGGCGGAATCCCGGGCCCGAAAGACGGGTACAGGCTTCTGGTCCGATGGATTCTTCTCGGTCCTGCAGGCCGTGCCGCCGCCGACGGGCGTGGATCGGTTCGAGATCGTGACGGGAAGGGTGATCGCGGTCACCCCGGTGGGCGACCGCGACCATCTGGAATTCGGTCCGGATTGGCGTGTGGATTTCACCGCGGGTCTGGCGCGGCGGCTGCGCAGGGTGCTCGCTTCGCAGGGAAACGATGTCGATGCGCTGCCGGGCCGCCAGGTGACGGTGCGCGGCTGGCTGCGGTCCTGGAACGGACCGTTCATGGAAATCCGGGAGGCGACCGGCCTCACGCTTCCATGAGCAGGTCCATCGGACGGTCGACACGGCGCTCGATCGAGACCTTCAACTTCTGCATCGCCCGGTGCTCCAACTGGCGCACCCGCTCCTTGCTGACGCCCAGAACCTTGCCGAGCTCTTCCAGGGTTGCCCCGTCTTCCACGAGACGGCGGCGGTGGATGATGGTCTGCTCGCGTTCGCTCAGTTCCCCGATCGCCTCGCGCAGCCAGCGCGACCGGCTTTCCGCGTCCTTCAGGCCGGTGACGACCTCTTCCGGGCTCGGCCCCTCATCGGGCAGGAACCCCATCCATTCCTCATCGCCCTCCTCACCGACCTGGGCATTGAGGGACTGGTCCGAGGCGGACAACCGGCTTTCCATCTGTTCGACATCGCCGACATTCACTCTCAGCTCTTCGGCGATGGTCTGGCGCTGCTCCGGCGTCAGCTGTGTCGCCGAGGCATCGGTGATCTTGGCCCGAAGCCGCCGCAGGTTGAAGAACAGCGATTTCTGGGCGGCCGTCGTCCCGGTCCGGACGATCGACCAGTTGCGCAGCACGTAATCCTGCATGGCGGAGCGGATCCACCAACTGGCATAGGTCGAGAAGCGGACATCGCGTTCCGGTTCGAAGCGCGCCGCGGCCTGCATCAGGCCGACATTGCCCTCCTGAACCAGATCGCCCATCGGCAGCCCGTAATTGCGGAAGCGCGACGCCATGCTGATCACAAGCCGGGTGTAGCAGCTGACCAGTTCGTGCAGGGCATCTTCGTCGCCGTCGTCACGCCAGCGCCGACCCAGCTCCATTTCCAGTTCGCGCGTCAGAAGCGGCTGCTTCATGGATTGCCGGATGAAACGGACATTCGCGCGTTGTGTTGCCGGATCGTCGAGATGTGCCATGGTCCTGCTCCTTTCCGTGGGCCGCACGGTGGCGGCTCCGGATCCGCGATGACGCCCTGCAGAAATTTGCGGAGGCGATCTTGAACTCCCACCCAGCAATACGGATCGATCCCGTTAACGGATCATGGGTGGAGCAGAAATTCAGGGGGATGTGACGCGTTCGTGATCGGAAAAGTGCTGTTCCGACCCGGCATAGACACTTCGACGAAAGAAAAATTCGCGCAGGGGATCAGATAGATCGCGGCCGGCCGGTCGCCAGTGTCAGACGACGAGGCGTTCCAGAATGTCGCCCTCACCGTTCAGCAGCACTGCCGCCAGCTGTCCGCCGCGGCCCGCCCCGGCATCCAGCGACAGGGTATGTGCCCCTTCGACGATGCCCGCGGCATCCGGATCATAGCCGCGCACCACCCGGCGGAAGCCGCGATAGGGGCGGTCGATCTCGTCGAAACTGCGCGCGGCCCACCAGAAGGCATCGGTCTGGCGTGCCAGCGGCTTTTCGATGTCGAGCCCGGCATGGACGAACAGCAGCGATCCGTCCTCGGTATAGGCGGCCCGCTTGATCGCGTTCATCAGGGCATCGTGACCGGGCAGGGCGCGTGCCGTTTCGCGCAGACGGTTTGTCCAGTAGGTCAGGGCCAGCGTCCCTTCCTCCGCCTTCTGCAGCCCTTCCTCCAGATCGAATCCCAGCCCGGCGAGTTGCGCGGCGATGCCGCGGTTCCCCATCCAGGCCAGGACCTCGCGGGGATTGGGCGCGAACTGAAGCTGCATCAGCTTCCACCACATCTCTTCCTGCGCGCCGCGCAGATAGACGATGTCGTCGACATGCCTGAAGGGATAGAAGGACAGGAACCAGCGCCGGAAGCTCAGCAACTCCTCCAGGACGGCACTGCCCTGGACGCCATGCCCGAAATAATTGCCCAGATAGACGATCCGGTCGCCCTGCTGCGTATCCGAGACGATCCGGTCATGCACCTGAATCAGGGCGTCGACCCCGCCATGGATCGCCCCGACCGCCCAGATGCGGTCGACAGCGCGCAGTACGGTGAATCGTTCCGATTGACTCATGGATGAACGGAAACCGGGTTGCCGAAATGGAAGCTGCAGGGCGGGCCTGTCCCGCCTGACCGGACCCTAGTCGAGATTCTCCGGCGGTGGAAGCATCCAGACGCGGGAATCCGCCATCACGACCGTCAGGCGGGCGGAATCGAAACGGGCCCCGTCATCGGGGCCCGCTCGCTGCCGCATTTCGCGATACGGCGAAAGTCCGGATCAGGCCGCAGCCTTTTCCATCATTTCTTCCAGCTTCAGCGCCGCTTCTTCTTCGCCCAGGTCCTCGACCGCGGCGAATTCGCGCGCCAGACGGTCCAGGGCCGCCTGATAGAGCTGACGTTCACTGTAGGACTGGTCCGGCTGGTTGGCGTTGCGGAACAGGTCGCGGACGACCTCCGCGATCGCGACCGGATCGCCCGAATTGATCTTTGCTTCGTATTCCTGGGCCCGGCGCGACCACATGGTGCGGCGCACGCGGCTCTTGCCCTTCAGGGTCTTCAGCGCACTCTTCATCATCTCCGGCGAGGACAGCTTGCGCAGCCCCGACTTGTCCGCCTTGGCGACGGGGACGCGCAGGGTCATCCGGTCCTTGTCGAACTCGATAATGATGAGTTCGATCTTCTGGCCGGCGATCTCCTGGTCTTCGACGCCCAGCACCTTGCCGACGCCGTGCGTCGGGTAGACGACGAAATCACCCTTCGTATAGGCATTTTTCTGAGACATTCCTACTTCCTTATACCCTACCGTCACATCCATCCATATGGCCGCATCGATCCCGCCGCAGGCGCTCGCCTGCCTTCGCGGTTCCGATCGCGGATGCCGAACCCGGCAGTGGTATTTCCCGGGCCGACGGCGGATACCGGGAAATTCCGACCGAAAATCCCTGCGTCGAAACCTTTGCGGATTCGAACGTTGGGATCGTCAGCCTTTGGAAAGTACCGTCGAGAAATCGACGGCATCGGCCCTGTCGCGGACAAGTGCATTGGCGTCAGGAAGCCGGAAACTCTCCATATCTGCATAGAATATATCACAAAAACTGCGAATTTCCGAGTCCGGAATCGCCGTTTTCGCGGGTTTTTTGTGCAGCGCACGCAAAAAAGCCGGTCGCGCGCGTATGAAATGCGGTCTGGGGAGGCCGGGGCGCCGGCAGATCAGCTGCCTTCGCCCGGCTTTTCAGAGAAGTAGTTCTTGAACTTGTCCGGCACGCCCTGCCATTCGGCGGCATCCGCCGGCGGCGTCCCGATCTGCGTGATGTTCGGCCAGACCTCGGAATACTGCTTGTTGAGTTCCAGCCACTTCTCGGCTTCGCTTTCGGTGTCGGGCAGGATCGCCTCGGCCGGGCATTCCGGTTCGCAGACGCCGCAGTCGATGCATTCGTCCGGATGGATGACCAGCATGTTCTCGCCTTCATAGAAGCAATCCACCGGACAGACCTCGACACAGTCCATGTGCTTGCACTTGATGCAGTCTTCCGTGACGACGTAGGTCATATCGATCCCTTCCGTATTCCGGACCCGTTCGGCGCACCCGAACAGCCCTCTCTTTACTTGCCACCGTCTGATATTAGACTGAGGTCCGTCTGCGCAACTTTTTTCAACAGGACCGTGACATGTCGTCCACCGGATCGCGGCGCCACGCGCCGGCGACGTTGCGCAACAGGGACGCCATCCTGTCCCGACTGACCGTTCATCTGCCCGATAGCGGCACGGTGCTGGAAATCGCATCCGGCACGGGAGAGCATGCGGCCTATTTCACGCCGCGGCTCGGGGCCGGGATAACCTGGTGTCCCAGTGACCGGGATCCAGCAAGCCTTGCCGATATCGACGGCTATGCCCGCGACAGCGGCTGCGGGCGCATCGCCCCGGCTCAGCCGCTGGACGTGTCGCAGCGCGGCTGGGCCCCGGACCGGGCGATCGATGCGATCTTCTGCGCCAACATGATTCATATCGCGCCCTGGTCCGCGGCGCTAGGCCTGTTCGACGGCGCGGGGCGGTTGCTGCCGGCGGGCGGGCGGTTGATGCTGTACGGGCCGTTCGCAAGGAACGGCCGTCACACCGCGCCCAGCAATGCGGACTTCGACGCATCGCTGCGGGCGCGGGACCCGTCCTGGGGGGTGCGGGACCTGGAAGGCGACCTTCTTCCGATCGCCGCCGCCGCCGGATTGCAGCTTCATGCCGACGATCCGATGCCGGCGAACAATTTCCTCATGGTGTTCGAAAAGGCGGAGCCGGCCCGATGAGATTTTCCCTGTTCAGCAATGCCCTGGTGGCCGTTCTGGTCGGCTTCGGCGGCAGCATCGCGATCATCCTGGCCGGTATCCGCGCGGTCGGTGCCTCCCCGGCGGAAACCGCGTCCTGGATCACCGCCCTGTGCATCGCCATGGCCGTGACAAGCCCTCTGTTGTCGCTGCTGCACCGGATGCCGATCGTCACCGCCTGGTCGACGCCGGGCGCGGCACTGATCGGCGCCACCATGGTCGCCGGCGCCCCGACCATCGGGATCGAGGCCGCCGTCGGCGCCTTCCTGCTGGCCGCGGTGCTGATCGTGCTCAGCGCCGCGATCAAGCCGCTGGCGGATGCCATTGCCAGAATTCCGACCGCGGTCGCTGCCGCCATGCTGGCCGGGGTGCTGATCGGGTTTTCCATCGCGGTGTTCGACGCGGCCTCCGGGGACCCGCTTCTGGTGTTGCCGCTGGTCGCGGTCTTTCTGCTCGTGCGCCTGTTCAGCGCGACCTGGGCGGTGCTGGCCGTCATTGCAGCCGGCGTGGCCTGGGCCATGGCGCTCGGTCGGGTCGAACCGCTCCAGGGCGAACTGGCGACGGCGACGCTCGTCCTGATCACGCCGGAATTCGATCCGGCGGTCCTGATCGGGCTGGGCGTGCCGCTGTTCCTGGTGTCGATGGCCTCGCAGAACCTGCCCGGATTCGCGGTACTTTCGGCCGCCGGTTACACGCCGCCGGCGCGGTCGACCTTGGCGGTTACCGGTCTGGCATCGCTGTTCACCGCGCCGTTCGGGGCGCATACCACGACCCTGGCGGCGATCACCGCTTCGCTGTGCACCGGCCCGGACACCCATCCCGATCCGGCGCAGCGCTGGAAGGCCGGGCTGTTCTATGGTGCGGGCTATCTGATCCTGGCCGGGGTCGGGGTGACGCTGGTCGCCGGCTTTGCCGCGCTGCCGCCGGCGGTGATCGTGACGGTGGCGGGGCTGGCCCTGGTCGGGCCGCTGATGGGATCGCTGAGCGCCGCCCTGGCGCCGGAGGAAACGCGCTTTGCTGCCGTTCTGACCCTGGTGGCCACGGCATCCGGGCTTTCCCTGTTCGGGATCGGCTCCGCCTTCTGGGGGCTGGTGCTGGGATTGCTGGTGCTCGGCCTGGACGCCCTCACCCGGAAGGTGAAGGCGTCCTGAAGCGCAAGGCCGCTGGAAATCAGGCGCTGGCGCCCGAGAACCGCTGATAGAAGGTCCCGCTGAGCCAGCCCAGCATGGCCCAGAAGATCGCCGCGACGACGATGGAGGCGGCCGCGAAATGGCCGGCGATTTCCGGCGGAACGCCGCCGCCGACCGCGGCCGGCTGCGGGGCGCCGACGATATGCGGAGCCGCCATCAGCAGAATGCCCAGAATGACGAAGGGCAGCTTGCGGCCGAAGACGGCAAGGGCCAGACCAATCCCGGTCGCGATGGCACAGCCGATCCACCAGATCTGACGCGCGCCCAGTTCCGCGGCCATGCTACCGGGCACTTCCGGCGGAAGGCCCAGATTCGGGCCCAGGGTGAAGACGGTGAACCCGCCGATACCCCAGAGCAGGCCGGTCCGGCCGTTCATCGCGCCGCCATGGACGGCGAAGGCGGCCGTCAGCATCAGGGCGAAGGCGACGCCCATGACGATGTTGGTGCCGGCGGAATAGAGTGAGCGCTCGAGACCGTCTTCCGGTCCCCAGGCTTCCTCGTCGCCATGGGCCTCGTCGCTATGGGCCTTGTAGAGGGTGAACCCGGGGAAGGCCCCGGTGCCGGCGACGCGGAAGACCGCAGCGTCCTGAACGGCCGCCTGTTCTTCGCCCGCATTCTCGTATTCCTCGGCATGGAGGATGATGGGGGTGGTGGTGAACTCCTGAATCGCGCTGATCGCTAGACCCGCGACGATGCCCGCGGCAAATGCCGCGCCGAAAAGGCGCTTGAACATGTCGGATTGTCTGGCGGCTTAGTGGCAGGGCAGCGCCAGCGCGTGCCGCACGTCATGGGTCGCATTGTGGATCGTGTCCGAATGCGCGAAGCCCATACCCAGGAACAGGAACGTGCCGAACAGCGCTGCCGCTACGGCAGCAGCCAGCACGTTGGTCCGGGATTCCGTTTCAACCTGATCGGCGGTCGTGGCCTGAATGCGATCGTTCATTTCTGTCTCCTCCCGTCACACCCGACGGTCGCTTGAGATGGCGCTTACGCCTCGGCAGGTTTCCCGGCTCGCGGGTCGAAGCGACATTCAGCCTTCCCGGCAGCATCTCCGAAACGATCGGAAACCCGGCCAGTGGCGCAGCGAATGCCGCTCACCGCTCACGGTTGCGGGGGCAGCCCGGGCCTGGACCCCCTGATGGGTAGATCCTTCCCGTGTTCCCTCTTAGCTCCGGGGCCTTCATGACCCGTTTTGGAGCACCGAAACGCATGTTCAAGCGTAATGAGTACCGCTGCGGCGGCGCGGAGGTCAAGCGTTCAACCGACAGAGACTGGCATGGGCGCGACGCGCCCGTTCCGGGCCGGGTGGGTACTGGGCGGCGGCAGGGCGGAACCGAGGGCCGCGACCGTCAGCTGGTCGCGGCGGCGGCGACGTAGCGCTGCAGCGCGTTGGCGATCGACTCCGGGTCGGTGCCGCCATGGAACATGGTGATGAAATCGCCGTCCGGCCCCATCAGATAAACATAGCCGGAATGGTTCATCAGATAGAACTCGTCGTCGATCTGCTGACCCCGGGCGTAGTAGACCCGGTATTTCCGGGCGATCTTGTCGATCTCCTCGTCGCTGCCGGTCAGACCGACCAGTCGCGGATGGAAGGCGGGGGCGTAATCCTTCAGAACCTCGACCGTGTCGCGGGCCGGGTCGATCGTGATCAGGACCGGGGTGATCTGCTGCGCCGCTTCGGCATCCCGTTCGGCCAGAATGTCGATGGCTGCGGCCATGCTCGACAATTCCGTCGGACAGACGTCCGGGCAGGAACTGTAGCCGAAATAGACCAGCATGAACCCGCCTTCGAACGTATTCTGCGTGACGGTCTCGCCCTTGTGATTGACCAGTTCGAAATCGCCGCCGACCTCGAGGCCCGGCGCAACGACGGCTTCGCCGTCTCCGCGGGCGGCGCGGTCGGAACTGCCGGAAAGCTGATTCCAGACGACGAGGGCCGCCAAACCGATGGCGGCGAGGGCTGCCAGCATGGCGCCGATCAGCGGAATGGTTTTGCGCTGCATGGTCTACGAGACCTCCGCGGAGGGTACATGTCACTGCTTCAAGAGGTACGGATGGCGCGGGCGCGCCTCAAGACGCCAAATCGTCGCGGTTACAGTAACAAATGCGCGATCAGCGGGACAAGGAGGGCGGTGGTCAGGCCGTTCAGACCCATCGCGACCGCGGCGAAGACACCGGCGATCGGGTTGACCTGAAACGCGCGGGCAGTGCCGATCCCATGGGCTGCGATCCCGACCGCGAAGCCGCGGGCACGCCAGTCCCGGATGCGCATCAGGTTCAGCAGCGGCGTGACCACGATCGCCCCGACAATGCCGGTTGCGATGACAAGACCGGCCGCCAGGGAAGGCAGGCCGCCGATCCGCTCCGCAATGCCCATCGCGATGGGGGAGGTAACCGATTTCGGGGCGAGCGACAGCAGGCTCTCCGTTCCCGCCCCCATCAGACCGGCGATCGCCAGGGCGGTGCCGACGGCGGTGACGACCCCGGCTACGAGGGCCGCCAGCATCGGCAGCGCCGCCCGGCGCACTTTCGGCAGGTGAACATAAAGCGGGACGGCGAGCGCGACCGTGGCCGGACCCAGCAGGAAATGGACGAACTGCGCGCCTTCGAAATAGGTATCGTACTCCGTATCCGTCACCACCAGCAGCGCGATCAGAAGGGCGGCGGCAATGGCAACGGGATTGACCGCCGGATTGCTGCCGGAGCGGATGAAGGCGACATGGCCGATGCCATAGGCGATCAGCGTGGCGGTCAGCCACAGCAGCGGGGTTTCCGACAGATAGACCCAGATATCCTGCGTCGACGCGATCATGTCTTGCGGTCCTCGCCCTCGGCCGGGGTTCCGGTCAGCCGCGAGACCGCGACGAAGACGACGGCACCGGCGGCGATGGCCGCGATCGTGCTGATCAGGACGGCAGCGGCCAGCGGCAGCCACTCAACCCGCAGGCGGTCGGCATGCTGTATCAGTCCGACGCTGGCCGGTACGAAGAGCAGGGAAAGATGCTTCAGCAGCCCGGACGACGTGTCGCGAAGCCAGTCCGGCGCCTGCCTTACACTCAGAAGGCCGGCCAGCAGGAAGGCGAGGCCCAGCACCGGGCCCGGAATCGGCCAGCCGGCCAGAACCGCGACGGTTTCGCCGAGCAACTGGCAGATGAGGAAGAGGGTGAGGGCGCGCAACATGACCCAAGCTTACGGTGACTCCCGCCGCCGCGCGAGCCCCGCCGATCTGCGCGCCCGCCGTCAGACTTTCACGAACAGGTTCAGGATCGCTCCGAGAGGGCCGGTCAGGCGGATCGGGGCGTCGACGACGACCAGACAGATGCAGTCTTCATCCGGCTCGGCCACCGGCTGGTGGCGAATCGATCCGTCGCTGATCGCCATGTCGCCGCGCGCAAACCGCCCGATTTCATCATTATAGGCGCCGCGCAGGATCAGCACGTATTCGTTGCCGGCATGGGTATGGTGCGGCACGGCCTTTCCGGCCGGAACGCGCAGCAGGAAGGCCCGCTTGGCCGGGGATGCGATCGCAATTTCCGAAGTCTGGACCCCCATTCCGACATTCTTCCAGGTCACGCCATCCAGATCGCCGCCGAGATACCGGCGGAGAACCGCCGGCACCTGGGGATTGTCATTCGCCGGCGCGGCATCCTTCCGGACCGGCGCAGACCCTTCGGACGTGCCCTTGTCAAGGCGCGCCATGACCGCATTCAGCGCCCCCGGCGACATGCCCGCCGGCGCAACGTCATGAAGCATCGCGCCGCCCAGCGCGTCCAGGCGCGCCGCGCGCTTGCGGCATGCCGCACAATAGGTCAGATGCGTCGCCACGATCAGGCCTGTCGCTTCGTCCAGCGAACCTGCCGCGTAGTCCAACAGCATGTCATCCGAAAGGTGATGCGACGGTCCCGCCGTCCACATATCCCCCCCCGATGTCAAAGCAGCCGTCATAGGTCAGTCTCTCCTAGCAGATTCTTCAATTTGCCCATCGCGAGGCGCAGGCGTGATTTCACGGTGCCCAGCGGAAGGCCGGTTTCCTCGGCGATCTCGCTATGAGCCTTGTCCTCATAGAAGGCCATCTGCAGCATCCGCACCTGTTCCGCCGGCAAATCCGCCATGGCGGTACGGATGGCTTCCGCAACCTGGTCTTCTTCCATCTTGTCGTCCTGCATCGGCTCGGCAGCCGGCTGCAGCAGCGGGTCGTCCGGATCGAGTTCCGGTCGGTTGTTCCGGCGGAAGGCGTCGATGCGCTTGTTCCGCGCGATCGTGAAAACCCAGGTCGCAACCGACGCCTGGGACGGATCGAAACTCGAGGCCCGGCGCCAGACCATCAACATCGCCTCTTGGGCGAATTCCTCCGCCGCGACGTCGTCCGATCCGCTGCGCATCATGTAGGCCTTGATGCGCGGCGCGAAGTATTCGAACAGGGCGGCAAAGGCATCCCGGTCCTCGTCCTCCGCCAGACGTCGCATCATCGCTGCCAGGTCCGTGGCGTCCGGGATGACGGTGTCAGTCATCGGCGGTCGCCCGGCCCGGCGAGGGGGCGTCCTGTCGGCCATCGACAGGGCGGCGCGCGCCGCAATATGCGGGGCGGCGGAGTCGCGGACTGTCAGCACGGCCTGTTCCATGCTTGGGGATACGGGGCGAATTCATCGTCGGATCATTGGCAACGTCAAAAAATCGTCCTATTTCTGGGGCACGGTCCGACGCAATCCTTATCATAGTGTTCTCAGAGTGCGAGGGTGACAATGGCGAATCCCATGCGTACCGCGGTGGCGAAATGGCTGGCGACGGTGCTGGTTCCGGCGACAATCGGTTTCTCGGCTACCTTGCCCGCTTCGGCGCAGGACCACAAAGATCTTGGTGTGTTCAACGACTGGCAGGCCTACAGCTATACGCAGAGCGGCGGCACTCGATGCACCATGGCCTCTCAGCCGCAGAAGGACGAAGGCGATTACAGCAAGCGCGGCGACATCTGGGCCTTCGTGATGCACCGTCCGAAGGAGGGGGCTACCGGCGAGGTCGGGTTCCACATGGGATATCCGATCAAGGACGGCAGCACGGTCGAGGTGACGATCGGCGGCAGCAAGTTCCGCCTCTATGCCAGCGGGGAAGGCGCCTATGCCTGGCGTGACGACGAGCCGAAGCTGATCCGTGCGATGCGCGCGGGCTCGACCATGGTCGTTGTCGGCACCTCGGCGCGCGGGACAAAGACCACTGACACCTATTCCCTGTCCGGCTTCACGGCGGCGAATAACGCGATCAACGCGGCCTGTAACGTCAACTAGCCGCCGGTCGAGAACTGCCGGTCCAGATAGTCTTCGAGATCGCGAAGGTCGTCGGGGATCGGTAGGCCCTCGGCGCGCAGGGTGTTCAGCAGTGTGTGCAGGCGCATGTGGATTTCGTGCTCATCCCCCGGATCGTTGTCGATCTGGGACAGCAGCAGCGCGATTTCTGCTTTATAGTCTTCGAAGGCCATAGGTTTTCTCCTCGGTTCTTGCGCCTGTTAGTTTACACGACCGGGGCAGGGGGAGTATGACCTGCCGCAAACGTGCAGGATTTCGATTATGAGTGATGCAGCATCCTTGCAGGATTTCATGCCCGGCGGCCAGTTGGCGCCGGCGGTCGATGCGCGCCCGAACCTGATCGGGCTGGATCGCGATGGCCTGACGGCGCTGGTCAAGGATATGGGAGAGCCCGCCTTCCGCGCCAAGCAGCTGTATCACTGGATCTACAATCGCGGCGCCCAGCGGTTCGAGGACATGACCAACCTGTCCAAGGCGTTCCGTGCGAAGCTGGAGGAGACCTGCCGCATCGACCGGCCGAAGGTCTCGATGCATCAGAAATCGAAGGACGGCACCGAAAAATGGCTGCTGCGCTATGAGGACGGGAACGAGGCCGAGATGGTCTTCATCCCGGAAACGGATCGCGGCACGCTGTGCATTTCCTCCCAGGTTGGCTGTTCCCTGACCTGCGCCTTCTGCCACACCGGAACCCAGAAGCTGGTTCGGAATCTGACGCCGGGCGATATCGTCGGACAGGTGATGCTGGCGCGCGACGCGCTGGGCGACTGGGCCCAGACGGAAGAGGCCGGCCGCCGGATCAGCAATATCGTGCTGATGGGAATGGGCGAGCCGCTGTACAACACCGACAATGTCATGGCGGCGATGCGGCTGGTCTCCGACGGTGACGGCATTGCCATCGGACGGCGCAAGATCACGCTCTCGACCTCGGGGGTCGTGCCGGATATCCGCCGTGTCGGCGCGGAGCTGGGCCTGTCGTTGGCGATCTCGCTGCATGCGGTGAATGACGAGCTGCGCGACCGGCTGGTTCCGATCAACCGGAAATACCCGATCGCCGAACTGATGGAGGCGGTGCGCGGCTATCCCGGTCTGACCACGTCGCGCCGGGTGACCTGGGAATATGTCATGCTGAAAGGCGTGAACGACAGCGATGCCGACGCGCGCACCCTGCTGCGCCTGATGGAGGGCATCCCGTCCAAGGTGAACCTGATTCCGTTCAACCCCTGGCCGGGCAGTGAATTCGACTGTTCCGACCCGGCGCGGATCGAGGCCTTCCTGGCGATCCTGCACCGCGCGGGGACGGTGGCGACGATCCGCAAGACGCGCGGTCAGGACATTCTGGCCGCCTGCGGGCAGCTGAAATCGGAAAGCGAACGGATCGGCAAGCGCGAACGGCTGCGTCTCGAGGCGCTGCGGGCAGAAAAGGAAGCCGCGGTCGGGCTCTGAACGGCACAAGGCGGGGTGGGGGGAATGGCAGGCTTCAGGGCTGCGACGGGCGGCGCGATTGCGCTGCTGATCGCGCTTTTTCTCGCAACCGGCGCAGCGGCCGATCCCTTTCAGTTATCGCGGGACATGGCTGTCCAGGCGCCGATGGGGCACGCCGCCCTGCTGGAAGATCCGGATGCAATGCTGCCGGCCGAGGCCATCGTGGACGGGTCCATGGATAGCCAGTTCGTGCCGGCCGGGGATCGGTCAACCTCCATGGGGATCACCCGATCCGCCTGGTGGGTTCGGTTCGAGGCCGTCAATCGCGGCGCGGACCCTGTCGACTGGGTGATGAATTTCCCTTTTCCGCTGACCGATTATGTCGACCTTTATCACCGGCTCGACGATGGAACGGTCCGCCACATCGCGATGGGCGACCGCCTGCCCTATGACCGGCGGCCGCTGCCGGGCGAAGGTTTCGCGGCGCCACTGACCACCGGGCCGGGGCAAACCAGCACGCTCTATGTCCGCCTTCATCATGAACGCGGGGACGGGATCGACGTCTATTTTCAGGTGTCGTCGCCCAAGGCCTATTCGAAGAAGCAGCACGCGATCTGGATGCTGCTGGGTGTGTTTGCCGGCGGGGCCGGGCTGCTGTTCCTCTATAATGTCGTGATCTTCGCGGTTGTCCGCGATCGGGTCTATTTCTGGTATCTGGCCTATTTCGCAGCCACACAGATGGCCTTTGCGTCGGCCTCCGGATTCGGCAACCGCTTCCTGTGGCCAGACTATCCCGGACTGGGGGAGTTCGGCGCGCCGCTGTTTGCCGCCCTGGCCTTCATGCTGGTGGTTCAGTTCAGCCGCACCTTCCTGGAGACTTGGCGTCTGACCCCGCGCTTCGACACGGTGCTGCGCCTGGTCATGGCGTATTTCGTGCTGCCGCCGGTGTTGTATCTGCTGGGGGAAGGGGCGTTGGCGGCGCAGTCGGTCATGATCGGCGGTCTGGTCCTGACCATGCTGCCGGTCTATGGCGCGATGCTGTGGTGGCGGGGCGTGAAGTCGGCCCGCATCTTCACCCTGGCCTGGGCGGTCTGGTTCGTCTCCGTCGCGCTATTGATCGGGCGCTTCGTCGGGCTGGCCCCGACCAACGATCTGACCCTGCGCATCGCCTGGATCGGGCTGCTGGGCGAGGCGGTGCTGTTCGCGCTGGCGCTGGCCGACCGGATCCGCCTGCTGCAGCGTCAGAAGGTGGCCGCGGAACAGCAGGCACGCACCATACTGGAGCGATCCGAGGCCGAACTGAGACGCGAGGTCGAGGCGCGGACCCGTGAATTGCGGGAGACCAATGACGCGCTGGCGGAGCTGAACGGTCAGAAGGACCGCTTCTTCTCAATCATCGCCCATGACCTGATGGGCCCGTTCAACGTCCTGATCGGCATGTCGGATCTGCTGCGCCGGAAGATCGCGACCCTGTCACGCGACCAGATTGCGGAATATGGCGACGACATCCACGCGGCGGCGGGGAACCTGCACAAGCTGCTGGAGAACCTGTTGTCCTGGGCGCGGTTGCAGCAGGGGGCGATGTCCTGCGATCCGCACCCCTATGCGCTGGCGGATTCGGTCGCGGATGTGACCGACCTGTTCGCCCCGGTCGCGCGTCAGAAGGGGATCGATCTGGTCACCGACCTGCCCGGAACCCTGTCGCTGACGGCCGACCGGAAGATGATCGAGACGGTGCTGCGCAATCTGGTCAGCAACGCCCTGAAATTCTCCCGATCCGGCGATACGGTGCGGATATCCGCGCTGCGGTCGGATGGCGAGACACGGATAGCGGTGACCGACAGCGGCATCGGGATGGATGCCGGGACGGTTGCCGAGCTGTTTTCGCTGGACCGGACCCAGTCGGTGCCGGGGACGGAGGGCGAGACCGGAACCGGTCTCGGCCTGCGTCTGTCGCGTGAGCTGGTCGAATGTCATGGCGGCCGGATCGAGGTCGACAGCGCGCCCGGGGACGGCTCCCGCTTTACCGTCGTGCTGCCGTCATAGCAGCGTCGCCAGGCCCCCCGTCAGGGCCGCGAACCAGACCAGCAGATTGGCGACGATGTAAAGCGCGCGAGCGCGGTCGATGTCGCGCGGTTCCAGGCGGGCCGGAAATTCCTCGCCGATCCAGACGCCGACGACCTGACCGCCCGGATAGGTCCGCGGGCCGCCCAGCGCAACTCCCAGCGCCCCGGCCAGCGCAGCCTCCGGCCAGCCGGCATTGGGTGATTTATGCTTCTTCGCCTCGCGCAGCATTGTGCGCAGGGCCTGCAGCGGATAGGCGGTCGGCGTGAAGCAGGCGGCGAGACAGAGCAGCAGCCCGCTGATCCGGGCGGGCACCCAGTTCGCGATATCGTCCAGCCGTGCCGCGGCGAAACCGAAGGCCCGGTGACGGTCGGTCTTGTAGCCGATCATGCTGTCCAGGGTGTTGATCGCCTTGTAGGCCAGCAGGCCGGGTAGGCCGAAGACCAGATAGAAGCAGATCGGCGCGATGACGCCGTCGCTGAAATTCTCCGACAGGGATTCGATGCCGGACCGGACGACGCCATGGCGGTCCAGACTGCGCGGGTCGCGGCTGACGATATGGGCGATCTCGCGCCGTCCGCCCTCCAGCCCGTCGCTGCGCAGGGCCTTGCCGACCCGGCGGACATGATCGTGCAGGCTGCGGGCCGCCAGAAACACCCCGACGACCACGGCCTCCGCCACCCAGCCCCAGGCATGGCCCGCGAACAGGGCGGCCAGTGCCCAGCCGATCCCGGTGACGCTTCCGACGATGAACAGGACGGTGACGGCGCCGCGGATCATCCGGTCGGTTTCGGGGCGGCCCTCCCGGTTGAGGCGACGATCCAGGAACCCGATGGGCTTGCCGATCAGCACGACGGGATGGGGGACATGCCGGTAGAACCAGCGCGGATCGCCGATCACGGCGTCGAACAGGATGCCCAGTGCCAGGATCAGCGCAATCGGCAGTGTCTGGGGCATCACCCCGGACAGGGTGTCCAGGAAGGCGGCAACCTGTTCCATTTTCGGGCCGTCTAGCGGCGCGCCGCGCGCGGAGCAGGCGCGTTCTTGGACCGGGACATCTGTTGCAGCACGGCGTCCAGATAGCGGCCCTGGAACATGGTGATACCCATGCCCTGACCGGTCCGTACCATCGCCTCGTTATCGCAGCGCGACAGGATCACGCGGCCCTTGCCGATCCGGTCGACCTGCTTCGCGATCTCCGCCCGCTGCTCCTGGCTGCCACCGGAATCGAAGACCGACCCGGCCGAAAGCTTGACCAGATCGACCTCCATGAACTGGCGGTCGACGAACCGGGTCAGTTCCGGCGAGATGCCGTCCAGACAGATGCGATAGCCCTTCTCCCGAACGAAATCGCGGGCGAACACGAAGGAGGAATAGTCGGACAGGATGTCCAGCAGCTGCAGTTCGACCACCAGCGTGCCGCGACTGCCCATGCGCAGGCTGGAATCGAAATCCAGGAATTCCGGCGCCAGCAGCGTGCCGACATTGACGTTGATCGAGAAGGAGGAATGCAGGGTCCGGTCGTCGGCCCGGGCCAGCATCTTCAGCACGCGCCGGTCCAGCGTCTGGGTCAGATGCTGGAACAGCCAGCGGTTGGCGGCCAGGTTGACATCCGGCAGCACCGTCTTCGCCAGATCGAAGATCGAGATGAACAACTCGTTGAAGATCGGCTTGGGCGGCGACTGCTTGTGGACGACGCTGACCGCCTGGCGCCGGAACACGCTGGACAGATCCGCGCGTTCCAGAAACTCCTCCAGCCGGCCCAGCTGTTCCGGCTTCAGCGGCCGGCGCGCATCCTCGAATGTCTCACCTGACTGTTCGGCCATCTGCTGCAGGCGTTTCTGGCGGGCGCGTTCCTCCTCGAAGACACGCTCGCACAGATCCATGAACTTCGCGTATTGGCCTTCAATGTTGTAGAGCGTCGCGAATCGGCCGTGGCCTTCATCGGAATCCGGCTCGGCCTGGGTCAGCGGATCGTCGCTGAACAGATAGCGCAGCCGCATGACCGCGTCGTCCATCTGTTGCAGGGTCGCGCCCTTGACCACGAAGATCAGGTCGTTGTTGCCCAGCAGGAAGGACTGACCCTCAAAGGTCGAGACGAAATCATCCAGCGTGTTCAGGGCGATGCGGATATGGTGTTCGCGGCGGTTCTGGGGCTTCAGGCGCGACAGATGCACATGTACGCCGCGCCGCCCGTCGCGGTGGCGTTCCAGACGTTGTGCGTAGTCCAGCAGCAGATATTCCTGGCTGGCCATGCCCGATTGTTGCGCCATGTCGTACCGTTGCCTCTTCCCGCCAGCGTTCGTCTTCTCTTGTATCGTCCGATTAACCCTGTTCCGCAGGATAGGGTGCTTCAACGGCCAAGAAAAGACGGTTGCCGCAACCTTATTGGAAACACTGTCATAATCCCGTTCACATGCTAGACCTATAGTTTGCGACAACAGAACAAGGTTCGCGGGGACGGTTACCCTGAAGAACCCCGGAGGAGAAGTATGGCCGACAAGAAGATCACCGACGAGGACGCGCTGCAGTTCCATGCCCAGGGCCGGCCGGGCAAGATCGAACTGGCGCCGACCAAGCCTCTGACGACGCAGCGCGATCTGTCCCTGGCTTATTCGCCGGGGGTGGCGGCGCCCTGCCTGCGCATCGCGGAAGACCCGGTGACGGCCTATGACTACACCGCACGCGGCAACATGGTCGCGGTGATCTCCAACGGCACGGCGGTGCTGGGCCTCGGCAATATCGGCGCGCTGGCCTCCAAGCCGGTGATGGAAGGCAAGGCCGTGCTGTTCAAGCGCTTCGCCGATGTCGATTCCATCGATCTGGAAGTCGGGACCGAGGATGTCGACGAATTCGTGAACTGCGTGCGTTTCCTGGGCCCGTCCTTCGGCGGCATCAACCTGGAGGATATCAAGGCCCCGGAATGCTTCATCATCGAGCAGCGCCTGCGTGAGGAACTGGATATTCCGGTGTTTCATGACGATCAGCACGGCACCGCGATCATCGCGGCGGCGGGGCTGATCAACGCGCTGCATCTGACCGGGCGCGACATCCGGGACACCAAGCTGGTGGTCAACGGCGCCGGTGCGGCGGCCATCGCCTGCACCGAGCTGATCAAGGCGATGGGCATGCCGGCCGACAACGTCATCCTGTGCGATTCCAAAGGGGTGATCTATCAGGGCCGCAAGGAAGGCATGAACCAGTGGAAATCCGCCCATGCCGCGGTCACCGACGCACGCAGCCTGGCGGAGGCGCTGGACGGCGCCGATGTCTTCTTCGGCCTGTCGGTCAAGGGCGCCGTGACCCCGGAAATGGTCAAGACAATGGCGGACAAGCCGATCCTGTTCGCCATGGCCAATCCCGATCCCGAAATCACGCCGGACGACGCCAAATCGGTGCGGCCCGACGCGATCGTCGCCACCGGCCGGTCCGACTATCCGAACCAGGTCAACAACGTCCTGGGCTTCCCCTACATCTTTCGCGGCGCGCTGGATGTCCGCGCGACGACGATCAATGACGATATGAAGATCGCCGCGGCCGAAGCGATTGCGCGCCTGGCCCGCGAGGATGTGCCGGATGAGGTTGCCAACGCCTATGGCGGGCAGGCGCTGCAATACGGGCCGGACTACATCATTCCGGTGCCCTTCGATCCGCGCCTGATCGTCGGCGTCCCTGCGGCGGTCGCCGAGGCGGCGATGAAGTCGGGGGTCGCGCGCCGTCCGATCATGGACATGGAGGGTTATCGCCAGGAGCTGAAGGCCCGGCTCGATCCGACCGCCAACATGCTGCATTTCATCTTCGAACGTGTGCGCCAGAACCCGCAGCGGGTCTGCTTTGCCGAGGGCGAGGATCCGCGCGTCATCCGCGCCGCCGCGCTGTTCCAGACCTCGGGCTATGGCACGCCGGTTCTGGTCGGGCGCGAAGACCGCATTCGCGAGACCACGCGGGAACTGGGGCTGGACGCGTCGATCCAGTTCGAGATCCACAATGCGCGGCTCAGCTCCGACAATGAAGAGTATACCGACTACCTCTATGCCAAGGTTCAGCGCGCCGGCTATCTGCACCGCGACTGCCAGCGGCTGGTGAACCAGGACCGCAACGTCTTCGCCGCCTGCATGCTGGCCAAGGGCAAGGTCGATGCCGTGGTGACCGGGGCGACGCGGGCCTTCAATGTCGCCTATGACGGCATCCGCCAGGTCATCGATGTGGCCGACGGCCATACCGCGATGGGCCTGACCATCATGGTGGCCCGCGGCCGCACGATCTTCATCGCGGATACCTCGGTCAACGAGCTGCCGGATGGCCGCACCCTGGCTGAGATTGCGAAGGAGGCCGCGGCCTATGCCCGCCGCCTGGGGCATGAGCCGCGCGTCGGCATGCTCTATGCGTCGAATTTCGGCAATCCGGACCGGCCCGGCGGCAAACGGGTGCGCGATGCGGTCGACCTGCTGGATTCCGAAGGCGTCGACTTCGAATATGACGGCGATATCTCGCCCAGCGCGGCGCTGGACTATGATCTGATGCAGCGGCTCTATCCGTTCTGCCGGCTCAGCGGCCCGGCTAATGTGCTGGTGATGCCGGGGATCAATTCCGCGCATATCGCCTCACGCATGCTGCAGAGCCTGGGCGGCGGCACGATGATCGGCCCGCTGATGCTCGGTCTGGCCCATCCGGTTCAGGTCGCCCAGATGGGATCCAGCGTCAGCGACCTCGTGTCGCTGGCGGCACTGGCTGCGCACGACGCCATCGCCTAGGACGCGGGTGCGCCATGTCGGGATCCTGGATCAGATCGATACTGCTGGCCACGGCCCCGGCGGCGCTCGTCCTGGCGTTGATGCTGACGAAGGGCGTGATCCCGGTGCATGCCGCGATCATTCTGGGCGCCGCGATTCTGTTGGGTGCGGGCATCGCGGTACGGCGGCGGCTGACGGCGGAAACGATCGTCATGCGGCGGCTGAACCGCCTGACCGCCGAGGCCCAGGCCCAGCTCGACGCCCTCAGCTACAAGGCGGCAGTGGCGGACAGGATCGTCTCCTCGCTGCCGCACCCGATCTTCTTCCTGGATCGCGACCGCCGGGTGGTGCGCGCCAATGCAGTGGCGCATGCGCTGGTCGACAGCGACCTGACCGGTCGTGACATCGCCGACGGGCTGCGCGACCCGGCCTTGCTGAGCGCGATCGACCGCACCATCGAGGGCCATGGACCGCAATCGGTCGACCTGAAGCTGCCCGTGCCGGTCGAAACCGAGTTCATTGTCCGTGTGGAGCCGGTGGACCCGCCCCCCGGCATGCCGGCGGGCCGGGACGCGCCGGTCATTCTGATCGACTTTCAGGATGTGACGGCGCTGCGCCGGTCGGAACAGATGCGCGTCGACTTTGTGGCCAATGTCAGCCACGAACTGCGCACCCCGCTGACCAGCCTGACCGGGTTCATCGAAACCCTGCGCGGTCCGGCCAAGGGCGATCCGGAGGCCCATGAGCGGTTCCTGGCAATCATGCAGGAACAGTCGGAACGCATGTTCCGGCTGATTTCCGACCTGCTCAGCCTGTCGCGGATCGAAATGGACGAGCACAGTCGCCCGCGCGACGAGGTTCAGCTTCCCGGCCTGCTGACAAGACTGATCGAGATGCTGTCTCAGAAGGCCGAAAAACTGGGCGTGACGATCGAAACCGACTGGGAGGAACCATTGCCGCCGGTGCGCGGCGATTCCGACCAGTTGTTCCAGGTCTTCCAGAACCTGCTGGACAATGCCCTGAAATACGGTGCCAAGGGCGAAAGGGTGACGGTGCGTGTCCGGCGGCGCGACCCCCGGCGCCTGACGGTGGATGTGATCGATCGCGGCGCCGGTATCGCCCCGGAACACCTGCCGCGTCTGACCGAACGGTTCTACCGGGTGGACGCCGCGCGTTCGCGGGAAATGGGGGGGACCGGACTGGGGCTCGCGATCGTGAAGCACATTCTGAACCGACACCGCGGTCGTCTGAATGTGACCAGCGAAATCGGCAAGGGCACCACCTTCTCCGTCACCCTGCCCGTGGCGGTAGGGCGCGAAGCCGCGGAGGATAAGTCCCTGGGATCAGGCGATGATTCCAGCGCTTTGGGGGCGCGTCGCCCTCCGGAATGACACATTATTGTATAGACCAATTTTCGTTCATGTAACGAAAACGTCTTACAGGCATCACAAAACCGTCAGCACTCGTCTTTAAATGAAGCCGCAACGTCATGGGGGCGGAGGCGCACGGGCTCGCGTGCGGCAAGCCAATTCCGAAGGCGAAGCGAGGAGTGGTTATGTGCCGCGAGACCATCCGGGGCATGTAGGAGTTCACGACGTCATTACCCATCGACGGAAACTTCCGAACTAATCCTGACCGAAGTCAGAATGGAGTGAAGACATGAAAGGTTTCAAGACGACGCTCGCGGTTGCCGCCCTTGGTGCCGTTGCGTTTGCCGGTGCCGCCCAGGCCCGCGACCAGATCCGGATCGTCGGTTCGTCGACGGTGTTCCCGTACACCCAGGCCGTGGCTGAAGAATATGCCATGAAGACCGGCAGCGCGGCGCCTGTCGTCGAATCCACCGGTACCGGTGGCGGCATGAAGATCTTCTGCGGCGGCGTCGGCGCGGATCATCCGGACATCACCGGCGCGTCGCGCGCCATGAAAGAGTCCGAGTTCAAGACCTGTATGGAAAACGGTGTCGACAGCATCACCGAAGCCCTGATCGGCTATGACGGCCTGTCCATCGCGGTCTCCCGCGAAGGCGAAGCGATCTCGGTCTCCCAGAAGGACCTGTTCCTGGCGCTGGCCGCGGAAGTTCCGGTCGACGGCGCGTGGGTTGCCAACCCGAACAAGACCTGGTCCGACGTCAACCCGGACCTGCCGAATGTCGCCATCCAGGTTTTCGGCCCGCCGCCGACCTCCGGCACGCGCGACGCCTTCGTCGAACTGGCGATGGAAGTCGGCTGTGAAGAGCTGCCGGAACACGCCGCGCTGAGCAAGGACGAAGCCAAGACGAAATGCCACCGCATGCGTCAGGACGGCCCGTTCATCGAAGCCGGTGAGAACGACAACCTGATCGTTCAGCGCCTGGAAGCCGATCCGACCGCCTACGGCATCTTCGGCTATTCCTTCCTTTACGAAAACCAGGACAAGCTGCAGGGCATCCAGATCAACGACGTCACCCCGGATTTCGACACGATCGCCGATGGTTCCTACCCGCTGTCGCGTCCGCTGTTCTTCTACGTGAAGAACGCCCATCGCGGTGTGATCCCGGGTCTGAACGAATTCCTGTCGGAATATGTCAGCGACAACGCCATGGGTTCGGCGGGCTACCTGAAGGAGCGCGGTCTGGTCGCTCTCGACGATGCCAAGCGTGAAGAACTGAAGAAGGCCGTCATGGACGGCGCGATGATGACGCGCTACGGCTCGTAATCATCCGTTACCTTCGGAAGCCGCACGCGCCCCATCGGGCGCGTGCGGTGCCCGTCGGTGAAATGCGTACCAGGTTCCGATGGTCCGGCATGCGGCCGACATCGGCTTCCGGGGGGACAAAATGTTCGGTATCTCCTTGATCGTTATCGTCGCGCTCGCGGTGCTGGGCTATATCGTGGCCTCGAGTGCTGCGCGCCGGCTGGCGCCGGCCGGCGGGGCCCAGCTGAATTCGCTTCCCGGTTATCACGGGGCCTATGTCGGCCTCTGGGCGGCGATCCCGGCCGTCCTGCTGCTGCTCGTCTGGGCCGCCCTGGAAGGGCACATCCTGGATGCGATGATCCTGGCGTCCTTTCCGGAAGCCGCTCTCGCCGGGCGCAGCGACTCGCAGCTTGAACTGCTGATCAGTGAAGTCCGCTCCGTCGCCGCCGGTCAGATCTTCGGGGAACCCAGCCCCGATGTCCGGGCCGCCGCAAGCGCCCTCAACGGCTGGCAGCTGCTGGCGGACTGGGCGATGGTCGCGGCCTGCGCCTTTGTCGCCATTGTCGGTCTCGGCCTGACGCGCAGCCGCCTTCATTCAGACTTCCGGGCGCGGACCGGCGTCGAGCGGATCGTCAAGTGGACGATGGTCCTGTGCTCCGTCTTCGCGATCCTGACCACGATCGGCATCATCCTGTCGCTTCTGTTCGAGGCATTCCGCTTCTTCCAGATGGTGCCGTGGTACGAATTCCTCTTCGGCCTCAGCTGGGAACCGCAGATCGCCATGCGCGAGGACCAGGTCGCGGGCGAGGGCGCCTTCGGTGCGGTGCCGGTCTTCGTCGGCACGATCCTGATCTCGATCATCGCCATGCTGGTCGCGGTGCCCATCGGCCTGCTGAGCGCCATCTATATGGCCGAATATGCCTCCAGCCGCGTTCGGGCCGTCGTGAAGCCGATCCTGGAGATTCTGGCCGGGATCCCGACGGTCGTTTACGGCTTCTTCGCGGTTCTGACGGTGGCTCCGGCGCTGCGCTCCTTCGGCGCCTGGATGGGGCTGGACGTTGCGCCGAACAGCGCGCTGGCGGCGGGGGCGGTGATGGGGATCATGATCATTCCCTTCGTCTCGTCGCTGTCCGATGACGCGATCAGCGCCGTGCCGCATTCCATGCGTGAAGGCTCTTACGGCCTGGGCGCGACCAAGGCGGAAACCATTGTGTCGGTGCTGCTGCCCGCGGCTCTGCCCGGGATTGTCGGCGGGATCCTGCTGGCGGCAAGCCGGGCGATCGGCGAGACGATGATCGTGGTGATGGCCGCCGGCCTGATTGCCAAGATCACGGCCAACCCGTTCGAATCGGTGACTACGGTCACGGTGCAGATCGTCACGCTGCTGATCGGCGACACCGAGTTCGACAGTCCGAAGACGCTCGCCGCCTTCGCGCTCGGCCTCGTGCTCTTCGTGGTCACGCTCTGCCTGAACGTCATTGCGCTGCGCATCGTGTCCAAATACCGCGAAAAATACGATTGATCCGGGGGCATCCAGAAATGGCCACTCAAGTTTCCGATGTTGGCGTCGCCGGCGCCCGCAAGAAGCACAACCAGCGCCGGCGCAACGCGAATATCCGGCTTCAGGCCTATGGCATCGGTGCGATCGCGCTGGCGATCCTGATGCTGGGCGTGCTGTTCACGTCGCTGCTCTATACCGGGGCCTCGTCCTTCATCCAGACGCATATCGATCTGGAAGTCACGATCGATCCCGAGCTGGTGAAGCCGGACGAGATCCAGCAGGGCAATTTCCGGGTCGTCGTGCGGCGTGCCTTCGAGGACATGTTCCCCGAGGTGCAGTCCCGCAACGACAAGCGCGCGATGTACCAGATCCCGTCGAACGGCGCGCAGTACCAGGTCCGCGATCTGGTGCTGGACGATCCCGACCTGATCGGCCGGACCATCACGGTCACGGTGCCGGTTTCCGACGCGTTCGATCAGTTCCACAAGGGCGTCATTCCGCGCGACGTGCCGGAAGAACAGCGGAAGGTGAACGATTTCCAGATCGGCCTGTGGGACACCCTGGACGAGAAGGGGCTGATCAGCACGCCGTTCAACTGGACCCTGTTCTTCTCCGCCGACAGCCGGTTCCCGGAACTGGCGGGGATGTCCGGCGCGATCGTCGGGTCGTTCTATGCGCTGCTGGTCTGCTTCCTGATTAGTTTCCCGGTCGGCATTGCCGCCGCGGTCTATCTTGAGGAATTCGCACCGAAGAACCGCCTGACCGCCCTGATCGAAGTCAACATCAACAATCTGGCCGCGGTGCCGTCCGTGGTGTTCGGCCTGCTCGGCCTTGCGGTCTTCATCCAGTTCTTCGGCCTGCCCCGTTCGGCACCGCTGGTCGGCGGCATGGTACTGTCGCTGATGACCCTGCCGACCATCATCATCTCGACCCGGGCCGCGCTGAAGGCCGTGCCGCCGTCGATCCGCGAAGGCGGGTTCGGCATCGGCGCCTCGCACCAGCAGGTGATCATGCATCACGTGCTGCCGCTGGCGATGCCGGGTATCCTGACCGGCACGATCATCGGGCTGGCCCAGGCGCTCGGGGAATCGGCACCGCTGCTGCTGATCGGCATGAACGCCTTCATCACCTCCGACCCCGGCGGGATCATGGATCCGGCGACGGCCCTGCCGACGCAGATCTTTATCTGGGCCGACAGCCCTGAGCGCGGCTTCGTCGCAAGAACCTCCGCGGCGATCCTGGTTCTGATCGGGTTCCTGGTCGCAATGAACCTTATCGCTGTCGTGCTCCGTCAACGCTTTCAGAGAAAATGGTAGGATATGATGTCTTCGAATATTTCTGACACGGTCGCCGAGCCCGCCAACGGCATGGAGTCCGATCTCGGCGGCGCGGCCGCCAGGAGCGGCACCGGCGAAGTGAAGGTGAAGGGCCGGGACGTCTGCGTTTTCTACGGCGAGAAGCAGGCCCTGTTCGACGTCAATATCGACATCATGGAACGGGAAGTGACGGCGTTGATCGGTCCGTCGGGCTGCGGCAAGTCGACCTTCCTGCGCTGCCTGAACCGGATGAACGACGTGGTCGACATCTGCCGTGTGACCGGCGACATCACCATGGACGGCCAGAACATCTACGACAAAGCCGTCGATGTCGTGCATCTGCGCGCCCGGGTCGGCATGGTGTTCCAGAAGCCGAACCCCTTTCCGAAGTCGATCTACGAGAACATCGCCTACGGTCCGCGCATTCACGGCCTGACCCGCAACAAGGCGGAGATGGACGAGGTCGTCGAGACCTCGCTGCAGAAGGCCGGCCTGTGGAACGAGGTGAAGGATCGCCTCGACGCGCCGGGCACCGGCCTGTCGGGCGGCCAGCAGCAGCGCCTCTGTATCGCGCGTGCCATCGCGGTCGCGCCGGAAGTCATCCTGATGGATGAGCCGTGCTCGGCCCTCGACCCGATCGCCACGGCGAAGATCGAGGATCTGATCCACGAACTGCGCGAGAACTACACGATCGCCATCGTCACCCACTCGATGCAGCAGGCCGCCCGCGTCTCGCAGAAGACGGCCTTCTTCCACCTCGGCGTTCTGGTGGAATACGGCGAAACCGAACAGATCTTCACCAACCCGAAAGACGAGCGAACCCAGGGCTACATCACCGGCCGTTTCGGCTGATAACCGACGAATCCTGTTATTCTGGGCGGGCGCGCCATCGGGGCGGTCCGGCAGGTTTCAGCAAGAAAGTACGAAAACCATGGCAGACGTTTCTCACGGCCACATTGTCGCCGCCTACGACGCGGAATTCAACAAGCTGACCAAGCTGCTGGCCCGTATGGGCGGCCTGGCGGAAAGCCAGCTGGCGAACGCGCTGACGGCGATTGAAAAACGCGACAACACTCTGGCCAAGACGGTCAAGGACGGCGACAAGGAAATCGACGCGCTGGAGCGCGAGATCGAGAGTCTGGTCGTGCGGATGCTGGCTCTGCGCCAGCCGATGGCGAATGATCTGCGCTATATTGTGGCGACCCTGCGCACATCGTCGGACATCGAACGGATCGGCGATTACGCGAAAAACATCGCGAAGCGCGCGCTGGCCCTCAACCAGATGCCGTCGGAACCGCTGCTGCGCGGCGTGGTGCGGATCGGCCGTCCGGTACAGACCATGCTGAAGGACGTCATGGACGCCCATCTGCAGGGCGATACCAACAAGGCGATCGAGGTCTGGGAGGCCGACGAGGATGTCGATGCGCTCTATACCAGCCTGTTCCGCGAATTGCTGACCTACATGATGGAAGACCCGCGGCACATTACGCCCTGCACCCATCTGCTGTTCATCGCCAAGAACCTGGAACGGATCGGCGACCACGCCACCAACATCGCCGAGACCATCCATTTCCAGGTCGAGGGCGTGCCGCTGAGCGAACGCCGCCCGAAGGCCGATGCTTCCAATTATGCGACGATGCGGCCGGAAGACGAAGACGGTGCGGATGACGATGATGATGACGCCGGAGACGACAAGGATGAGAACGATGCCTGATGCCATCCGGGATCACGGAGGGGTCAAACCGATGAGCGGCATGAAGCCCAAGATTCTGATCGTCGAAGACGAAACCGCGGTCGTCACGCTGCTGCGCTACAATCTCGAGCATCAGGGGTTCGAGGTCGATGCGGTCTCCGACGGTGAGGAAGCGCTGGTCGCGATCGAGGAAAACCCGCCGGATCTGGTCCTGCTGGACTGGATGCTGCCGCAGCTTTCCGGCATCGAGGTCTGCCGGCAACTGCGCCGCCGACCGGCGACGAAGCAATTGCCGATCATCCTGCTGACCGCGCGGGGTGAGGAGGCGGATACGGTGCGTGGCCTCGATTCCGGTGCCGATGATTACGTCACCAAGCCGTTCTCGCCCGCCGAACTGACCGCCCGCGTCCATGCGCTGCTGCGCCGGTCGCGCCCGGCCCTGTCGGACGAGGCGCTGAGCGTCGCGGACCTGCAGATGGACCTCGCCGCGCATCGCGTTCATCGCGCCGGCCGCGAGATCAAGCTGGGCCCGACCGAATACCGTCTGCTGCGCCATTTCATGGAGCATCCGGGCCGGGTCTTCAGCCGGGAACAATTGCTGGACGCCGTCTGGGGCCGCGACGTTTATGTCGAACTGCGCACCGTCGACGTGCATATCCGGCGCCTGCGCAAGGCGCTGAACGAGGGCGGCGAGGCCGATGTGATCCGCACCGTCCGCTCCGCCGGCTACGCCCTGGAGCCGCAGAGCTGAGTGCCGGGCACCGGCGGTCGTTAACCGGCCGCCGGGATGCTTGACGCTCCTATCTCCCTCGACGCCGCATATTGGCTATAAATCCGTTCGTCCCTGCGGCACTCTGCGGCTCGGCTGGACAGGACCCGCCTGTCCGGTGACACTGTGTCTCCGCGATGTGACACCTGTGCCTGACAGAGGACCGATTATGCCCGATTCCGCGTTGAAAACCGTCACTTTCCAACTCGACGGCCGCGACGTGACCGCTTATGGCGACGAAAGCATCTGGCAGGTTGCCCAGCGCGAGGGCGTCGAGATTCCGCATCTCTGCTGGCAGCCGGAGCCGGGGTATCGCGCCGACGGCAATTGCCGCGCCTGCATGGTTGAGATCGAGGGCGAACGCACCCTGGCCGCGTCCTGCATCCGCAAGCCGAGCGAAGGCATGGTGGTCCGGTCCGCCTCCGAACGGGCCAAGGCGTCGCGCGACATGGTGTTCGAACTGCTTCTGGCCGACCAGCCGGAGCGTGAGCAGGCCCATGAGACCGACAGCAAGTTCTGGACCTGGATCGACCGGATGGATGTCGAGACGTCGCGCTTCCCGCGCCGCGCCGCACCGGCGACCGACGCCAGCCATCCGGCCATGCGCGTCAATCTGGATGCCTGCATTCACTGCAATCTGTGCGTCCGCGCCTGCCGCGAAGTGCAGGTCAACGACGTCATCGGCATGGCCTATCGCGGCCACGGGGCGAAGATCGTCTTCGATTTCGACGATCCGATGGGCGAAAGCACCTGCGTCGCCTGCGGCGAATGTGTCCAGGCCTGCCCGACCGGGGCGCTGATGCCGGCCCTGAAGGTCGACGAGAACCAGGTCTATCTGGGCAAGGCCGACAAGGTCGTCGACAGCGTCTGCCCATTCTGCGGCGTCGGCTGTCAGACCGAGATTCATGTGAAGGACAACAAGATCGTCGAGGTCCGGGGCAAGAACGGTCCGGCCAATCAGCAGCGGCTCTGTGTGAAGGGCCGTTTCGGCATGGACTATGCCAGTCACCCGGCGCGCCTGACCAAGCCGCTGATCCGCAAGGAAGGCGTCGGCAAGGCCTGGGATACCGAGGTCGACCCGATGGACCCGTCGACCCATTTCCGCGAGGCGTCCTGGGAAGAGGCGCTGGAGGTCGCGATCAGCGGCCTGAAGAAGATCCGCGACGAAAAGGGCGGCAGGGCGCTGGCCGGTTTCGGTTCGGCCAAGGGCTCGAACGAGGAAGCCTATCTGTTCCAGAAACTGGTCCGCACCGGTTTCGGCACCAACAATGTCGATCACTGCACGCGCCTGTGCCACGCCTCCTCGGTCGCGGCGCTGATGGAAGGCGTCAATTCCGGCGCGGTGACGGCCCCGTTCACGGCGGCCAATGATGCCGACTGCATGATCGTGATCGGTGCGCGGCCGGCGCAGAACCACCCGGTCGCGGCGACCTATCTGAAACAGGCGGCGAAGCGCGGCGCGAAACTGATCATCATGGATCCGCGCGGCCAGAACCTGTCGCGCTATGCCTGGAAGCATCTGCAGTTCACGCCGGGCCGCGACGTGCCGCTGCTGAACGCGATGATCCACACGATCATCGAGGAAGGCCTGGTCGACGAGCAGTTCGTGCAGGCCCGCGTCGACAATTACGAGGCGGTGAAGGAAAACGCCAAGCGCTTCTCGCCGGAAGACATGGCCCCGGTCTGCGGCATTGATGCCGAGACGATCCGCGAAGTCGCGCGGACCTACGCCAGGTCCGAGAAGTCGATCATCTTCTGGGGCATGGGCGTGTCGCAGCATGTCCACGGCACTGACAATTCGCGCTGCCTGATCACGCTGGCGGCCATCACCGGTCAGGTCGGCAGGCCCGGCACCGGCCTGCATCCGCTGCGCGGCCAGAACAATGTCCAGGGCGCGTCCGATGCCGGCCTGATCCCGATGGTCTATCCGGACTACAAATCGGTCGAGGCGGACGAGATCCGCACGATGTACGAGAATTTCTGGGGCACCAAGCTGGACCCGAACCGCGGCCTGACGGTGGTCGAGATCGTCCATGCCATCCTGGAGGACGAGATCACCGGCATGTATGTCATGGGCGAAAACCCGGCCATGTCGGACCCGGACGCCCGCCATGCCCGGGAGGCGCTGGCGAAGCTCGAACATCTGGTCGTCCAGGACATTTTCCTGACCGAGACCTGCTATCACGCCGATGTTGTCTTCCCGGCCTCCGCCAAGGCGGAAAAATGGGGCACCTTCACCAATACGAACCGTCAGGTGCAGCTGGCCCGCCCGGCCCTGACCCTGCCCGGCGAGGCGCGCCAGGACTGGGAACTGATTCAGGAAATCGCACGTGGCCTCGGCCTCGACTGGAGTTACACGCACCCCAAGGATGTCTTCGCCGAAATGGGCGAGATCATGCAGTCGCTGAACGGCATCACCTGGGACCGGCTGGAGAACGAGAACGCCGTCACCTATCCCTGCGATGACGAGACCCATCCGGGCCACGAGATCATCTTCGCGGAACGGTTCCCGACCGCATCGGGCCGTGTGAAGGTGGTACCTACCGATCTGGTTCCGCCGGCGGAATTGCCGGACGAGGATTATCCGATGGTCCTGACCACCGGCCGCCTGCTGGAGCATTGGCATACCGGCGCGATGACACGGCGTGCCGCGGTTCTGGACACGCTGGAGCCGGAAGCGGTGGCTCATCTGCACCCGCGCTGGATGGCGAAGAACGGCGTGAAGCCGGGGGATTACGTCGAGGTCTATACCCGTCGTGGCGCCGTGAAGGTGAAGGCGCGGGCCGACCGGGACGTGACCGAGGACATGGTCTTCATCCCCTTCTGCTTCGCCGAAGGCCCGGCCAACATGCTGACCAACCCGCAGCTCGACCCGTTCGGGAAGATCCCCGAATTCAAGTTCTGCGCGGCCAAGGTCTCCCGCATCGACCAGCACGCGGAGGCGGCGGAGTAGGGCGCCCCCGTCAGACCAGTTCGGTCTGTGGCTGAACCGCCAGGGTGTCCTTCACGATCGTGGCGATACCGGCCAGGAAGCTGCGGTAATTGTCGACCTTGCTGATCGACCCCAGGCCCATGCTCTGGCGGGCGGCGCGCAGGGCGTCGTTGGTGCCTGAGCCGTATTCGCCGTCGATCGACAGGTTCTTGTCGAAGAAGGCATTCAGGACCTCCTGATAGAAATAGGTCACCGATTTCGATTCCCGGAACGCGACCGGCCGGCCGAGATCGATATGCAGATGGTCTTCATGCGCCGGGTTGTAGTTGTAGCCCAGAACGGTGCCGAAATGGCGCAGGCAACAGGCCTGGATGCCGAGATAGAGCACCTTGTCCTGGCGCTGCTGACTGGTGAGGAATCGGCGGTTCTGCCACAGGATGCCGTCCAGATCGAAGGCCTTTCCCAAGCCGTGCTGGCCCGGCTTGTCGACATAGGCTCCGGCGCTCAGGATCGCCACCGGCGCGCCGAAACGCGGCGGCGCCAGGGCAAAGACCTCCCCGAACAGCGCATTCAGGGCCGCCTCCGTCTCCGGCGTTGCATAAAATCGGCGCGGTACGCCCAGGCTGCCATATTCGGCGACCGGCAGGCGGTCGTAATGGACCGGCACGCCGCACAGGCGCTCGAAATAATGGGATGGTGCTGGCATGACCCCCTCCTCTCCTCAAAGGTATGATTTGGACACTATACCCGATAAACGAGTGAAATTCCCCGAAAACGGAAAAAGACCCGCAATCCGGTGGAATTGCGGGTCCAGAAGGCGCGGATGCTGGCGGCCAGCGTTTAGCCGGTTTCGGTCACGCCGCCGATACGGGCGATACGCAAGAGATTGGTCTTGCCGGGCGTGCTGAAGGGGACGCCGGCAGTGATGACGATGCGGTCGCCCTCGTCGCCGAAACCGTCGATCTTGGCCTGATGCGTGGCGGTGGCGGACATGTCGTCCAGGTCCTGGGCATCGGGCACCCGCGCGGGATGGACACCCCAGACCAGCGCCAGGCGGCGGGCGGTGTCGTCACGCGGGGTCAGGCCCAGGATCGGTGAGGGCGGACGCTCGCGGGCAACCCGCAGGGTCGTCGATCCCGATGTCGTATAGGTCGCGATGGCATTGACCTCCAGCGTCGCCGCCATCTGGGCGGCCGCGGTCGCAACCGCATCGGCGGTGGTCGGCAGGGGTTTCTGGCGCTGGGCCTCCAGTCCCTTGCGGTAGACCGGGTCCTTTTCAACCCGTTCGATGATGCGGTTCATCATGGCAACCGCCTCCTCGGCATACTCGCCGACCGCGGTTTCGGCGGACAGCATGACCGCGTCGGCACCGGAATAGACCGCCGTGGCGACATCCGACGCTTCGGCGCGGGTCGGCACCGGGCGCTCGACCATGGAATCCAGCATCTGGGTGGCAACGACCACGGGCTTCCCGGCCAGGCGGCAGGCCTCGATGATGCGGCGCTGTTGCACGGGAACGTCTTCCGGCGGCATTTCGACACCCAGGTCCCCACGCGCCACCATCAGCGCGTCCGCGGCGGCGACGATCTCGTCCAGCTTGTCGATCGCGGCGGGCTTCTCCAGCTTGGCCAGAATGCCGGCCTTGCCCTGGATCAGGGCCCGTGCTTCCTCGATATCCTCCGGCCGCTGCACGAAACTCAGCGCGACCCAATCGACACCCAGGCTCAACCCGTATTCCAGATCGGCCCGGTCCTTTTCGGTCAGCGGCGACAGCGGCAGTACGACACCGGGCACATTCACGCCCTTGCGTTCGGACAGCGGGCCGCCGACCGCGACCGAGCAATCGGCGGAACTGTCGTCGCAGCGCTCCACGGTCAGGCGAATGCGGCCGTCGTCCAGCAGCAGGTCCGCCCCCTTCTCCAGGGCCTGGAAAATTTCCGGATGCGGCAGCGTGACACGATTGCCATCCCCCTCGGTCTCGTCCAGGTCGAGACGGAACCTGGCGCCGTCCTTCAGTTCAATCGGGCCATCCTTGAAGGTGCCGATGCGCAGTTTCGGGCCCTGCAGATCCATCATCACCGCAATCGGACGGGCGCTGCTGCGCTCGAGATTCCGGATCGCATCCAGCCGCGCCTTGTGTTCGGCATGGGCGCCGTGGCTGAAATTCAGGCGAAACACGTCCGCGCCGGCGTTGAACAGGGTCTCGATCGATTTGGCGTCCCCGGTTCCGGGGCCCAGTGTGGCGACAATCTTGGTACGGTGCTGACGGCGCATAACGGCGCGAACTCCCTGAAATTCGGGCGGTGATCCCCGCCCCTGATCAATACTGCGGTGCACTATAATCAAGCACACCGATGATTGCTTGAAAATTCCCACCCGACGCGGCAAATCAGAAGGAAGATTTTCCATACAGCGGAAAAATAACCGCTGAAGACGAGCCGGGGGTGCGATCGGGTATGACTGATCTTGGCGACGATATGCGCAAGGCTGACGCGGAACCGGTTCGGCGGCGGGGACGGCCCGCGGCGGAAGGCAACGGTTCCGGCGGGGGCGACGGCGGGGTGCGTTCGCTCAGCCGCGCCCTGTCGCTGCTGGAAGATGTCGCCGCCCATGCCGAGGGCGTGACCCTGGGCGACCTGGCACAGCGGGCGGATCTGGCACCGTCGACGGCGCACCGGCTGCTCAAGACACTGGAATCCCGTCGCTTCGTCACCCAGGACGCGGAGCGCGGCCTGTGGTTCACCGGTGTGCAGGCCTTCATCGTCGGCACCGGGTTCCTGCGCAACCGCGACATGGTCGGGATTGCCCGGCCCTTCATGTACAAGGCGATGGAGGAGAGCGGGGAATCGGTCAATCTGGCGATCCCGGATGGCAGCGAAACGATCTACCTTTCCCAGGTCGAAAGCCGCCAGATGATGCGGGCCCTGGCACCCCCCGGGGGCCGCGCGCCGCTCCATGCCTCCGGTGTCGGAAAGGCGATCCTCGCCGGGCTGGCGCCCGATGCGGCGGGGGAGAAGATCAAATCCCTGACTTTTGCGGAATACACCGACAAGACGGTCCGCAACGGTGTTGCCCTGATGGAGGACATCGCCCGGGCGCGATCCCGCGCCTATGCGGTCGATGACGAGGAACATGCCGTGGGCCTGCGCTGTGTCGCCTCCCCTGTCTTCAACGAATATGCCGAACCGGTCGCGGCGATTTCGATCTCCGGACCCCAGGCCCGCATTCCCGATGACCGGCTGCCGGAACTGGGCGGGCTGATCGACCGCATTGCCCGCGCGATCACCGGCGCCATCGGCGGCAAAATCCCGGCCGGCTTCGGCAAGGGGTGAGGGCCCGGCGGGCGCGTCAGGCTCAACTGCCGGCGGCGTCGCGGGCGGGCGCGTCCGTCTTCCAGCGGCGGACCAGATCGCTGTCGATCCCGAACAGGTCCAGCACCCGGCCGACCGAATGGTCGACCACGGCGTCCAGGCTTTCGGGCCGTGCGTAGAAGGCGGGCACCGGCGGCGCGATGATGCCCCCCATTTCGGTCACGGTCGTCATGTTGCGCAGATGCACCAGCGTCAGCGGCGTTTCCCGCGTCATCAGGACCAGCCGGCGGCGCTCCTTCAGGACGACATCGGCGGCGCGGCCCATCAGGGAGGACGTGACGCCGGTGGCGATCTCGGCCAGCGACTTCATCGAACAGGGGGCGACGACCATGCCGTCCGATGGGAAGGACCCGCTGGCACAGGGCGCGCCGACATCGCCGATGGCATAGGAGACATCCGCCATGTCGCGCAGATCGCGCGGCTTCAGGTCGGTTTCATAGGCCAGGGTCATCTCTGCGGCCTTGGACAGGATCAGATGGGTCTCCACCCCGGCATCGCGCAGCGCTTCCAGCATCCGGATTCCATAGATCACCCCGGACGCGCCACTGATTCCGACCACGAGTTTGCGCTGCACCATCGATTCACCCTTCACATCGAAACTGGGTATAGTATCTTAGAAGATAGCGATGCCGCCGCAATCCGCCAGCTGTGACTGGCGGCGATACGGCTGGGATCCGGAACGGTTCGGCCCCGTCCAGGGCATTGACTCAGGTCTCTGCTGCAAGGGCGGCCTTGTCGGGCGCAGGTTCCGACGCTTCGCACGCCGTGCGAGGTACCGCGAGAGACGCAACAAGGCGTAAAAGGGAGGATCGACCCATCCGCACGTGACTTGAGCTGCTGGAGACGATCCATATCGCCTTCACCGCTTTTCTGCGTGCACGCCTTGGTCTCCCCAATCGGGCCTTCGTCCTGCCGTCAGTCTGGCGGCCGAACCGGATAGGCCATGTTGGAAACTGAGGGAGACTCATTGCAATGAGCACCGTCCACCGCATCGAAAGTCTGAAATCCAAGCACGCTCAGATCGATCAGCACCTGATGGCGGAAGCCTCCAGGCCGATGCCGGACGAAGCGAAGCTCTTGTCGCTGAAGAAGAAGAAGCTTCAAATCAAGGATGAATTGCATTCGCTCGGCGGCTAGTCCGACCCTGTGAGCGCCGGGCCGCCCCGCGCGGCCCGGCCCATCCTTTTCCCGTCGACACGGCACCTGACGCCGTGTCTCCGTGACGAAGTGCGTCTGCGCATCCGGTTTCCCGGAATGCGGCGGAGGCGGTCATTCTTTTGACCGAAAATTACCCCAATCGAAATCTTGCGATTTTGTCGCACCGAACAATCTTAGAGGTCTGTCCGGCCCTGACGACTGCTGGCAAGTAGAGACGCAAGGTTGTGCGACTTCTGCGAGTTGTCGACCTGTCGCATTCGTTGTGTTACTTGTGAAGAATAAGGATTCCATCAGTATAGGTTGTCAGTCTGCGGTTACATAAAAAGTATATCTATTTTTAGATTGTTGCGACTATGAGTAAACAAACCTGTAAGGCGTGATGCTCAAAGTAATTCAATTTGAAAAATTGCAGAATCCTTGAATGAATGGGGCAACTCCCGATTCGGACAATTCGAATGATGGAAGGGCCATGTCCCGCACGCCGCGCATAGGGGCGCTGATGCGGACAGAGCAAGAGAAGATAGAGGGTAAGAAAACATGCCGCATCCTGTAGACGTTACCGTCGGCAATCGGGTCCGGGAATTCCGGATTCGCAAGGGCCTGTCGCAGCAGGCGCTGGGCGAACGGGTAGGCGTCAGTTTCCAGCAGATTCAGAAATACGAGCGCGGGACCAATCGCATGGGATCGTCGCGCCTGGTTCAGATCGCCGACGTCCTGGACGTGCCGGTGTCGGCCTTCTTCGAAGGCCTGGGCCGCCTGCAGGACGTCGAGGCCGTGCCGGAGGAAGGTCCGTTGAACGTCAAGGCGTCCAAGGTCGCGCGCGACTGGCAGCGGATCGGCGATGATCGCCTGCAGTCCAAGGTCGCGGAAATGATGCGCGCGCTGGCGCGCAGCTGACGCGACGGTCTCAGAACCCGGTCCGGGTTGGCCCGTCGCGCAGGAAGTTCAGGTACTGGCCGACATAGTCCATACCGACAAGATCCGCAAAAAGCCCCATGATCCGTTTCGTCACCGGCCCGGCGGACCCCAGATAGGGCCGGCCGTTCAGGCTGCGCACCGGGCAGACGCAAAGACTGGTCGAGGTGAAGAACGCCTCGGACGCGGATGTGGCGGCGTGGAGTGGGATATCGCGCTCTTCAACCGGGATTCCGTTGTTTCGGCACAGATCGATCACCGCGCCGCGTGAGACCCCGGGCAGGATATAATCGCTTCGCGGGGTATGAACCTTGCCGTTGCGTACGAAGAAAACGTTGCAGCCGATCCCCTCGGCCAGATTGCCGTTGATGTCGAGCTGCAGCGCCCAGGCGCCGGGCCGCACGGCGGTGACTTCGCGCTGGGCCAGCATGGCATTCATGTAGTTGTTGATCTTGGCGTTGGGACTCAGCGCCTCGGGCGGTACCCGCTTCAGCGGTGCGATCACCGCCTCGATCCCGTCCCGGAACATCGCCGCCCGGGCCCGCAAGGGCAGCGGCGTGCACTCGATCAGCACTGTCGGCCCGTCCTGGATCGGCGGCTCCCCGTCCAGCGGCATGACACCGCGCGAAATGCGCTGCGACACCCAGTAATCCTCGCCCGGTGGCAGCAGCGGGCGGTTGCGGCGGACCAGTTCCTCGGTAGCCTCGATGATGTCCTGCCGGTCCATGTCGATGGCGATCCGGCAATAGGCCAGGCTGTCGAACAGCCGGTCGACATGTTCCTTCAGCCGGAACAGGCGCCCTTCGAAGGTGCGCGCGGTGTCGAAGACGGCATCGCCATAGACGAAACCGGTATCCCGGAAGGACAGCAGGGCCCGGCTTTCCGGGACGAAGGCGCCGTTCAGAAAGACGCTGCGCTCGTTGCGGACACTTTCCATGACGTCCCCTAAATCTCGGCGGCGCGGTCGCGCAGCACGAATTTCTGAACCTTGCCGGTCGATGTCTTGGGCAGCGGGCCGAAGACCACATGGCGCGGACATTTGAACCGGGCCAGATTTTCGCGGGCAAATTCGATGATCTCTTCCGCCGTCGCATCCTCGCCGTCGCGCAGGGTGACGAAGGCGCAGGGCGTTTCGCCCCACTTCTCGTCGGGTTTCGCGACCACGGCGGCTTCCAGCACTTTCGGGTGACTGTACAGCGTGTTCTCGACCTCAATGGTGGAGATGTTCTCACCGCCTGAAATGATGATGTCCTTCGACCGGTCCTTCAGCTCGATATAGCCGTCCGGATGCCAGACCCCGAGATCCCCGGAATGGAACCAGCCGCCACGGAAGGCCTCTTCGGTGGCCTTCGGGTTCTTCAGATAGCCCCGCATGACGACATTGCCGCGGAAGAAGACCTCGCCCATCGTCTTGCCGTCCTGCGGCACAGGCTCCAGGGTTTCGGGATTGGCGACGATCAGATCCTCCAGCACATGATAGTTCACGCCCTGGCGGGATTTCAGCCGGGCCCGTTCCTCCGGCGGCAGGTCGTTCCACTCCGAATGCCAGTCACAGACCACCGCGGGGCCGTAAACCTCGGTCAGGCCGTAGACATGGGTGATGTGGAAGCCCTGTTCTTCCATGCGCTGCAGCACGGCGGCGGGCGGCGGCGCGGCGGCGGTCATGACCTCGACCCTGTGCGGCAGGTCGCGCCGTTCCTCCGGCCTGGCGTTGATCACCATGCCCAGCACGATGGGCGCACCGCAGAAATGGGTGACGCCCTGATCAGCGATCGCATTGAAAATGTTGGCACCGCTGACCTGCCGCAGACAGACGCTGGTTCCGGCAATGGCGGCGAGCGTCCAGGGGAAGCACCAGCCATTGCAATGGAACATCGGCAGGGTCCAAAGATAGCGCGCGGCGCCGTTAATGCCCCAGGTCACGACATTGCCCAGCGCCAGCAGATAGGCGCCGCGACTGTGGTAGACGACACCCTTCGGATTGCCGGTCGTGCCGCTGGTATAGTTCAGCGCGACGGCCTGCCATTCGTCGGCGGGCGGGCCGTAGTCGAAATCCGGATCGCCGGTTTCCAAGAAGGCCTCGTACTCCATCTCGCCCAGCGCATCCCCCCGGGCGGCGGCCAATGGATCGTCGATATCGATCACCAGCATGTCGCGCCCGGCCTCGGCCAGGGCGGCCCTGATGGTGTCGGCATACTCCCGGTCGGTGATAAGGGCCTTGGCTTCGCCGTGATTCAGAATGAAGGCGATGGTGGACGCGTCCAGACGGGTATTCAGCGCATTCAGGACCGCGCCCAACATCAGAACCCCGAAATGCGCTTCATAGAGCGCCGGTACATTCGGTGCCATGACCGCGACCGTATCGCCCTTTCCGACACCCCGCTGTGCCAGGGCCGAGGCCAGACGCCGGCAGCGCGCTTCCGTTTGGGACCATGTGAAGGAGGTCGGACCGTGAACCACTGCCTCGCCATCGGGAAAGACCCTGGCGGCGCGTTTCAGAAAGCTTAACGGGGACAAGGCCGTGTAATTGGCGTCGTTCCGGTCCAATCCGGTTTCGAACGGGTGCGTCATCCAGGTCCTCCCGATGGGCTGCGCTCGGCATGCTTTTTCGTTGCCGGAACATTGCCCCATGGCTTGCAGGAGGAAAAGGGGCGGCGGGTGTGAAAGTCACTTCGACGGGGTTCTGCCGGACAGACCCTGGATCAACCCGGTCAGTATTCCGGGCCTTTCGCCCTGGCCGGACAGTTTTTCGGACGACCGCTTGTAGACATAGATGCCCAGAACCGAGAGACCGACGGTCCAGATCGTGCCCAAGGAGGCGATGGCGGCGATGACCGGGCCGGCCTTGTCCGGCTCGACGGCGACCACATAGGCGACAGCGCCCATCTGTGCCGCCCAGGTAAGCGCCATGATATAGCCGAAGGTCGGTCGCATGCGGCGAACATAGGGGTCGTCGCTTTGCGCCTCCGCCCGAATGGTGCGGTTGACCTGTTCCAACCAGGTCCGGTCGGTTTGGGCAGCCAGTTCCGCGATCCGTTCCACGTGGCGGTTGGCTTCCTGCAGGTCGGTGCCGGACAGCCGGCCGGCGCCGATTTCCGCCTCGACCTCGGTCAGGGCGGCGCCGGCGGCCTTCGCAACCGGATTGCCGGATTCGGACAGGGCCCCGCCCACTGCCTTGACCAGCAGCGGCAGCCCGATCTGGGCCAGCAGCATCGGGATCATGCCGGCACCTCCGGATCCAAGATATCCTGGACCGTTTCGTCTTCGTTCGGGGTTGCATGGTGGTCGCGATAGAACAGCCGCCGCCCGATGACAACGGTAGGCTCCAGACCGTGGGCCCACCAGGGCATCTCATGCGCACGGTGATAGCGGACCGCGCCGGATGTCGGATCGACCAACGCACCGCGGACCGCCCGGCAGGCGATCCGGCGACAGACCGCGAATACCGGATCGTCGGGCCGAACGTTCATCAGGTCGCGCCGCGCCTCCGGGGACCTGCGCCAACAGTCGAACTGGTCCGGCCCGAGGCAGGCTTCAACGACCGTGCCGCCCCACCAGTCGAATCCGAACTGGCTGCGGGCCCGTTTGACCCGGTTCATGACCACGGCGGCGACGGCCTCCTTGCCGCGCACCGAATCGGCCCGGGCCTCGCCCCAGATCGTGCGGGCCAGGGTGTCGATCGCCGTTTCCTGGGCGGCGATCTGTGGCGGCGAATCGAATGCCGTCATTGTTGTCTCCTTGCGGTCAGGGTTTGGGAATCAAGCTTGGACTCGATGCGCAACAGGTGGTCGGTCAGGCGTTCCTCCAGGTCCTTGAGCTGACTTGTGGAGGCATAGGATTTGGCGACTTCCAGCTTGTAGGCGGCCAACGCTTCGCGGGCCTGAGCCACCGAGGCATCCAGTCGCCGCCGGTGCTGGTCGAGGGCGATGTCCTGGTCGCGGCGTGTTCGCCAGACCAGCCACCACAACCCTGTCAGGGCTGGAATCTCCACGACCGTGATCCACCAGATCACGTCGATCGACGTGCCGTTCATGGCAGCTTCCTTTTTCAGTGGGTAAGGGTCAGACGTCGAAGTCGGTGACCGCCGTGATCGACCCGCTGCCGCGCCAGCGTTGCCGGGCATGCATCGCCGGCGTACGCGGCAGGCGGACCGGTTCCGCGGTCAGGCAGCCGGCGACGGCATCCAGCCCGTCATCCCGATTGGTGAGACCCGGGCGCCACTCCCGCATTTCCAGGGGGAAGGGGGTCGTCAGAACGCTGCGATGGCAGGCAATCTGCCCGGCGGATAGAACGACGTCGAAGGCGGCGAGGATGCGTGTATCCTTGTTCTCTCGCGAATGGTGTTCCAGTACGGCGCAGGCCAATTGCGCCTCATCCAGCGCCCGACGCAGCAGGCCGGGCAGGAACCGGCCGATCCCGTTCGTCTCGATGGTGACGGACGGCAAATGATTGCGCCGTATGAAACGCGCGACGGCGCGGCATTGCTGCCGGGCCTCATCCAGCGCCGCCTGCGGGTCGACCTGGAGGTACTGAACCCGGTGAAGCCGATAACAGCCATCCTCGCCCGTGAAGACGCAGGCCACGACCGACGAGTCCGTCCTGGATGAGGCGCCATAGGCCGGGTCCCACCAGGCCGAGGCGGAGACCATTCGAACCCCGTCCAGCATGAGGACGGTCTCGCCGTTTCGATCGATCAGCTCGGTCGGTCCGTCATAGACGCGCATCCGGTCGGGATCCAGGCGTGCCTCGGTGCTGTTTGTCGGGCACAGCATCATCTGGCTCTGGAACTTTGCCTCACCATGACGGCGGCGCAGCTGATCGATCTTCCGGTGGTCGAATCGCTCCGGCCAGGCCGATTCCCCGGTTTCGGACAGTATGGGGATGGTCAGCCTGTGATAGCCGTCCAGGAACGGTGTCTCTTCACCGGATTCGGGCCGGACCTCTGCGGCATAGATGGTGTAATGGCTGTGCGGCGTGCCGACAAAGAGGATGGTCCCGTCCGGGGTCAGTACATAATCGACCTCTCCCAGCCGGGTGCGCAGTTCCACCCGTTTCGCGACACTGGCGCAGGTATTGGGCACCTCCACATCGTCGCAGATGATGACGTCGGCACGGCTGCCGGTCAGGTTCGCGCCGATGCCGCGCGCCAGCATGGATGGATCGCGCTGTTCGAGCGGTCGGCGAACGGTGAATCTGTCCGATGCCCACTGATCGATACGCTCCGGCTTCAGGCCGGCGGTCAGAGGGTGCCGTTCGATGATGCGTTTCACATTTCGGACCATGCGCCCGGCCAGGTCCTGTTCGGCGGCCAGAACCAGAATGCGAAGGTTCGGGTCCACGCGCAGCAGCCAGGCACAGAACAATCCGACAAGGGTCGACTTGCCGGCAGCGCGAAAGGCCTGAAGCAGCAGCCGCCTCTCCTGGCGCCGCCAGCACAGGTCGAGCCAATCGCAGATCCGTCGATGCAAAAGGGGCAGGTCACGGCCCTGAAGCCGGTTCCAGATCCAGACGAACTCCGGGAAAGTACAGTCAGTCATCCGCCCTGTTCCCGCCGTCCTGCGAGGTTTGCTTCCGATCCGCTTCCAAGGCTTTGCGCGCCGTTCCCAACAGGGTCTCGATCCTCTCGGAATCGGTCCCTGCCTGGGCGTCTTCCTGCCTCAATGCGGTTTCGGCGAGGTCGATGATCTGCTCGATGTGGGCCAAGGCTGCCTTGGCTCCGGTCTGGGAGGCCGCGAACAGCTTCGGGTCGTCAGAGGGGGGACAGGTGGCGATGCGTTGATAGGCCTCAATCGCGGCATCCAGCATCGCCGGCAGTTTCTGAAGGAGCCGGGATCGCATGTTCCGAACCCGGCCCCGACGCGGCCGGCCGCGTTTCGAAGATGACTTCTGCACTGTCTTTTATCCTTGTTATTGAGCGATGCCGGAAAAGAAAAACCCCGCGTGGGCGGGGATGGCTGAACCGGTTTAGGAACCGCGGTCAGAGATCGACCCGCTCCGGAGCAGGCCAGTTTCGGTCGTTTGGAATGTCCTTCGGCGGGTTTTGCTGCAGGGCTGCCGAACTGGCGAGGCAGGCGGTTCGGTAGCGCCGTTGCGCATCGAAAACGCGCCGCGCCTCATCGACAGAACGGAGGGTCACAATGTCTCCAGCCGCTGTCCGGAAAGTCGCACCGTCCGCATCGATCAAACCATCCCGGAAGGATTGCAGCACCTCCCCCATGCGCTGGGTGGAGGCATCGTCCGCCCGAAAGGTCCGGCCGTTTACCAGGATACCCTTGGCGATGCGCCGTTCCGCTTCCAGTCGGATCTGTCGTGTGACACTGACGGGACCGTTGGATTCCACAATGTACGGCATTTTGTATCCTATATGTTCTTTATGAAACGAAAGGTTGATCGGCGGCAATGCGCCATCTGTGCAGGATCGGGGACACGCCGTTGACTGTCCTCAGCCGAACGCGCACCTGATCCCCGTTCGGCGCCTCGAGAAGATCCGCCGCAGCGCTCAGGATCCACCGATCCGGTGCCAGGTGCGTGCTGCGCTGGAGGTTCAAGTCCTGCCAGTCTCCGCCGTCGTTCCGGCTGACGGAAAGGATGAAGTCATCGTTCTCCTGAAGACCGCTCAAGTTGTCGAGGTCAACCGCGATCCGCAGCTGGCTCGGCATGTCGGCACAGTCGATGCGCCGCGAATACAGCACCATCGGGTATGCGGGGTCGAAACTGGTCCGCACGGTCCAGGTGCTGACCGCACTGGTCCAGAACGGATAGCCGTCATGTTGATGGAAGAGCTGCAGCCCGTCATTCGATCCCGCCCAGACACCGTTTTCCACCGGCCGGTTCGCATCGGCGTTGAATGTACCGCTCCACACCACGGCGCCGTCGATCATGAACTGTAGATGTTGCTCGGAGGCCGTGAATCCCGGTTCCTTTGAAAGACGCCAGGTCAAACGATACCAGGTGTCGTCTTCCAAAGTAACGCTCGGGCAGGGGTCGCTCACCGACGTGCCGGGATGGTAGAGCGCCTGGACCCGCCCGCCCAGGAGATACGCGCCAAGTCCCATGAAGTGGCTCGGTGTATCGTGATTGTCGACCCAGCTTGTCTGAATGTGAGTGCCGTAACCCGCACCGGACGACGTCATGTGAGAGGCCGCGACAGTGGTTTCGATCTCGACTGTCGTCGCGTTGACAAGTTTCAGGTTCTCCTCGTTGGTCCAGGCAAAATGGAGCATTGTGGGCGAGCCGCCCCCTCCGGTTTCCATGACCCAACTTGGCCTGCCGAGATAGGAACGCGCGTGGACGACAGGATCCCTGTACCCGTACCAACGCGGCGTCTGTGTCCAGTCGGTGGAGGGAGCCAGTACGGCGGTATGCCGAGGTGCCGGCCCAACGGTTCCATTGCTGACATCATGCAGGACATGTTCCGAAGACAGAGTGTCCTCATCGCCGTCGTGCCAGCCATCCCGAAAACCGAGCGGCACCGAACCCTGAAACAGGTCCTGACCGGCGTTGATGCGGATCGAAAAATCATCCCCGCCCCACAATCCGCCCGCGAGCGTCACGGGTGTCCCCGGCTGAAAGCGTGCGCTCGGGTGCTGCCGGGTTTCAGGGTCTCCGCCTCCATGCCACCACGTCGTCAGGGAAGAATCGACAAATCCCAACCACACCAGACCGCGATCAATATCCACCGCCACGGCACCGCGCGTATCATCCATGATGTAATTCTGGGGCCAAGAGCCGGCAAAACTCGCCGGACGCGGCACTTCAGCCCGACCGTCAAAGAGGCCGCCGTCATTGCTGCACAGAATATACCCATTGGGCGGCGGATTGCCGAACACATCAGTCGTGCCGACCAGCCGAATCCCATGCCAGGTGTGGGCTGAGGCAACGGCCTTCGATTTTTGATGGGTGATCTCTGCGTAAAGGCGACCGAAACGCCGCTCCGCGTTGGCCGCGATGAACTGGAACGTGCTGGACGATCCCGATTGCGTCGCGTCTCTGCCGGCATTGCGGACGATTATGTCGCCGCAATCCAGGCCGTTCCAGATCGCCCGGTTTCTCGGCATGCCCGAAGCCACACCCGCGACGGTGTCGAAATCGTCCAGGTAGAGCGATGCGATACTGCCGGGCCCGGATTCGATCAGACTTTCCAGATTCCAACTGTTCCACTCAGTGACCTCGGCGAGACGCGACAGGAAGTTTCGCGAAAGGCGGTCGCTCGACTCCAGCACGATACCGTCGTCCGCAACCTTCCTGCCGGCTATTGACGCGACACCTGTCAGGGCGCCTCCGCCGAGGTTCAGTGCTCCGCTCAAGGCATTCTCCCCCGACCTTGAAAGATAGTCGCTTGCGGCCGCGAAAACCGGTGCCCAGCCGGTGCTGTGGTAGGCGTGGAGCGTACCGTCCGATGCGTCGCGCACCAGATCGCCTTCGGTCAGTGCCGTTCCGTCCGGACGAGTCTGTGGAAATGAACCCACTGTTGTCTCGTCGAGCAGGACCGAACTGCTCAGATGCATTGGCGCACCGGGTTCGCCTGCCTCCGCTTGCAGGTCACCATTGGAATCGAATGCCAGTAAACGGCCCGCCCTCTGGCGCGCGTCAGGCAAGGTTCTTTGGGAACTCAGGGCATCGGTCTCGTGAACCCGCAGCGATCTGCCCAGAATTTCGCTCAGGCATGCCATCGATGCTACCAGTTGAGCGCTTTCCGTTGAAACGGCCTGATCCACGATGGGCTGACCGGACAGAAAGTTGGTCTTTCGAGCGAGCTCAGGGAGCGACCAGATGGTAATTAGGGTGCCGGCGCGCGGTATGAATGCGAGTTTCACAACGGTGCGGACCGCATTGGCCTCTACGATCTCGTATTCATCTCCACCAAGTCGGCGACGGCCGACCGCGACATGAATACTGCTTGCTTTGAAGATCGGTATCTCGGCCAGAAAGATCCGGTTGTTGGACCCGACCGGCTGCGTGAACTGCACGTGGTAGGAGGCCGGCGCCTCGAATGCTGACGACATGGCGAACATATCCCCGAATGATGGTGGTTATGTGCTGATGGACAGTAGGCAGTCCGCTTGAACGGCCCAACGATTGATGCGTATGGGCTCAGGTCGATCCAGCGACAGTCGCAACCTGACCGTCTGTCCTGTGGGTTCCGCGAAGAAATCCGTAACGTAGTGTGCGATCAATCGATCGAACGCCGGTACCGGACTGTTTGCCAAGCTCGCTGTTTGCCAGCTTAACCCATCGTTGCGACTGGCTTCGAGTAGGAAGTCTCGTTCCAGCACGACACGGGGCCCCACCGCAGTGTCCGTCGTCTCGAAATAGGGACCCGGAGAAGGGGCGGATTCGAGCTGTGCGCCATACACGGCGGCACCCATGGTTGGGTTTCCAGGATAGTGCGTAAAGTTGGATTCCCTCAGCAGGTAACAACTAAGCTGACCCTGATCGGAGACGCTGTCGAGCTCTCCGGAAATCGCGCATCGGTACCATCCGTTGCCGACTGGCTGGATCTCGGCGTTGAAGGCACCGACGGTGTCGACAGTTACCGGACTGGAGGCGGTGCCGTTTGTGAGATCGTAGATCGCGTAGGCATATCGGCTTGTGGATTGATTGCCCCACAGGAGACGCAGTTTCGTCCTTTCGGCTGCTTTGGCAAAAAGCGAGGCTGTGTGCACTTGTCCCGGAACGATCGAGACGATCCGTATCATCGCATGCACTCCAGGACTTTCCGTTTCTTCGATGCGAAAGACTGTATGGCCAAGGCCGGGGTCCTCGTGTGCCTGCACAGTTGCGCCCGCCTTGTTCCATGCGGAAGCCAGAAAGTCGTTTGAATGTGTCAGATTGTTCTCGCCCCGATGCACCCCATCCGCCTCGATCAGGATGTGAAGTTCCTCCGGTGGCGTTGCCGCGGTAATCCCCTTCGAGACCAGGGTCATCGGATCGTCGTGGTTCAGATTCCAGGCGATGCTTTCATATCCACACGGCGTCGTATGTGAGCCAAGAATCCCGTAGGAGCATGCGGACAACGTCGTTTCGCATTGGAGTATTTCTATGCCGTTCACCTTGACGGAGACCTCAACACCGTGCCGCACCACCGAGACCTCATCTCCCTGCGAGAGGATGGTCGCTGCGGTCCCGTCGTCATGAACGATGTTCTGTTCAATGCGAAGAAGGCGCACGTGGTTCTGAGAAACCGAAACGGCGATGCCGTTCTCAACACCCAATCCACTGGTGGCGCCAGAATCTATCGGTAGCCCGCCGAAGGACTGCGCCGGGTCAAAGTTCCCGATGTCACCGTCCTCGACGAGGCCGATTTGCCAAAGGTGGTCCGGGCCCGATGCTCCCAGGGAAAGGGTCAGTTCAAAATTGCCGCGCAACGGCAGCTTCGTTCGAATGGCACCGACAGCTGCGTCGATCACAAGGGAATCGCCGGTATGGACGAAACCCGCGCGGGGAAGCCAATGGGATTCCGTGGATAGGATTGAGGCCGGCGGATCCCCGTTTGCAATGCCTTCACCGTCCACAAGCCTAATGCCGGTCGACGTTGACGGCGCGTGATGACCCGCGAAGAGCTCCAGCTCCATGATCTGGAGACTGGTTGCGGTCTGGGTCTCTTCGACCAGAAACCGGTGAAACCGGTAGGCCGTGGTGGTATCGACGACGTCAAACTCGACATGTGCCCCACCCGGATCTTCGAAGGTGGGGTCGGACCAAAGCGTGATCTCCTCCCCCGCCCAGGCGCCCGTTTGAGAGCCCTGGAAGGCGAGGGCACAGGTTGCCGCCTGGGAAGCAAAACCGCCCTCCGTGGGCTCGCCCCATGCTCGTACCCGGGTCACGGTTCGGGACTGCCCATCGCCCCAGTCCTTGCCGACATGGAGTTGAGTGGCGTCGCCGGTCGCCTGTATGCCGGTACCACTGGAATTTCGATCGAAGGCAAGTTCGGGCCCCCAGATTCCGGCCATTGTCTGAAGCGTGCCGTCGGTTCCATGGATGATGGTTCCATCCGATGGCGGAATCGCCATTTGTCCGGTTTCGAGACCGGTCAGGTCTTCAAATGTATCCAGATATGTGTTCGACAGTGCGTAGGCGGTCAATCCGCGCAATCGTGCGATTTCCCATGCGTTCCTTAATGCGATGATCCGGGAGGCGAGTTCCCAGTCCGCGATGGTCTTAGAGAGGGCATCGAGCATCGTGCCATCGGTTGCGATATTGCGGCCATCGATCAGACCTGCATTGACGATGTTGTGACCGCCCAGATCAAGATCGCCGGTCATGGACAGACTGCCATCGTGCCGAAAAAGTGTTGGGTCCGGCGTCGCTGCGATAGCCCATTCATTGCCGCGCCAGACCTTCATGAGCCCGTCGTCGCTATCGAAGTACAGGTCCCCTGATCGGAGAGCGGTTCCGTTCAGCCTCAATTCCGGCGGACTCGTGCCTGCATGACTGCCAAGATAGATCAGCCCGAAATTCTGAAGGTTTCCAATGTAGCGTGCTGCGACGGTTTCCGGGCACCCCTGAGAGTCGAAACTCAAGAACTTGCCGGCCCGCTCTTCAAGGGGCGGAAGCGTGAGATCGCGAATGACATCGGTGAGAGCGGGCCGGACGGCGTTGGACGCGTCCTCGGCGACCTGCTGCGCCATCATGACTAGCCGGTCGAAGGCCTCGTTCAGAGCCGGTGCGCCAATCTCCGTTCCGGAAGCGAATCCGTTCCCGGATACCAGCGGCATCTGCCGCCACACGGTAATGCGTGACCCCACTGGCGGGGCACCGTTCAGGGTGACAGTGCCGCCGCTAGGGTCGCCAATGCCGCTGACGGAGTAGTCTCCCGGGTCGAGCATTGAATTGTCCTGGGCGACACGAATGTCGGTATCGGACAGGACCCTGAACGGATATCCGAACTCGCGCTGACTGCCTGGCGCGGTCTGGACATACTGGATGCGCGGTGCGGTGCCACCGGCTGGCAAATCTTGCATGAGAATATCCATTTCGGTTTTGAGTATGGAAAACCCCAACGGCCGCGACTTAATCGGCGTTCATGGATACGATCTGCTGACCGATCCCGACGGCCTGCTGCCCGGTGGAGAGCATTGACTGAAGGCCGCCATACCTGTCGTCCAGAAGGCTGTCGGAAGCAGCCCGGCCGGACATGTACAACGCACGCCCGTCGGACAGACGCTGGTCGTAGGCGACATTCAGCCCCCGCAAGGCGGCCGCGCCCGATCCGCCGGACGTGCCGCTGCCCGAGGCGGACAGGCGCGCCCTTGCGGCGCCGATATCGCGTTTTCGCTGGCGCTCGAGATTCCGTTCATCAATTCGCTGCTGCAGCGCGGCGTGTTTCTGCTGTTGTTCCATGCGCGCGGCCTGTGCCTTGCGGCCGGCACTGGCCTGTTTCGCGCTGACGACGGTCTGTGCCGCGGATAGTGCGAGAGAGGCAATGGCGAGAGCGGGAGCTGCGGCCATGTCTTGTTCCTTCTTTCAATCAGCCGTTGGACGAAATTTCTGTCAGGACGGACAGCAACGTGCAGGGCAGGGGGATGGACTGTTCGATGCGCCAGAGTGGTTTGGGGTCGCCGCGATGCCAGCCAATCGCCCGAACGGTCCGATCGCCGGTGATCAGCCGGGTCGGTTCGTCAAAGCGCGTGTTTCCGAACGTCTCGAAGGACAGCGGTTTCAGCCCGTGACCGGTATCGACGGTCAGTGCGCCGGTTTCGAGCAGCCTGAAAGTCGCGCGGACAAGGCGGAAGGCGGTCCCCTGGCTCACCCCGGTCGCCCCTTGGATGAACGGGGGAAGCGGCTCCACTTCATGGCTATAGGGCAATCCGATCTCGATTTGGGAAACCGCGGCGGGCAGTGTGATCCGGTCCCCTGCAACGGTTTCGCGTCCCCGTACGATCCCGTCGCCGATAATGTCGACTTCCCAGCCGTTCAAATGCGGAAGATCACCCCAAACGCGCCGCCCGGGCTCTCCATCTCCGACCCGTCCGGCAAACGCGCAGTCCGTCAGCAGTGTGTCGTCAAACCGTTCGACCGAATGTCGGCCATGTCTGTCGATCAGGGCATAGACATCTTCGCCGACGACCGCGATGGACAGGAAGGCGCCGTCTGTCGTGATAAGCGACCACGCGGTCACTTTCTCCGGTCGGAAGACGGTGACGAGCGCGAGAGTCCCGTCGCCGTTGACCAGATACATGATGCGTTCGCTCTTGTGGAAATCCTGGTCGATCGGATCGCGCAGCATTTCGCCGGCCAATACTGCCAGGTCATTGGACTGGTAGGCCTGCTCCACATCGGTGAACAGGAATTCGCGAAGTTCCTTGCCGCTACGCGACACGAACAGCGTTGCGCCGTCGACGTCCCGCGGCGGTATGGCGCGGTGGACCGGTGACCCGACGCGTGTTTGCCGCTTCAACTGAATGGCCGACGGCGTCAGCGGGTCGCCGGTAACCATCCATTCCGCGCCGGAGGTGAAGACCTGCAGATGCCGGCCGGAAAAGACGGCGCGGATCGCATTCACCTGATCGGACAGAATGGCGAACTCGATCGCCTCGTCGTCGTCCGCCTCACCCAGATCGAAGTTGAACAGATCTGCGGATCTGGACAGCCACAGGCGGTTGGTCAGCTCCCGGCTGCCGCCGATGACCAGCCGGTCCTGATGAAAGCAACAGGACACCGGATAGCCCCGAACGGCCGAAAATGCCGCTTCTTCCCAATCCTTGTGCGGACCGGTGCCGCTCAGCGATTCCTGTGTGGTCGCAGTCACCTGCCGGGCATCGATGACGGTATCGATCCGGACCTCCCGGTCGGACAGTCGAAACCGGGTTCCGACATGCCCTATCTCGAACACATCCGACGAAGCCGTCAGGGTAATCTGGCCGGAGGTGGCGCTGGGCTGAAGCGTGATCTCCTCATCGGCGAAGCGATAGTAGGGCTGATGGATCCGGCCATCCTTCTCGAAGAATTTCCAGTCACTCAACGTCCATTCCTGTGCGCCCTTGCGCGTCAGGCGTTTGGGTGGAACGTCGGGGTGCACCAGCAGCAGCGTATCGGCGCTTTGTGTCCAGGTAAGGTTGGGCAGTTGGTCCACCGACCATGGGGTGGACAGATCAATGATCCTCGTGTCGTTGGAGAATATGGTGACGAGAAAATCGGTGAAGAGCAGGAGGTACACCTGTTCGGTATTGAACTCGAACGAGACAAGGCGACCCGGGCCGGTGGCGGGGGATACGAAGCGCAAGCCGGCACGGCGGGTAACCCCGCCCGTCGGAAAGATGCGGACGTTCCGCAGCTTGGCGGCACCGTTCTGGTAGGCGGTCAGGTCGCCGCGACCGAGCAGATGTGGTGATATCTCGCCGGCCGTGAAATTGGTCTTGATCGACTTGATCCGTGCCATCACCCGCGCACTCCGACCAGCGTATAGTCGTCAATGCGCGGTGGTGTGTCCTGCTGCGCGTCGATCAGCCGAGCCGTCCGGAAACGCTCTTCCGCAAGCTGGTGCAAGGCATCCGCGCGTGAGGTGCTCTCAGTGATCGGAAGGCAGTATTCGGCTGCCAGCCTGGCAATCAGCGCTTCATCAAAAAAGGGCGGGAAGGCGTTCTCCGGTGGCCGGAAGATGTAGGTCAGCGTAACAGCCGGTGCGTTGGTGTGGAGCCGATGCGACAGAATTCTGAAGTCTATGCCACGCCCGCGATCGGAGCTGCCGGCAGACAAGGCCCGCAGAAAGTCCGCCGGCAGTTGATAGGCGCATTCGAAATCGGCGACCGGCACAGCCTCCAACCGGGACAGTTGTCGCTGGGCGGTGGCGAAGTTCCAGGGATGGGCGGACAGCAGCGCGTCGCGGGTCGATCCGTAGAGGGTGGCCGCAACGGTACTTTCCGCGGAGCCCTCGTCGAAGTCCGAGATCGGCGAAGCCCCGATCTTGATCAATGCCTGGCTCGCCAGTTGGATGCTGTTCAATGCCATTGCGGCCTCCAGAAAAGAATAGGGCCGCCGTATTCCGGCGGCCCCAGTTGGGAGGGATGAATTCGTCCGTGCGTGTCAGTCGGTATCGCCGGTTCCGACGCCGGTCATGTCGTCGACATCCACCGTGCCGTCGTCATTCGACGAAATGTGCAGAATGCCGGAGGACAGACCGCCATCCGTGTCGGTATTGGCCAGGATCATGTCACCGACCCGCAGCATCGTCGCGGCGTCGTTGAAGTAGCCGGTCGTGTCGACCTCCGTCGCCGGGTCGGAGGTCGTGTAATGCCAGAGCGTGAATCCGTTCGCATAAGCGATGACGCTCAGGTCCTGGGATTTGAATGCCATGATACGGCGTCCTTTCGATCAGGATTCGAGGCAGGGCAGGCGGACGATCCCTGTGGGATCGATGACACCGGCGCCCTGGCTCATCATGTGGTTGACGAAATGGGCGGCCCGGTCGCCGTGCCAGGTAATGTCCGCCTTCACGTCCTGACCGATGGCATGGCCGACGGCCGTCTTGTGATACCAGTAGCCGTTGCGAACGCCCGCAGAGAGGGCCAGGCCGGAATGCGGCATCCATAGCGTGCCGAGCCAGCGTTTCGCCTGCGTACCGCGCCAGGGCAGGTCGTCATTGCCGACATAGTCCGCATTGGCGAACTCCTCGATATCCAGCAGGTCGCTCCATTGTTTCCAGCCGATGATGGCATAGCGCTGCCCGTCATCGGGCACGTCCAGCGCGCCCAGCATTTCGAAGGCTTCCAGGACCTTGGATTTGGTCAGGCCGGTGGTGCCGTCTTCGGAATCCTGGGACGCCGGCGTCGTTTCCATTGCGGCGATCAGCAACTCGTCGGTCTTGCGACCCAGCGCATAGGCGCCGGCATTCGCCACCACGGACCGTTCGTCATGGCGCAGCTTGATTTCGTCGAGCGCGTCCACCCAGTCACCGGCATAGTAGTCCTGCAGTGAGATCTCGACCGGAACGTGGTCGATGTTCATGACCGGGACCTTGCCGTGACGCGCCTTGGTCGAGGCTGTGCCCTTGCCGACCTTCTGGAACGTGGTTGAACTGCCCTTGATTCCGTCCTTCGTTCGCACGGTGTTGCGAAGCTTCGATCCCATTCGCTGATAGGCGAGGTGGACTTCAGCCTCGAACTGCCGGGAAAAGGACTGTTCCACGGTTGTGGACATGTCTGGTTTCCTTTCAGAGAAATCTGGAAATGGCGGTGATGGGCCGGGTCCGGTTGTCGCCTGTCAGACCGTATTCGCGGGACTACCTGGAATCGGTGTGGCGGCCGGGAATGCCGGCCGTTCCGCCCGCCGTTACGGGGGTGTCGGTCAATGCGCGGGATTGGTTCGATTGTGACGCATGCGACACCGGCCCGGTCGGCGCGGGGCGGAACGGTTGTCGGTGAAGGGGTTCGGGGGTGTGGATCCGGGGATTGTCCGGCGATCGATCCGGGTCCCGGATTGCAGGCACAATTGTGCCCTGTTCATGTCTGTAGCTTAACCAATAATGAGAACAAGTCAAGAACTAATGTGTTTTCTGGTCCACGCAAAATCTGCGGTCTCGTGCCATCGACTTGCGGGGGAAGACCGGCGGTCATAGTGTGGCGCCATGATCTACCATCTTGCAAAACAACAGGCATGGCAGGCGGCGCAGCAATCCGGAATCTACCGCGGACTCGATGCGGACCGGGGCGACGGCTTCCTGCATTTCTCGACCGCGTCCCAGATTGTGGAGAGCGCACGCAAGCATCGTGCGGGGGAACCCGACCTTGTCCTTCTGGGCGTTGACGAGGCGCCACTGGGCGACGATCTGGTGTGGGAGGAATCCCGCGGCGGGGCGCTGTTCCCGCATGTCTATGGCACGGTGCCGATTGAGGCGGTCCGGCTTGCGGCGGCGCTGCCCGTCGATCAGAACGGCCTGCATGTGTTCCCAGAGCTGCCGGACGATAATGAGCCTGCATGATCTCGTCCTGCCGCTGGTGCGGTGTCTCGATGCCGAGAACGCGCATGCCCTGACCATACGCGCGCTGCGCTGCGGTCTGGGGCCCAGGGTCCGGGCGCAGCCGGATCCCCGGCTCGCCGTCGAAGCCTTCGGACTGACCTTCAAGTCGCCGGTCGGGCTGGCCGCCGGGTTCGACAAGGACGCCGATGTCGTGCCCGGGGCGTTCGGGATGGGATTCGGATTTGTCGAGGTCGGGTCGATCACCCCGCTGCCGCAGTCCGGCAACCCAAAGCCGCGGCTGTTCAGGCTTTCGCCGGATCAGGCGGTGATCAACCGGATGGGCTTCAACAACAAGGGGGCCTCCGCCGCGGCGGCGCGATTGCATGAATTGCGGCGCCGATCCTTGCCCGGGCCGCTGGGCGTCAATTTCGGCAAGAACAAGACAAGCGAGGATGCGGCGGCGGATTATGCCGCCTGCAGCGCCGCGCTGTCGAAATACGCGGATTACATCACGATCAATGTCTCGTCGCCGAACACGCCCGGTCTCCGGGCGCTACAATCGCCCGACCATCTGCGTGATCTGGTGACGGCGGTTCGCAAGGCGGCCGATCCTGCGGATTGCGTACCGCCCATCCTGGTGAAGATCGCCCCTGATCTGGCGGATGCCGATCTGGAGAACATTGCGGAGGTTGCGATGGATTCGGGGGTCGGCGGGCTGATCGTTTCCAATACGACGATTGCACGGCCGGACAATCTGCGGTCGGCACATGCCGGGGAAACCGGCGGGTTGAGCGGTCGTCCCTTGTTTCAGCCGTCCACGGCCGTCCTGCGTCGGGTCTATGCGCTGACGGGGGGCAAGGTGCCGCTGATCGGGGTCGGGGGTATCGCATCGGCGGAAGATGCCTATGCCAAGATCCGGGCGGGCGCGACGCTGGTGCAGCTTTATTCGGCGCTGGTTTTCGAGGGGCCGGGGCTGGTCGCGCGAATCACCCGTGACCTGCCGCAATTGCTGGCACGGGACGGGTTTGCGCGGATCGCCGATGCCGTAGGGGCTGACAGCCGCTAAAAGTTACGTGGTTTTAGGGGGTTAGGGCATCGCCATCCGGATCGTTGCGAAACCGGATCGAAGGGCGTGTTTTGAGTTTGGATTTTTGCTACCCTCAGGAACTGCAATAAAGGTTTCATCTTTCCGGCGGCGTGAATCGCCACCGCCGCCTTCCGGGACAGCCGAATGAGCCGCGTTTGGCATATGCTGATTTTCTTCTGCTACGTGACGCTGGCATCGGCGATCGGCGTGCTGGCGCATCGCGTGATCCCCGGTGTGGACGCGGTGGCGTCACTCCTGATCGCGCTGGTCTTCTTCCTGGCCTGTGCCCTGCTGCAGGAAAGTTATCTGCGGCGGGAGGATTCGGTGAAATCCATGCGACGCCTGTTGCTCCTGAAGCGGGCGCTGGACCGGAACCGGGAAGAGCTGATCCTGGCCCGCGACGAAATCCGTCGCCTGTTCGAGGCGGTGGAAGACGGTGGCGGTGAACGGATGACTGCCGCGATCAATGCGCTGGCATCGTCGCAGCAGGAAACGTCGCGCCGATCCCGTCACGAAGCCGAAGAGGACGCCCGCTCGCTGCTGGAACGCATGGCTTTGTCGGACGATGAAGGGGGCGCGGCCCGCGCGCCGCGTCAGCGCCCGGCGAAGGAGCGCCGGCCGCCGCCACCGGATCGCGCCGCCGCATCCGACCGGACGATGCGGGAGGCCAGCGCCGAAGTCCGCGTTCTGCACAATCTGGTTGAGCAGCTCTATTCCGGGCGCGAAAAGCCGCCCATGTCGCTGTCGGAGGAGTCGGTTTCGCTGAAATCAGCGCCGCCGAAACGGGAACCGACCATCGGGCGATCGCGGGCTGACATCCCGGCCTTCGAGGATGAGCAGGAGGATGCCGTGGCCGGTGGCGGCCTGGGCCGGGCCCTGCGCGGGGGCCTGCGCGTCGTATCCGGCGCCGGCGCGCGCGGCACGGCGGCGGCACGGGTTCCGGCCCTGCAGGAAGACGAGGCGCTGCTGACCACCATCCGGGAGGCCTTGCGCGCCGACAAGGTTGACCTCTATCTGCAGCCGATTGTCAGCCTGCCGCAGCGCAAGCGCCGCTTCTATGAATGTTTCAGCCGCATCCGCGCCGCCGATGGCGAGATCATCGGGCCGGACCGCTATATCGATGTCGCGCGTTCCGCCGGGTTGCTGACGGCCATCGACAACATGCTGCTGTTCCGCTGTGTGCAGCTGCTGCGGAAGCTGCGGCGCAAGGATTTCTCCGCCGCCTTCTTCTGCAACATCGCGCCGCACACCTTGAGTGACCGGGAATTTTTCCGCGACTTCATAGAATACATGGAATCGCATTCGGAACTGGCCCCGAATCTCGTCCTCGAATTCTCCCAGACCGATATCGGGGGTGATCTGTCCTCCCTGGCGCCGGACTTTGAGCGGCTGGGCGGCCTGGGCTACCGGTTTTCCCTGGACGGGGTGCGTGATCTGGACCTCGACCTCGACATGCTGGAAGAGAAGCACTTCGCCTATATCAAGATCGAGGCGAAGACGGTCCTGCAGCGCCTCAACAAGGGCGGCGCGGAAGCCGCGGAACTGCGCAATCTGAAACAGGACCTGGACGGGCGCGGTATCGATCTGATCGTCGACCGGATCGAAACCGAGGCGACGCTGGTCGAACTGCTCGATTTCAACATCGACTTCGGTCAGGGCTATCTTTTCGGGGAGCCGCGTCTCAGCAAGGAACCATCGGGCGCCTGATCCGTCGCCGGTGCTTGACCGCCGGCTGGGGAGCGGGCATAGCCCCGGCATGACCGACATGCAGATTCCCCGACCGATTTCCGGATTGTCCGACATTGCTGCCGATTACGACCTGTTCGTGGTCGACCAGTGGGGCGTGCTTCACGACGGCGCGAAGCCCCATCCCGGCGCCGTCGAGGCCCTGACGCGGCTCAAGGCAACCGGGGCGCCTGTGGCGTTGCTGTCCAATTCCGGCAAGCGGGTGGCGGAAAGCTACAAGCGGCTGGCGGCCCTCGGGTTCGACCGTGGGCTTTACGATCTGTGCATCACCTCCGGCGAACAGGTTCATCGCGGCCTGCGCGACCAGAACGATCCGTTCTACGCCGCGCTGGGACCGAAATTCCTCATGTTCGCCTGGGATGCCGATCGCGGCATTGTCGAAGGAACGGACTGCCAGGAAGTGGACAGTGTGGACGAAGCCGATTTCATTCTCTGTGCCGGCACGGACCGGGATTCCCTGGCCGCGTATGAGCCGGTCCTGCGCCGGGCACTCGACCGTGGCCTGCCGCTGACCTGCGCCAATCCGGACCGCGTCAGTGTGCAGCCGGACGGGTCGCTGAAAATCTGCCCCGGTGCGATTGCCGAGATGTACGAGGCGATGGGCGGGTCCGTCCGCTGGCATGGGAAGCCCGGCCGGGATGCCTATGATGCAATTCGGGCCGAAACCGGCATCCGTGATGGTGCAGGACTGGGGATCGGCGATTCCCTGTCGCACGACATTGCCGGTGCGGCGGGGGCGGGCATGGATGGGCTGTTCATTACCGGCGGCATTCACCGAACGGACCTGCCGGAACCGGCGACGCCGGAAACGGTCGCCGCGCTGGGCGCGGAACACGGGGCGGTGCCGGCCTATTTCAGCGCCGGATTTACCTGGTAGCCTGAAAAAGGGTGCGGATCAGGCGGCGCGGAGCGACTTCAGCGCCCGGGCCAGCCGCTCGACGTCCTCCATCTCGTTATAGACATAGAAAGAGAGACGCATCCACAACGTGCCCTCAAAGGCCTGGATGTCGACCTCGATGTCATGCTCGTTTCGCAGTTTCAGGCGGATGGCATTCGCTGCGTCCTGCGTGGCTCGCCCGAAGGCCGGCGGCAGCCGGACCGTCGTCATGAACCCTGTCATTTCCGGCGGGACGCCGACCGCGGTTTCGATTTCCCGCGCCAGATGGGCCCCGGCTTCGATCGCCAGGTTCCGGCAATAGGTCCGCAGGCGCTCCTCGCCGTATTCGGCGCGGTAATCGAGCGCGGCCGGGACCGTCAGATAGGGGGTGAAATCCTTCGTGCCCGGCCAGTCGAAGGCGGGGTTGTAGCCCTGGGAGACGTGATGGCTGATCGTCGTCGGCCGCAGGTAGGCCTGCCGCTCCGGTGCCGTCCATAGGAAGGCCGCGCCACGCGGCGCCCCGACCCATTTGTGACAATTGCCGGTATACCAGGTCACGCCCATCGTCTCGATGTCGGTCTCAACCATGCCCGGCCCATGCGCGCCGTCGACCAGAACCAGAATCCCACGTTCGCTGCACTCCGCCGCGATCTCCGCGATCGGCAGGATGGAGGCCGTCTTGGACGTGATATGGTCGATTACCAGCAGCTTGGTCCGCGGCGTGATCGCGTCCACGATGGTTTCGACCACATTGTCCGCATCGACCGCCGGATAATCCAGATGAACCGGAATCAGCCGCGCCTCGGCCCGATCGCAGACGAATTCCAGCGTACGCATCACCGCGCCATATGTCTGGGACGTGGTCAGGATGTCGTCGCCCGGAAACAGTACCAGGGACCGCAGGACGGCGTTGATCGCGGTCGTGGCATTGTCCAGAAAGACGATATCGTCGCCCCGCGCGCCCATATACCGGCCCAGCCGGTCTGCGGTCTCCCGAAGCAGGGGGGTCAACTCGGCCGTCATGAAACGGGATGGCTGGCCCTCGATGCGTTCCCGGAAGGAATGTGCCGATGCCATGACCTGTCGGGCGCAGGCGCCGAATGCACCATGGTTCAGATAGGTCAGTCCGCGCTCCAGCATGAAATCGGCCCGGGCTTCGGGGCCGAGTGGCTTGGCGGCGGAACTGGTTTCAGGATGGTCCGACTCTGAGTCATCCATCCGGGCGGAGTTCGTCTTCAACGGGATCCGGTCTCTGAGGTCAATCTCAAGTGAGCGAAAGTGTCATATTCGCGCTGACCGGCGTCAAGTACGCAATGGGACGGACTATCGGGCCTCGCGGTACCACGCTAGGGACAGAAGCAGCCCGGCCGCGAGCATCAGCAACCAACCCGGGAGAAGTGGTGCGGTATCGAGACCGGTGACGGTATAGTCGCCGTTCCGGGTCAGGCCGATCCACCCCGATCCGCCGGTCGGACGTCCGGGCTCGACCCGCCGGATCGCAGGCGGTTCGCCATCGGCGAGCCAGTGCAGACGACCGCCGCTCTCGGAGACGGGTTCCTCCAGTATCGCGGCCGTGGAAACAAGGTCGGACTGCTCCAGCGAATTCAGGGCGCCGGCCGCGGTGCGGACTGTCCGTTCGCCCTCGGTGATTTCGTACAATCCGCTCTGCGTCAGCGGCAGTGTCCCGGCAAACAGCCCGTTCGACAGGGATTCCAGCGGCACCGCGCGGCGTTCACCATCCGGCAGGACGACCTCGGCAACCGGCTGTTCCGCGCGCTGTTCAAGGGTGCGAAGCCGAATATCCAGCTGGTCGCCATCGGCCACCGCCTTCAAGTCCTCTTCCTCAAGCTCCGGTTCCTTCATCAGCCAATGGGCCAGGCGGCGCAGCAGCTCCGCATGCGGTCCCCCGCCGTCATATCCCCGGGCCCACAGCCAGATATGGTCGCTGCTGACCTGCGCCACGCGGCCGTCGCCGACCCGGTCCAGCGTGATCAGCGGCTGACCGTCCAGACCGGTCATGATGGCATCGCCGGAACGGGGCGCGACATCGACCTGACGCAGCCAGCTTCCCCAACTGGCGGTAGTGGCGGCGGCGCTGCGATCCGGACCGCCGGGCAGGCCGGCTGTGACCGGATGCCGCAGGCCGCGTTCCGTCACTGTCGGCTGGAACGGGCGTTCGGAGACCGTGCCCAGCGGTTCCGGCGGCAGCACATCGCCCAGCGGGGTGCGGTACAGGCTGAACGGCCCGGCGAAACCCGGTCCGGCCGCGTCCAGAAGGGCCCCGCCATCATGTACATAGTCGACGATATTACCGAGATAGAGTGAAGGCAGAACGCCGCGGCGGCGATAGCTGTCGAAGACGATCAAGTCGAAGTCGTTCAGTTTCACTTCGAACAGTTCCCGGGTCGGGAAGGCGATCAGGGACAGTTCGTCGATTGGTGTGCCGTCCTGTTTCTCCGGCGGCCGCAGGATCGTGAAATGGACCAGATCCACCGACGGGTCGGATTTGAGGAGGTTGCGCCATGTCCGCTCACCCGGATGGGGCTGACCGCTGACCAGCAGCACCCGCAGACGATCGCGCACGCCGTTGACCGACAGGACGGTGCGGTTGTTGTCGACCGACAGTTCGCCCGGCAGTTCCGGGACGCTCAATTCGATGATCGACGGGCCGCGATGGCTGAGCGTCAGACCGATGGTCACATCCTCGTTGAAAGGAATGCGGGTAATGCGCTGCGGGCTTCCGTCGACGGACAGGGTCGGGCGTATCGTATCGCCCGGGGCGGCCGTCGGGTCGTCGACCCGGATGATCGTCTCGATCTGTTCGTCGACGACGCCGAAGCTGGGGGCTTCGACCACGACCAGCCGGCGGTCGGGGGTGTTGCGCTCTCCCGCGATCAGGGCATGCAGCGGCCCGGGCGGCAGATCCGACAGGGAGTCTGCGTCATGGACCTGGCCATCCGTGATCAGGATCGCCCCGGCATAGCGCCGTGCCGGAATGTCGGCCAAGGCTTCGCGCGCGGCCGCGGTGACCAGGGTCCCATCGGCGCCGTCCGCAATGCTGTCATGGCGCAGGACGATCCGGCGGACTTCCAGTTCTCCTTCGTATCGGGTCAGCGCCTCCTCCATCCGGTCCGCGGCCGCGCGGGTCTGCGCGATGCGCCCGACGGCTGCCTGGGACGGTGTCTCATCGACGATCAGAAGCGCGACATCCGAGTTCGGCCGTCGACGCTCCTCGAGGATCGACGGATTGGCCAGGCCGAGCAGCAGCAGGAAGGCGAGGGCGGCGCGGAACACCGTGCCCGGAATGCCGCGAAGCGCCAGGTAGGCGAAGACAAGCGCCAAGGCACCGGCAAGGGAGGCCAGAAGCCAGAGCGGCAGATAGGGTGCGAAGTCGATTGCGTAACCGCTCATCGTCTATTGCCCCAGCCGTTCGAGAATGGAGGGGATATGAACCTGGTCCGCCTTGTAGTTCCCTGTCAGCGTGTACATCACCAGGTTGACGCCGAACCGGTAGGCCATCTCGCGCTGGCGTCCGTCGTCGCCGATCGGGAACATCGGCCGGCCCAATTCGTCGATCGCCCAGGCTGCGGCCCAGTCCGCGTCGCCGACGACCACCGGCGAGACACCGTCGTTCGAGATCGACGCACCGGTTTCGACCCAGACCGTTCCCCCGTCCCAGCGGCCGGGAAAATCCTGCATCAGGTAGAAGCTGCGCGTCAGGACATGTTCGGGCGGCACGGTTGCCAGGGGCGGCACGTTCAACTGTTCGGCCAACCGGCGCAGGCCGCCGGATCCGGACATGATACGGCTGCCGGCCAGATGGCCGTCGCGGGTATCGAACAGGATCAGACCGCCCCCGGCCATGAAACGGTTCAGGCGATCGGCGGCCGGTGCGCTGACCGTTCCGACATCCTCCAGAACCGGCCAGTACAGCAGCGGATAGAATGCGAGTTCGTCGCTGTCGATGTCGACGCCGACAGGATCGCCGGTTTCCACCGCGGTGCGCTGACGCAGGATGTCGCTCAATCCGCGCAGGCCGGCGGCGCTGACGGAATCGACCTGCGGATCGCCGGTCAGGACATAGGCCAGCACCGTGTCGCGGGCCCCGGCGGGGATTTCCGAGACCGGGTCCTGGGCGGCGGCAGGGTCGACACCGCCGCCGATCAGAACCAGCGTCATGACGACAGCCGTCGTGACCCCGCGCGATCCGGTCAGCGAATATCCGCGGAGCACGACCGTCAGAGCCGTATCGAACAGCAGCAGGGCCAGTGCGGCCAAAAGCAGATAGGGGGCGAGCGGTCGTTCCTCCTGCTTCTCGAACCCGGCCGTCACCGTGCCGCCCGGAATGTCCACCATCGGCGCCAGGGCCGGTACGCGATCGCCCAGATTGACCGCGACCCGGACTTTCTGCGTGCCATAGAAACCGGGCGGTGCAGCGGGGGAAACGGTCAGAATGTCCAGGTTGTCGACATGGATCGGACGGGCCGAACTCTGAGGTTCTCCCAGACGCCCGAAGCCGTCCAGCGTGCGATAGGGGGCGGCGGTGCCCTTGTCGCCGGCGGCATCCCGGACACCGCGGCCCATACTGCTCAACCGGCCCAGCATGTCGACGAACAGACCGGAAATCGCCATGTCGGACCATTCGGTATTCGCGGTGGTGTGAACCAGGACCAGCCAGCCGTCGCCGCGCCGGTCGGCGGTGACCAGCGGCGTGTCATCTGCCAGGCGCATCCATGTCTTTCGGTCCAGTTCCAGAGATGGCTCGGCCAGAACCTGGCGCGTGATCGCGACATCCCCGGGAATCTCCATGCCGGCAAAGGGGCCGTCCTCGGCGACACGTCCGATGCGTGCCGGTTCGGTCCACAACATCGCCCCGGACAATTGCCGGCCGCCGCTGCGCAGGGCGACGGGAACCAGCGGGTCGTCGACTTCGGAGGCCAGGCGCGGCCCGGCGAAGCGGATCAGCATGCCGCCGGCTTGTATCCACTCGTTCAGCCGGCCGAAGTCATCGGTTTCCAGTACGGTTTCATCCGGCAGCAGCAGGACCGACTGCTGCTGGCGCAGGAGGATTTCGGTCGGGCCGCGGTCAACCTGCCCCAGCGGCTTCAGGGCGCGGTCCAGAAAGTATATTTCGGACAGCAGCGGCAAGGCCTCGCGGCTGCCGATATCGGCAATGATACCGATCGGGCGTCGGCTCCAGCGTTCATCCAGAAGTGCCGCGGACCCGGCCCCCTGGCGGTTCTCCAGAACCAGCCGGGCCAGATCGTTACGCAACTCCGTGGGCAGATCGAGTGCGACCGTCTTTTCGGCCTCTCCGGTCGCCAGCGTCACGTCCTGCCGCAGCAGCGGGCGGCCGTCTTCGCTGTATCCGACCACGGCAACCCGGGTCTCCGCATTGGCCGCTGGCCGGCGCAGGGTCGCGCTCAACACGGTTTCTCCGCGCGGCGGCGGATCGATCAGCATCGGTCCCAGCGAGAGGTCCGGAATCAGCACCGTGGGCGACCCGATCTGCCCCAGGCTGGCGGCAAAATCGGCCGTCCTCTCGGAGTGCAGCCCATCGGCCAGCCAGAACACATCACCCGACGCGCCTTCCTGTGCGATGCGGCGCGCGGCGGCGGTCATGGCCTCGCGGTCGACGGGCCAGGGCTTTGGCTCCAGCGCCGCCACGATGCGACGGGCGGCCTCGGCGGACAGCAGGCGTCCTGCTTCAAGCGGCTCACCATCCGATGGCGGGGCGCCCAGGATCAGGAAGACCGGGCGGTCCGAACGTTCTGCCGTGTCGAGAAGCGCCTCGGCACGAGCCAGCCGGGCGTCCCAGGCCGGACTGGCCGACCATCCGTCATCGATGACGAGCACCACAGGGCCGGCTCCGGTCAGCGACCAGTCCGGGTTCAGCACGGGCCGCGCCGCCGTCACGACGACCAGGGCCGCGATCGCAAGACGCAGGATGGTCAGCCACCAGGGCGCCGCCTTCGGTGTGGTTTCCTCCCCCTTCAGGCCGAACAGCAGCCGGATGGCGGGGAAGGGAATGCGCCTGGGCGCCGGCGGCATCAACCGCAGCAGCCACCAGAGTAGTGGAAGGGCGAACAGGCCGAGCAGCAGCCAGGGTGCGGTGAAGGCCAGAGGGCCAAGGCTCAGCATGCTGGATCAGCCTCCCTGCCTGGCGAGTGCGACATAGATCGACATGAGGGCCTGTTCCGCCGACCTGTCCGTATGGTGCACCAGCAGATCCCAGCCGGCGGCACGCGCGGCATGGCGCAGGGCGTCGCGATGGGCGGCCAGCCGGTTGCGGTAATCTGGACGCAGGGTCTCGACCCGCTCCGCCATGAACTCGCCCTCGGCCTCCAGCCCCAGGAAACGGGCTCTTCCGGTGAAGGGCAGGGTTTCCTCGGCCGGATCCAGAACCTGCACCGCAAGACCGCCCACGAATTGTTGCGAAAACTCCGCGAAACGCCGTTCCCAGACGTCTATCGGCGCCAGAAAGTCGCTGATCAGGACACCCTGACTGTGTTTCGGCAGGTCGACCGATGCCGGAAAGGCGGCATCCAGGTCGCCGAGCGCCAGATAGCGCTCCGCCAATCTCTTCAGGCCGGTTCGGCCGCCGCTGGCCCGCTTGTCATGCCCAAGGAGCCCGATACGCTCCCCGCCGCGCAGCAGTGCCGCCGCGGTCGCCAGCAGCAGCAGCGTGGCGCGGTCCCCTTTGGTCGGGCGGGATTTCCGGGATCGGTAATGCATCGACGGACTGCGGTCCGACCACATCCAGACGCTTTGCGAGGCCTCCCATTCCGTCTCGCGCACGAACAGATCGTCGGAGCGCGCGGACCGACGCCAATCGACGGCATGGGCGGAATCGTGGGTGCCGTGAAGCCGATATTGCCAGAAGGTCTCGCCCGTGCCGATGCGGCGACGGCCGTGCACGCCCTGCGCCACCGTGGCGGCAACCCGTTCCGCGGCGATCAGCAGCGGCGGCAGCCCTTCACCAAGGGCCTCCGCCCGGGCGACCCGGGCCGGAGTATCACCGGTATTCGGCGTGGTGGTGGGCGGGGTGGCGGCGCTCATCGGCTCAGACGCTGGCCTCCACAAGACTATCGATCGTGCGATCGATATCGTGCCCTTCCGCGCGGGCGGCAAAGCTCAGTGCCATGCGATGGCGCAGGACCGGTTTGGCCAGGGCCGCGATGTCGTCGCTGGACGGGGCCAGACGGCCCTGCAGCAGGGCGCGGGCGCGGCAGGCCAGCATCAGCGCCTGGCTGGCCCGGGGCCCGGGCCCCCAGGAGACGCGTTCCCGAACGATATCCAGCTCGGTCGACTCCGGCCGCCCGTTGCGCACCAGGCGCAGGATGGCGTCGACCACGGCCTCGCCGACCGGTATCCGGCGGGTCAGAGTTTGCGCATGGCTGAGTTCGGCCGCGGTCAGTTTTTCGGTCACCCCCGCCAGCGTGACCCCGGTGGTCTTCAAGACGATTTCGCGTTCGGAACCGAGATCCGGGTAGTGAATGTCGATCTGACAGAGGAATCGGTCCAGCTGCGCCTCCGGCAGCGGGTAAGTTCCTTCCTGCTCGATAGGGTTCTGGGTCGCCAGCACGTGAAACGGTGACGGCAACGCGTGGGGGTGACCGGCGACGGTGACGGTATTTTCCTGCATCGCCTGCAGCAACGCCGATTGCGTGCGCGGGCTGGCGCGGTTGATCTCGTCGCCCATCAGAAGCTGCGTGAAGACCGGGCCCGGCACGAAGCGGAAACTGCGCTTTCCGGAATCGTCGACCTCCAGCACTTCGGATCCAAGAATATCGGCCGGCATCAGGTCCGGGGTGAACTGGACCCGACGTGAATCGAGACCCAGAACCTTGCTGAGCGTTTCGACCAGCAGCGTCTTGCCGAGGCCGGGCACGCCGACCAGCAATCCGTGCCCGCCGGCCAGCAACGTGGTCAGAACTTCGTCCACCACCCGATCCTGGCCGAAAAAGACCTGACGGATCTGCGCGCGCACGGCGCCCAGCTTCTCCCCGACCTGTTCCATCTCGGCGGCAAGGTCCTGGGCGCTCGCTTCAATCGATGCCTGCTTGGCGGCGCCTGTCATCCGCTCCATATCCTGTGTCACGGTCGACCTCTCCCTTGATGTAAGCCGCCGTCGGGGCGACGTTGACAGTTGCGGCCGTGCGTCGGACCGTATTTCAGATCTCGGCTCCGGCCTCGAAACGGCACGGCGGATACTATTCAAGAGGATGATGGCTGCTTGATGTCGAAACAAGCCCCGGCACGCAAAAGTCTCAAGGAGTTGATGAAATCTGGCGAAGGTCTGGCCGGGTTTCCCTGGCCGGACCGCTATGTGGATTTCGACATCGCGATCCGCCGGGACGGGACCTGGACCTATCGGGGCGATCCGATTCGCCGGCAGAAGCTGTGCCAGCTGTTCGCCACGGTGCTGCAACGCGATGAGAACGGTGATTTCTGGCTGGTCACGCCGGCGGAGAAGGGCCGAATCCAGGTTGAGGACGCACCGTTCGTCGCGGTTGAGATGGTCGCGGAGGTCGACCCGGATCAGGGATCGGTGCTGCGGTTCCGGACCAATCTGGATTATTGGGTCACCGCGGGCGCCGAGCATCCGATCCGAGTGTCCGTCGATGCGGAAACCGGCGAGCCGTCGCCCTATATAGAAGTGAGGGACGGCCTGGAGGCCCTGATCGCGCGGCCGGTGTTTTACGATCTGGTCGAACGGGCCGAGTCGGTCGATCATGGCGATGCGACCGAACTGACGGTCGCCAGCGCCGGGGTCCGCTTTTCGCTGGGCCGGGTTACCCAGGAATGAACCTGTCGGGAGAGATTTCCGGAATGGATCTGGATCGAATAGCGCAATGCCTGATCGACGCTTCGACCCCCGGGTCGGAGCGTGGCGATTCGGACCTGAACCCCGATATGCGGCCGCTGCGCGAGACCTTGATCCCGGCTTCCGTGCTGATCCCTCTGGTGCCGCGCGACGAAGGCTTGTCGGTGATCCTGACAAAACGCAACTCGCAAATGAAGGATCACGCCGGTCAGATTGCCTTTCCAGGTGGCCGACGCGACCCCGGTGACCGGGACGATATCGAAACCGCCCTGCGTGAGACGGAAGAGGAAATCGCAATCCCGCGCGACCGGGTTCGGGTGCTGGGGCGGCTGGCTTCCTATGTCACCCGGACCGGTTATCGGGTCACGCCCATCGTCGGCGCCCTGCAACCGCCGATCCAGCCGCGCCCGGAACCGTTCGAGGTCGAGGAAATCTTTGAGGTTCCCCTCGCCTTTCTGTTGGACCGGGCCAATCATCAACGGCATTCACGCAAGGTTTCCGGGGTGGCACGCAGTTTCTACGCAATGCCCTTCGGCGACTATTACATCTGGGGGGCGACCGCCGGCATGATCGTCAGCCTTGTCGATATTCTCGACTGCGCCGCACAGCCGGAACCGGACCGCGCCGTCGATCTGAGAGGGGCCAATGGTTAGAACCATACTGACAATCCTGGTGCCGTTTCTGACACCGTTCCTTTGCTACTATGTCTGGTTCTGGTTTCAGTCCCGCAAGAAGGATCGCGAGGAATCCGGTAAACCCCTTGAGGCGTGGCAGACCTTTCCCTGGTCGAAACTGATCATTTCCGGCAGCACGCTGGCCATCGGAGCTCTGGTCTTCCTGTTCTTTCAGAAGGACCCGCTGCCGGAAGGACGCTGGGTTCCGGCCAAGATCGTCGACGGGGAAATCGTGCCGGGGCATTTCGAACCGATTCCGGAACCCGCTGATCCGGACTGACGGGGACCGTAATGACGGGGACGATGATGACGGAGCCTGCGTCGCCGCGCGGCCTGTTGCAGGCCCAGCCCTGGTTCTCTGAGCCCGAGGTTCGGCGCCTGATCGACACCCTGCAGGCATCCGGCATCACCGCCCGTTTTGTCGGTGGATGCGTTCGGGATGCCTTGCTGGGACGTGCCAGCGATGATGTCGACCTGGCCGTCGATGCGGCGCCGGAGGGGGTCGTCAGGGCATTGGACGATGCCGGCATCAAATCCGTACCGACGGGCATCGACCACGGCACCGTGACTGCCGTCCTGACCAGCCGGACTGTCGAGGTCACTAGCCTTCGATGCGATGTCGAAACCGACGGTCGGCGCGCCGTCGTGCGTTTCACGCAGGATTGGCGCGCGGATTCCCTGCGCCGTGACTTCACCATGAATGCGCTTTACGCGGACCGGCACGGCGATCTGTCGGACTACCACGGTGGTCTGGACGATCTTCGCAATGGGCGGCTGCGGTTCATCGGAGCTCCGGCGGAGCGGATTCGCGAGGACTATCTGCGCATCCTGCGGTTCTTCCGATTCCATGCCCAGTTGGGGCTGTCGTCGCATGATGTGGATGGGCTGGCGGCCTGTCGTCGTTTCCGTGACCGCCTGCGCGACCTTTCGGCGGAACGTGTCGCCAAGGAACTGCTGCGCCTTCTTGAAGCCGCCGCGCCGGCCGAAACGATGACTGGGCTGATCGAAGGCGGATTTCTGGATTACTGGCTGCCCGAGGCAGGCGCGGTACCCGCATTGTCGGAGATGTGCCGCCTGGAACCGCGGCCGGATGCCGTGCGTCGCCTCGCGGTGCTGTGTCCGGTCGGGTCCGACGGCATGGCGGCCGTCGCTGACCGGCTCAAGCTTTCGGGGCGACAGCGGGATCGGTTGGCCGCAATGGCCGCGGCGATGGAGCCGCCCGGCGATCCGGCCGCGGCACGCCGGTGGGTCTATCGCCTGGGGACGGAACTGGCCCGGGATCGCGCATTATTGAACCGGGCGCGGGACGGGGACCGGCGTTGGGACAATCTGATCCGCGCCGCATCCGACTGGATACCGCCCGAATTCCCCCTGTCCGGTCGCGATGCGCTGGGGGTCGGCATGGCACCGGGCCCGGCCATCGGCGAGACCTTGCGGCGGATTGAGGAGGATTGGGTCCTGGGCGACTTCATGGAAGATCGCGCGGCCCTGCTGGAACGATTGAAAGAGAGGGGAGGGGCAAGCCGATGACGGTGGTGAGAATCTGTTTCCTGGGAGACAGCGTGACGGTCGGGACCGGTGACGCGGGCTGCCGGGGCTGGCCGTCCTATCTCAGCGCCGAGGAAACCACCCGACGCGGCCATGACATCAGTTGCTACAATCTGGGCATACGGGCCGAGACGTCCCTGGACATCGCGCGACGCTGGCGGGCGGAGGTTGGACCGCGCCTGCCGGACCATGTCGCCGGGCGCCTGGTCTTCATGTTCGGATTGAACGATTGCGCTGACTTTAACGGCGATGGCGTACGGGTGCCGCATGATGAATCCGTCGCGGCGGCCAGGACGATGATCGGGGAGGCCGCGGCCTGGAAGCCAACACTGTGGATCGGCATGACGCCGGTGCGGCGCAGTCCGCCGTCCATCCAGCCGGGCCCGGGTGTACGCTACACTTTCGACCGGGAGCGTACGGCGGCGCTGAACCTAGCGTATCGGGAAACCGCCGCCGATCTCGGTGTCCCGTATGTCGATCTGCACGACATGCTGGCGGAGGATTCGGACTGGGACGCCGGCATGGATGCAGGGGACGGCGTGCATCCGGACGATGCGGGACACCAGCGTATCGCACGCATCGTCGCGGATTCACCAGCCTGGCGGGCCTGGTTCCAGGACTGACTGTCCTACTGGGCGTGTTTCACCAACCGGCCGCGCACCTGTCTTTCGGAGGTGCCGTCGGTGATCCGCTGATAGGTCAGGGTCATGCCCTGGCCGGAAACCGTGCGGGTGTATTTCTGAACCTGCCAGGTGCCGTCTTCGCGGATGCGCAGCATGTAGGTGAACAGCGAATCCCCCTCGACGCGGCTCCACCAGACCGGCTCCGATTTCAGGGGGTCGCCGGTCTCGGCCGTGCGATACACCCCGGGCTGCCCGGTCGCGTCAAAGACCAGGGTGGCGCTGCTTTTCTTGATGTCGGGATTGTCCGGATCACCGGATTCCCGGGTGATCGTGGTCCAACTCAGCCGAAACGAGGTCTCGCTGACCTTTTCGATGACGACATCCATGTCGCGCACGGTGACCGCGAAATAGATGCTGTCCTCCGTCTCGGAGATTCCGGACCCTTTCCAGTGACCCAGGAACGGTGCGAAATCCTGTGCCATCGCGGTTTGCCCGGTGGAGAGCGCGACCACCATCGCAGCGGCGGCCAGAAACGGTCGTAACATCATTGGTTCCCCTGTTCGACGTTCGGTTTACGGCGGGTTACGTCGTCGCGGCGCAGTTTAGACCCGCGCCCGCGGCGCCGTCACCCCAGTAGATTGGCGATATAGTCCGCGGCCATCAACAGGGCGACCAGGACTGCAGCGATCGTCGCCATTGTCTTGATCGACAGGTCGCGCCATGCCGGGATCTGGCGCCGACGGTCCATTTCCTTGCGATAGTCCGCATAGCCCTGCCAGGCAGCCTTGGCGACGGGATGCAATTCCTCGTCCTTGCCTTCTTCCCGTTCGTGAGCGAACTCCCGGCGGCGTTTCAGATATCGGCCAATCATGTGTCGCGTGTCTCGTCGGTTTCGAAGGCGCTGTCCCGCGCGCCCTGGAACATGGCACGCAGATCCACCGTGGCGCGTTTCCCGACGAAAGGCAAATCCCGCTCGGTCCAGATTTCGGCGGCGTCCCGCCCGATATCGCGAAGATGCTGCAGGAAACGCCATTCGGTGTTCAGTTTCGACGACGCGCCCAGTTCCTGCAGGCGGGCATCCCCGATGATATGAACCCGGACCTGATTGTAGCGCGCCGGGTCCAGCCGCCCCTCCTCCAGCATGCGTCCGACGAAATCGATGGCGCGGAACTCGCGCAGCAGGCTGGCGTTGAAGGTGATCTCGTTGACCCGGTCCAGGATTTCCCGGGCGCTGCGCGGCACGCCCTTGCGCTCGATCGGGTTGATCTGGACGATCACCACGTCATTCGTGGCGCAGGCATTGAAGAACGGGAACAGGACCGGATTGCCCATATAGCCGCCATCCCAATAGGGCGCGCCGTCGATCTCCACCGCCTGGAACAGGAACGGCAGACAGGCGGAGGCCAGGACGACATCGGCGTCGATCCGCGCCCCGGTGAAGACCTTGACACGGCCGGTTTCGACATTCGTTGCCGACAGGAACAACTGCATCTTGCTGCAGCGCCGGACTCGGTCGAAATCGACATGCTCTTCCAGCAGCGGGCGCAGCGGATTGATGTTCAGCGGATTGGTGTCATAGGGCGACGCGATCCGCCCCAGCAGATCCATCATCAGATAGCCGGGCGAATTCTCCAGGCTCCACTGCCCCATGAAGACGTCGATCAAGGTGCGCTGGATCGGCGACCAGCGGCCGACATCGGCAACGCCTTCCCAGAAATCCGCGAGGGCCTGCCGCGCGCCGTCGGCGCCGCCCGCTTCATAGCCGGAGGCCAGAACGACCGCGTTCATCGCCCCGGCCGACGTGCCGCTGATCGCGTCGATGCGGATCAGCCCGTGTTCCAGCAGATAGTCGAGAACGCCCCAGGTAAACGCCCCATGCGCGCCGCCGCCCTGCAGGGCGAGGTTGACAGGGCGGGCCTCAGCCATCCTGCAGCAGGTCCCGCAGACGATAGAGCGCATCCAACGCCTCGCGCGGGGTCAGGTCGTCCGGGTTGATGGCGGCCAGGGCCTTCTCGACCTCGCTTGGACCGGTTTCCCTGGCGATTGGCTGGACCGGTTGGCTCATGGCGCGGAACAGGGGCAGATCGTCGACCAGACGGGTGACGGCGCCGGATTGCTCACCCTTTTCCAGGGCGTGCAGGACCTCTTCGGCGCGGGTGACCACAGCGGGCGGCAGGCCGGCCAGCTTGGCGACATGGATGCCGTAGGATCGGTCGGCGGCGCCGGCCGCGACCTCGTGCAGGAAGACGACCTGGCCCTCCCATTCCTTGACCCGCATGCAATGCGGGCTGAGCGCGGGCAGCCGCTCCGCCAGCGCCGTCAATTCGTGATAATGGGTCGCGAACAGGGCGCGGGATTTGGCGGCCTCGTGCAGATGCTCGACGCAGGCCCAGGCGATGGACAACCCGTCGAAGGTCGCGGTGCCGCGCCCGATCTCGTCCAGAATGACCAGCGACCGGTCGGTCGCCTGATTCAAGATGGTCGCGGTCTCGACCATCTCCACCATGAAGGTCGACCGGCCGCGCGCCAGATCGTCCGCCGCCCCGACCCGGCTGAACAGGCGGTCGACCGCGCCGATATGGGCCTTTCGTGCCGGAACGAAGAGCCCGGCCTGGGCCAGGATCGCGATCAGGGCGTTCTGACGTAGGAAGGTCGATTTACCGGCCATGTTCGGGCCGGTGACGAGCCACAACCGGTTGTCGCGGCCCAGATCGCAGTCATTGGCGACGAAGCTCTGCCCGTCGGCCTGGGCGGCCAGGGCCGCTTCGACCACCGGGTGACGCCCGCCCTCGATCTCGAAGGACAGGGAAGCGTCGACCTGGGGGCGGCGGTAATCGCGTGCATCGGCCAGGTCGGCGGCGGCGGCATAGAGGTCCAGTGCCGCCAGGGCCCGCGCCGCCAGCCCGATCTCACGCGCCCGTTGCCGTGCCTCTTCGACCAGATCGTCGAAGATTTCCAGTTCGATGGCCTGGGCCCGGTCGCCGGCTTCGGAGATCCTGCGCGCCAGTTCGTTCAGTTCGACCGTCGTATAGCGGACCGCGTTGGCCATGGTCTGACGGTGAATGAAGGGCTCGCCGATCTTTTCCATATTCTTGGCTGTGACCTCGACGAACCAGCCCAGCACATTGTTGTACTTGACCTTCAGCCCGTCGACGCCGGTATCCTGGCGGTAGCGTGCCTCCAGATCGGCGATCAGGCGGCGACCTTCCTCGCGCAGGGTGACCTGCTCGTCCAGTTCCGGCGCATAACCGGGCGCGACGAATCCGCCGTCGCGGGCAACGGGCGGCACCTCTTCCTTCAGGGCGCGGGTATAGCGTTCGACCAGGATGTCGTGATTGCCCAGATCCTCCAGGGCACGGGCGATTTCCGTCACCGGATCGTCGGCTGCCAGGATCGTTTTCAATGTCGCGGTCAGCGCCAGACCGGTGCGCAGCGCGACCAGATCGCGCGGCCCACCGCGTCCGATGGTCAGACGGCCGAGCGCCCGCTCCAGATCCGGTGCCCCCTTCAGCGATTCACGCAGATCGCCGCGCAGGTCGGCACGCTCCAGGAACCAGGAAACAGCGTCATGCCGATCGCCGATGGCGATGGGATCGGTCAACGGCGCGGACAGGCGACTGGCAAGCAGGCGTGCACCGGGCCCTGTCACCGTGCGGTCGACGGCGGAAAGCAGGCTGCCGGTGCGCTCGCCGGTCAGGGTGCGGGTGATTTCCAGATTGCGGCGGGTCGCCGGATCGATCTCCATCAGCGCGCCGACAGACAGGCGCTGGGGCGGCTCCAGGCGCGGCAACTTGCCGACCTGGGTCAGTTCCAGATATTCGACCAGCGCCCCCAGCGCAGCCAGTTCCGCCCGGTCGAAATCCCCGAACGCGTCCAGCGCCGCGACACCGAAAGCGTCTTTCAGCCGCCGTTCCGCATTGGCGGAATCGAATCGGCTGTCCGGCAGCGGGGTCAGGCGGTCCTGCCATTCCCGGAACAGTTCGTAGAACCGACTGTCCTCGGCAACCAGTTTCTGACCCAGGACCAGTTCGCCCGGCGCAATGCGGGACAGGGCGGAGGCCAGGCCGGCCGCCGTGACCGGCTGGCACAGCAGCTGGCCGGTCGACATGTCGCACCAGGCGAGGGCATAGCCGTCGGCCCCGGTGCGGGCCAGGGCCGCCAGATAATTGTGCGACCGCGCGTCCAGCAGCGTGTCCTCGGTCAGGGTGCCCGGGGTCACGACCCGGACAATCTCACGCCGGACAACGGATTTCGACCCGCGCTTCTTGGCTTCGGCGGGGTCTTCCGTCTGTTCGCAGACGGCGACCCGGTGGCCTTTCTTGATCAGGCGCGACAGATAGGTTTCGGCCGCATGAACCGGCACACCGCACATCGGGATGGCCTCGCCCAGATGCTGGCCGCGCTTGGTCAGCGCGATGTCGAGCGATGCCGCCGCCTGCTTGGCGTCGTCGAAGAACAATTCATAGAAATCGCCCATCCGGTAAAACAGAAGGCAATCCGGATGCGCTTCCTTGATGCTCAGATACTGAGCCATCATCGGCGTCACTTGGGCATTTTCGGTCCCGCTGGTCATGGCGCCGAGACTAATTGTCCAGGTCCCTCGCGAAAAGAGCCGAAAGGCGGTCTTACGGTTGAACCCGCACGGTATAGCGCAGCACCGTTTCACCCTTTGCCGGAATGGTGATGTTCCAGACGGCGCTGCCGGCATCGCGCGATTCGGGCGTCAGACTGGCGTCCGTGATCTCCCAGCTCTGTGCCGACAGATGTTCGGTCATCTCCACCGTCACCGCCTCGTCGCGGCCGTTCTTCAGCGTGATCTCATGGGTGGCACGATAGGGATGCAGGTGGCGGTGCTCCGCAACACCGGTGGTCTCGTAATCGACGACCTGCCGCTCGGCCGTGACATCGAAGGCCCGGCCCAGACGCAGTTCCGCGTCGCCGCCGACCGGCAGATGGGACAGCCGGTCCTCACCCAGGATGACGCGCGGAGAAGCTTCCGAATCCTCGGCCAATGCGCCATAGACGCGGACCGGACCGGCGGGCAGAATCTTCGCCAGCGGTCCATCCTCGGCGTTCTCGAAGCGGATGTTGACCTCGGGCCGCAGGCCGTCCTGCAGCCGCATCGGTTGGCCCGGATGCACCAGCCCCGATCCGGACAGGCGATAAATCTTCTCTGCCGGGACAGCGACCGGAGCCAGCAGCACACGACGGACCGTCTCCCCCGCCGGCAGATCGACGCGGCCGTCAATGTCATAGACATGGACGTCGCCAAGACTGGCCGGCTGCGGCGGTGCGGCGCGCGGCGCGGACTTCATCGATGCGGCGCTGTCCATCGTGGCCATGGCCATCATTTCCGGACGCGGGCCGCCCTGGGCACGGTTCGTTTCGCCGGCGACGAGCCGGATCGCGGCTTCCTGGAACCCGGCATCGGTGCCGTTGGTGATCTGATACTGTCCGCTGAGCACCAGCCCCGATTCGTCGGGCAGCAGCACCGCCTCGTAATCGGCGGACCAGGCGAGGTTGGGCGCGACATAGCCCAGCGAGACGGGATGGTTTCCCGCCGTGGCACCGGACACGGCCGTCACTTCCAGGCCGCCGGTCATGCCGGCGGGCAATTCCTTCAGGGCCAGGCGGCCATCTGGCATTGCCTCGAAGCGGTCGCCGACCTTCAGGACGATGCCGCCGTCGACGTTGACCAGGGTGCCGCGAATCTCGCGTTCCGCGCCGCTGTCGCCCGCAGGTACCAGCCAGGTGATCTCCCGGCCGATCGACCGGCGCAGCAGGCTTTGCGGTGACAGGTCGTCCTGGCGGATGTGAATGCTGTCAGCCGGGGTGCCGCCGATGGAAACCGACAGTGTCGACCAGTCGAGCGATTGCGGCAGGCCGGGCAGGGATATGCCGGCACCGGCGGCAGGGACGTCTGCCGCGCGGGATTCGCGGATCACCGACAGGCCGTCGGCATAGACCGAAATCGCGGCGCCCGGCGCCGGCTCGGCAACCGACTGCGCGTAAGCGCCCGTCGCGGCGGAAACGGTCAGGGCGGCGGCCAGCAGTCCGTGTTTCAGCGGCACGTCACAATACTCCCGTGGCTTTCAGGAAATTTGATATCAGCAGCGGTGAATCCGGCGTCGGGGCATAGTGATCGGCGATTTCCCGGGCCTTGGGGCCCCAGGATTCCGTCATGCAGCCCGCCGTCGCTTCCGGGTGAAACTGAACCGACATCCAGTTGCGACCGAAATCCAGGGCGCAGGCCGGCATGCCGGGAACGGTCGCCAGGACCTCCGCGCCGGCGGGGATGACGGGCACATGTTCCTCGTTGCCGAAATGAAAGCGCGGCACGACTCCGTCGAACAGCGGGCTGTAACGCCCGGCATCGGTCAGCGAGATCGGATAGGTCCCGACCCGTGCGCCGTCCGCCAGCATCTCGACCGGCGCGCCATGCACGACGGCCATGATCTGGTGACCACCGCATATGCCGAAGACCGGCGGGCCGTTTTCCCTTTGCCGCAGGTCGGTCAGCCAGTTCTTCAAATCGATCTGCCAGGGCAGTTTGTCATGAACGGAATGGAAACTGCCGCCGACAACGATGGCGTCGGCGTCGTCCGGATCCGGCAGCGGTTCGCCATAGCAGATGCGGCGCCCCTCGAATGCAATGCGGTCGGACAGGTTCAGATCCGCCAGCATACGCTCGAACCAGTGAATCTCGTTGTCGCCGCCCGGCTGATTGGCGAAAACCGCCGGATCGTACCGGCCCGGAGCCCCCATCTGGGCCAGGAAGTAGAGTTTCTTCTTCAAGGTGATCCGTTCCCTCGGGTCCGACTGTTACAGAGTGCCGACCGACTGCCGCGATTTCAGGGCCGTGGCCAGGGTGCCGTCATCCAGATAATCCAGCTCGCCGCCGACCGGCACACCATGCGCCAGGCGGCTGACCTTCACGCCGGACGGCTCCAGGCGTTCGGTGATGTAATGGGCGGTGGTCTGCCCGTCGACGGTCAGGTTCATGGCCAGGATCACTTCGGTCACCGATCTGTCGGGTCCCACTCTATCCAGCAATGTGGCGATATTGAGGTCCTCCGGGCCGACTCCGTCAATGGCTGACAGGACACCGCCCAGGACGTGATAGCGACCGCGGAAAATGCCGGTCCGTTCCAGCGCCCAGAGGTCCGCGACCTGTTCCACGACACAGATCGTCCCGTCGTCGCGAACCGGGTCGCGGCAGATCGAACAGGTCTCCGCCGTATCCAGATTGCCGCAGCTCCGGCAGGTCCGGATCTTCTCCGCGGCCTCCGCCAGTGCCATGGCCAGCGGCTGCATCAGGCTTTCCTTGCGCCGGATCAGCAGAAGCGCGGCGCGGCGGGCGGAACGCGGCCCCAGCCCCGGAAGGCGGGCGAGCAGTTGGATGACCCGTTCGATTTCCTGCATGGATAAAGTCTCACCCCGGTCCTGCGGCTGCAGGAATCTTCGTTATCCTGTCGCCGGCGCCTACCCCATGAAGGCTCCTGCTTTCGCAGGAGCACGGGGATGGGGCGCCGGATCGGTATCGCCCCCTCACTGTCGCATTCCTGCGAAGGCAGGAATCTCCGTTGTTTCCACGCGACTCCCTCAGGGGACGCGGAGATCAGAACGGCAGTTTCATGCCCGGCGGAAGCTGAATGCCACCCATCAGCTTCTGGGTTTCCTCGCGCATCTTTTCGTCGGCCTTGGCTTTGGCGTCGTTGATCGCGGCGACGATCAGGTCTTCCAGAACTTCCTTGTCCTCCGGCACGATCAGGCTCGGGTCGATCGCCAGGCGGCGCACTTCGCCCTTGCCGGTGACGGTGACGGTGATCAGGCCTCCGCCGGAACCGCCTTCAATTTCCAGATCCTCCATCTGCGCCTGCATCTCCTGCATGCGCGTCTGCATTTCCTGGGCCTGCTTCATCATGGCACCGAGATTCTTCATCGCGGTATCGCTCCTTGCCTCTGCTTGGGGAATGGCTTCCCGCTTGGGTTACAGATCGTCTTCCTCGTCCGGATACTCGTCCGGGTCCATCGCGATCGGCATGCCGTCGTCGGGCATTGCCGCGGCCTCGGCCGCCAGATCGGCCGGGTCCGGTTCATTGCCGGTCACACGGGTTATCTGGGCGCCGGGGAAGGCTTTTTTAACCGCCTGGATCAACGGGTCCTTCTCGGCCTGGCTGCGCCGGTCCTGCTCTGCCTGGGCTTCCTGCTCCGCCAGGGTCGGGGCGCCTTCCTCGTTGGAAATCGAGACGATCCAGCGCAGGCCGGTCAGGTCGGACAGTTTCTTGCCCAGTTCGCCATGCAGATCACGCGGCGCATTGCGGCCCGGCCGGAACTCCAACCGGCCCGGCTCGACGCGCACGGGATGCACGTCACGCTTCAGATGGGTGGCCAGGCGCGGCTCGCGCTTTTCCTCGAACAGCGCGACGATCTCCAGGAAGCTTTTCGGCGCGTTCAGGACCGCCGGATCGGCTTGCGGCGCGGCGTGATAGGCGGTTTCCACCGCCTGCTGCGGCTGGGCACCGCCGCGAATGAGGGTTGGTCCGGGCATGGCCGAGGCCTGGGCCCCACCACCACCGCCGCCACCCCCACCGCCGCCCGGGGCCGGTCCGGCACTGCCGCTGCCGGGCTGAAAATCCTTCAGTTTCTCGATCAGATCGCCGGGTGTCGGCATGTCCGCCAGGTGGATCAGGCGAATGACCACCATTTCCGCCGCCTGGATCGGTGACGGTGCGGCCCGCACCTCGCCCAGCCCCTTCAGCAACATCTGCCAGGCGCGGGTCAGGACGGGCAGCGACAGGGCCTGGGCCATTTCGCGCCCGCGCGTGCGCTCCAACTCCGCCGTCGTCGGCCGGTCCAGGGCCTCCGGCACCAGGATCGCGCGGGTCAGGAAATGCGTGACATCCAGCAGGTCCTCGATCACCACTGCCGGGTCCGCCCCGACGCCGTAAAGCTGCTCCAGCAGGTCCAGCGCGCCCGGTGCATCGCCCTTCATGGCGGCGTCGAAGAGATCGTAGACCCGGCTGCGGTCGGCGAGGCCCAGCATGTCCCGGACGCGCTCGCCCGTCACCGTACCGGCGCTCAGCGCGATGGCCTGATCCAGGATCGACAATCCGTCGCGGACGGATCCGTCCGCCGCCCGGGCCACCATGCCCAGAGCCTCATCCTCGATCTCGACGCCTTCGCGTTCCGCCACCGATTTGAAATGCGCCGCCAGTTGATCGATCGGCACACGGCGCAGATCGAAGCGCTGACACCGGGACAGGACCGTCACGGGCACCTTGCGGATTTCGGTCGTCGCAAAGACGAATTTCACATGCTCCGGCGGTTCCTCCAGCGTCTTCAGAAGCGCGTTGAACGCGTTCTTCGACAGCATGTGCACTTCGTCGAGCACGTAGACCTTGTAACGCGCCGAGACCGGGCGATAGCGCACCCCGTCGATCAGTTCGCGGATATCGTCGACCCCGGTGCGGCTGGCGGCGTCCATTTCGATGACATCGACATGGCGGTCGCCGGCGATGGCCGTGCAGTGCTGACACACGCCGCATGGGCTGACCGTCGGACCGCCGGTGCCATCCGGGCCCACGCAGTTCAGCGCCTTGGCGACGATTCGCGCGGTCGTCGTCTTGCCGACGCCGCGCACCCCGGTCAGCATGAAGGCCTGGGCGATGCGCCCCGCCTCGATGGCATTGGTCAGGGTGCGGACAAGGGCTTCCTGGCCGATCAGTTCGGCAAAGTTCGACGGGCGGTATTTCCGCGCCAGAACGCGATAAGCCTCGCCGTCCTTCCTGGACGGTGCCGCAGACTTCGCCGCCGCCGGCTGAGCCGGCTCGTCGAGACCCAGACCGGGTCCCGGAGGCGGGCCTTCGGCCTTGTCGTCGCTGTCGTATGATGGATCGTCGGTCGCGTCGGTCATGGCCGCCATATTCGCAAGGCGGCCCCGTCCGCACAACCGCGAAACACCGGGGTACGGTCAGTTCGCGATACCGTCAGCCCGGCGTGCTGCCACGTACTGCCGCGCGTCTTGCAGCCGCAAGAATCCGGTCCGACAGGGCCGGGTCGCCGACGGCGCGGCTCAGCACCAATCCACCCACGCAGGCGGTCAGCGCGGACAGGGCACGGTCCGCCGCCGTCCCTTCGTTCAAATCGTTGTCACCCTCATCGATCAGGGTGCCCAGGCGGTCTGAAATGGTGGCGATGAAGTCCGAAAATGCGGCGCGCACCTTGTCCCCGGACCGGGCAATTTCCGGCGACAGCGGCGGCACGGAGCAGCCGTCCTCGACCTGGTCGCGATGGGCGGTCGACAGGTAACGGTCGACGAAATTCTCCAGTCCGGTAAACGGTATCCGGCGGGTCATATCCACCGGCGAGTCCGCCAGATCGGCCAGAACCTCGATGAACAGGTCCTCCTTGCCCTTGAAATGGCCGTAAAAGCCGCCGCGCGTCAGCCCGGCCTCCGCCATGATCGAATCGATGCTCGCCTCGCCATAGCCCTTCCGGTTCATCTCGCGCCGGGCCGCATGCAGGATGCGCTTTCGGGTGCGTTGTCGGTGTTCGGGGGCGTAGGGCATGGGCCGTCTCCAAAATATGATGTTGAACATATTATGATCTGGGATCAGATGATGCGAGTCCCATCATGTCTGCCGCGTTCCAGGAGGATCAGATGACCTTGCGCCTGTTCGGTATTCCGGAAAGCTCCTATGTCTGGACCACCCGCATCCTGCTGCAGGAAAAGGGCGTGCCGTACGATCTGTCGATGGCGGGGGCGACCGGTCTGATGGACATGCACACATCGCCCGATATCGACCGGCATCCGTTTCGGAAGATCCCGATCCTGGAACATGACGGAAAGCGAATCTTCGAGATGACGGCGATCTGCCGCTACATCGACACGGTCTTCGGCGGCCGCAAATGCATGCCGGAAGACCCGTATGAATCGGCATTGAACGACCAGTGGATCAGCGTCGTGGCGTCCTATGTCGACCGGGCGGTCATCCGGCGGCTTGTCCTGCCGAGCGTGATTGCCCGGATGAACGGAACGAAGCCGGATGCCGAAAAGCTGAAGCGCGCCTCGGAGGATGCCGATCACGCCTTGGGCGTTCTGGACAAGGCATTCGCGGCAAAGAACTATTTTCTGGGCGCCACGCCGATGACCGCCGATTTCTTCCTGTGGCCGATCCTGTACTACATGAAGCGGCTGCCGGCCGGGGCGCGTGTCCTGCGCAAGCACGCGAATGTGTCGGGCGTCCTGGAAAATGCCATGACCTATCCTAGCTTCGCCGCGACGGTGCCGAAGGCCGGATGATCGGATTCTGGGGATGCGAGAGGAAGGCGGAAGGCCGACGTTAAGCGACCCGGGCGGAAATCTCGTTACGGCTGCTTCCTTCCGGACCTGACCGGGTTGGCGAGGCGCCCGTCCGCCGCCGACCTTCCTGCTGCGGTATATCGTTCATCTGGGCTTTTCTTGCAAGCCCGGGAATTCAGAGACGCCTGGTCCGCCCCCCGCAATCCGGCTTGATGTTCCTGCGAAAGCAGGAACCTTCATGAAACCGCGTTGTGGTGGACGGGAGTCGGTCAGACCGGGAGGCCCGGTATCCCGTCCTGAACCTCGACCAGCGTCGGGCCTTTTGCCGCGAAGGCCTCTTTCAGGGCTGCGCCGATGTTCTCCGCGGCGGCCGGGCGGGAATAGGACCAGCGGAAGGCCTTGGCGAGTGCTTCGAAATCCGGCGGCTCGGGCGTGACGCCGACGGTCTGGATACCACGGTTCACCATGTCGTCGCGGATCTGGCCCAGGGCACGGTTGTTCCAGACCAGGGCGACGAGGTTCAGGCCCAGTTCCGCGGCGACCGCCATTTCCGGCGCGGTATAGAGGAAGCCGCTATCCCCCGCGACGGCCAGCACGGCGCGGTCCGGTGCGCCGATCTTGGCCCCCGTCGCGGCGGGCAGGGCATAGCCCAGCGTACCGTAGCCGGAGGGGTAGAGAAATCGTCCCCGCGGCGGCAGGGTCATTTTGGCGATGGCGGTGTAAATCACCTGTGTCATGTCGCCGACCACGATGCCGTCATCCGGCAGGGCCGCTTCGATCTGTTTGAGCACGGTGATATGGCGGGGCTCCAGGTCCGGCAGGAAACCGTAGAAATCGGCATTGCGGTAGGAATCCGCCCGTTCGGCGCCGTCCCGCTCGTCCGCCATCGGTCCTAGCGCATTCAGCAGCGCCTCCGCCGCCAATCCCGCGTCGGCCCGGATCGCAACAGCGGTTCGATAACGCTGATCGAATTCCGACGGGTCGATGTCGATACGGATCAGTTTCCCCGGCAGGGAGAACTGGTCGTTATAGGTGTCGTTGCCGGACAGTTCCGTGCCGATGGCCAGGACCACGTCGGCATCGGCGATGATCTGCTCGCCGATCGAGGACAGCATCAGGCCGCCCAGGAACAGCGGATGATTGGACGGCAGGACATCTTTGCCCGCGACGGTTCCGACCACGGGGCTGTCCAGCCGTTCCGCCAGGCGGGTGATTTCGATCGCCGCGCCCCGCGCGCCGCCGCCGACCAGGATCAACGGGCGCGCCGCTTCGGACAGCAGGGTCGCGGCCTCCTCGATATTTTCCGGGTCCGGGCCCGGTTTGACGGCAAGCCGGCGCGGCTGCCAATCGTCCCGCGTGCGCTCCGCCAGCATATCCAGCGGCAGCGACAGATGAACCGGGCGCGGACGCGCGGATTCAAAGACGTTGAAGGTCCTTTCGACCAGCGCGGGGATTTCTTCGGGATCGCGGGGTGTCTCGGAAAAGGCGCAGAGCGGACGGGTTACCGCCGCCTGATCCGTGATCTCGTGCAGGCAGCCATAGCCCTTGCCCAGGGTGTCACGCGGATTTTCGCTGCTGACCACCAGCAACGGTACACTGTCGCTGAAGGCCTGGCCCATTGGGGTCGCGCAATTTGTTACGCCGGCGCCGGTGATCAGGAAGCAGACGCCGGGCCTGCCGGTGACCCGCGCATAGCCGTCGGCCATGAAACCGGCGCCCTGTTCGTGGCGGGGCAGGACATGGCGGATCTTGCTGCCCGCAAAACCGCGATAGAGCTCCAGATTGTGGACGCCCGGGATGCCGAAGACCGTGTCGACGCCATAATCTTCCAGCAGGCGGACAATGGCCTCGCCGCAGGTCGGTCGGAATTTCATGATGGTCTCCCCCGCGCATTCCGTTCTTGAGGGGCAGACTCTATCCGCATCGTGGGCCGGTTTCCAAGCGCCTTCCGGCGCCTGGTTTCAAGGATCGAACCGTTTCGGCGCGGCGGATGAAACCTGTTTTCCCATTGGTAAATCCAGCTCACATGATGGTTTGAATATAGAAATTAGATCAATGGCTTAGAGATGTTGACGTCAACTGTTGTCAGGCGTCGTCACAATCTCCTAGCATCCGGGCATCATAAGCCCATGGCGGGAAGTGGAGGCGAGTCGGACGATGCGGGAACATGCGCGGGTAGTGGTGATCGGCGGCGGTATGATGGGCTGCGGCCTGCTTTATCATCTGGCGGAAGAGGGCTGGACCGACAGCCTGCTGATCGAAAAGGGCGAACTGACTTCCGGCTCCACCTGGCACGCGGCGGGGCAGTGCCCCAGTTTCATCGCCGATTACAACATGGCCAAGATCCATCATTACGGGAACACGCTCTATCCCAGGCTGGAGGAGATGACCGGGCAGTATGTCTCCTGGCACGGCTGTGGCGGGCTGCGGTTCGCGACCAATCAGGCGGAACTGGACTATTTCAAGAAGGTTGAAGGGGTTTCGAAGCTGATCGGATTCCGCATGCAGGTCATCGGCCCGGACGAGGCGCGGAAGATCAATCCGCATGTCGATATGACCGGGGTGCTGGCCGCCGCCTGGACCCTGGATGACGGTCATGTGGATCCCGCCGGCTGCTGCAACGCGCTGGCCAAGGGCGCGCGCGACATGGGCGCGGAGATCGAACGTCACAATCGCGTGCTGGACGTGAAGCAATTGCCGAGCGGCGAATGGCAGGTGGTAACCGAGAAGGGCACCGTGACCTGTGAGCATGTCGTCAATGCGGGCGGCTGTTATGCCCGCCTGATCAACCAGTGGGTCGGATCCGACGTGCCGATCACGAATATGAAGCATCACTACATCGTCACCGAACCGATCCGGGAATTCCTGGAATCGGATACGGAAATGCCGGTGATGCGCGACCCCTATCCGTCCGCCTATTACCGGCAGGAGCAGAAGTCAGGCCTGATCGGCATCTACGAGACGGAAGGAGCCGAGGAAGCCTGGGCCGATCGCGGCGGCCATCCCGAATGGGAAAGCGAGAACGAACTGTTCACCGACGAGCTGGACCGCATCAGCCCATGGATCGAACGGACCCTGGAGCGGATGGGCATCTGGGCCGAAAGCGGCATCAAGCGCGTCGTCCATGGCGCCATTCCGCATACGCCGGATGCCAATCCACTGTTGGGGCCGACCGGTGGATTGCGCAATTTCTGGCAATGCTGCGGCTCTTCCATCGGGATCGCCCAGGGCGCCGGTTGCGGCAAGTATCTGGCGCAGTGGATCGTCCATGGCGAGAGCGAGATCAACATGGCGGGGCTCGACCCGCGCCGCTTCGGACGGTGGGCCGATGCAGATTATGTCCGTGCCCGGTCGATCGAGGATTACGAGCATATGTACATCCTGCACCTGCCCGGCGAGGAACGTCCGGCGGGACGGGGCAAACGGAAGTCGTCGCTTTACGACACGCTGAAACGGGCTGGCGGCCTCTACACCACCGCCTCCGGCTGGGAGCGGGTGAAATACTATTCCGCCGACGGCACGGAGGAAGAGGCCGGGTTCCGCCACAACAACGCCTTTGACGCGGTTGCGGCCGAGTGCCGGCTGGTTTCGGAAGGCGTGGCGCTGGCCGATCTGTCGTCCTTTGCGAAGTTCGATGTCACCGGCCGGGACGCGGGCGCAATGCTGGACCGCGTCTTCGCCAACCGCATGCCGCGCAAGACCGGGGGGATCGCGCTGGCCCATATACTGAACGACGATGGCGTGATCGAGGGCGAGGCGACGGTGACGCGGCTGGCCGACGATCGCTACTATGTTCTGTCCGCCGCCGCCGCGGAGGTGCGCGATATGGACTGGCTGACCCAGCATGTCGCGCCGGGCGAGGATGTGAGCGTCACCAACATTTCGGATGATTACGGCAATCTGGTCATTGCGGGGCCGAAATCGCGCGACGTGCTGGCGCGGGTCACCGACGCGGATTTGTCGAATGCCGGGTTCCGCTGGCTGACCGCGCAGGAGATCGAGATTGCCGGTGTTCCGGTCCGGGCCCTGCGGGTCAACTATATCGGAGAGTTGGGCTGGGAACTGCACTGCCCGATGGCGGGCATGCCGGCGGTATACGAGGCCCTGATGGCAGCGGGCCAGGCTGACGGGATCGGTCATTTCGGCACTTATGCGGTCAACGCCATGCGCATGGAGAAGGGTTACAAGGGCTGGGGATCCGAACTGACCAACGAGATCACCCCGGTCGAGGCGGATATCGAACGCTTCGTGAAGCTGGACAAGGATTTCATCGGCAAGGCCGCGGTGCTTCAGCGCAAGCAGGACGGCGCCCAGGGTAAGATCGTCTATCTGGAACTGGAAACGGGCGACAACGATACGACCGGCGGGGAAGCGATTACCGTCGGGGAGACGGTGATCGGTCTGACCACGTCCGGCGGATACGGTCACCGAACCGGCAAGAGCCTCGCTTTCGCCTATGTCCAGCCGGACTATGCCGCGCCTGGAACGGAAATGACCTGCTGGCTTCTGGGGGAGGCCCGCAAGGCAAAGGTTCTCGCCGATCCGGTTTATGATGCCGGAAACGAGAAACTGCGGCTTTAGAAGAGGTCAGGGCGCCGCCGAACGGTCTTCGATGGCGCCTTTCGCGGCCAGAACAGTTTTCTTCAGAACCCGGCCCAGATCGGTCAAGTCTTTCGCAATCCGTTCCGGGTCGGCGGCGGGGTCCTTTGCCCGCACCTCCAGATCGGCGCAGGCGCCGGCCAGTCGCGCGAATCCCATATTGGCTGACATTCCTTTGAGGGAGTGAACCGCCTGCGCCGGAAACTCGGCCCCGTTGCCCCCTTGGGACGCATCGATCTCGGCCATGATCTCGCGCGATTTCCGGGCAAACATGGTCAGGAGTGCGTCCGAACCTGCCATGACTTCGTTGAATCGCGGCAGGTCGACCAGGGGCAGTTCCGCATCCGCCACAGGTTCCGGAACCGGCTTTGCGACCGGCTTCGGGTCAGGCACATCAACGGTAACCCGGGCCGTATCGATCGTGCTATCCGCCTTGTCCAGATTGCGCAGGATTTTCGACAGGGCTTTCATGTTGAAGGGCTTGGGGCAGTAATGGTTCATACCCGCATCGAGGCAGGTCTGAATGTTGGAACTGGCGATGTCGGCGGTTAGGGCGATGATCGGGACGGCGCGCCGGACCGGGTCTTCCAGCTGGCGTATCGCAGCCGTCGCGGCCAGCCCGTCCATGACCGGCATGTGAACATCCATCAGCACGGCGTCGAATTGATCCTTCTCGACCTGCTCGACAGCCACCGCCCCGTTTTCGGCGGTCGCGACGCGATGGCCGGCATTTTCCAGCATCATCTGTGCCATGATGCGGTTGACCTCGATGTCCTCGACGACCAGCAGAGACATGGGCGGAACGTCCAGCTCTTCCTCGTCTTCGGCCTCCTGTTCCGGGTCCTGCGGCTCGGCCTTGAGCAGCGTGATCTCGAACCAGAATTCACTGCCGATCCCCTCCTTGCTCCACAGGCCGATTTCGCCCCCCATCGCCTTGACCAGTTGCTTGTTGATCGCGAGACCGAGGCCGCTGCCGCCGTATTGCCGCGTCGTCGACAGATCGGCCTGGGAAAAGGCGTCGAAGATTCCGGCTTGTTTATCCGCAGGGATGCCGATTCCGTCATCGACGATCGAGAAGCGCAGGCGCATCTCGCGATCATCTTCGCTCTTGCGGGCGATCCGGACCTCGGTCGTGCCGTTGTCGGTGAACTTCACGGAATTCGACAGGAAGTTCATCAGGACCTGACGCACGCGCACCGGGTCCCCGGTGACCCAGCGATGCAGGTTGTCCGGAACCTCGAGCCTCAGGGTGTTGTTCCTTTCATCGGCGGGAAGCGCCATGATGGACACCAGTTCATCGATCACCTGACGCAGGTCGAAGGCGATGCGCTCCAGCGACATCTGACCGGCCTCGATCTTTGACAGGTCGAGAATGTCGCCGATCAGAGAGAGGAGATGACGGCCCGAACTCATGATCGTCTCGACATGGGTCCGGGTTCGTTTCGGGTCCTCGTGCAGAGGCGGGCCCTTCAGGAGGAGATCCGCATATCCGAGGATTGCATTCAGGGGCGAGCGCAACTCATGGCTCATATGGGCCAGAAATTCCGACTTGGCCCGGCTCGCAAGCTTGGCCTGGCGCATCGCCTCCTCGGCTTCCCGCTTGGTCGATTCCAGCAGTTGGGTGCGCTCTTCGACCAGACGCGCGATCTGTGCCTCGGTGCGTGTCAGCGACAGCAGGTAGAAGGCCAGTATTCCGCTCAGAATGCTGCCGAAAACCAGGACCGCCCAGGGCTCCCAATGCCAGATCAGATTGAAGGATCCGGCGTTCGGCTCCGCAACGATGGTCCAGCGCCGCGCCCCGAAGGATAGCTCCCCGGTCGCGCCGCCGCCTGATTCAGCAACCCGATCCGCGGTGCGACGGATCTGGTTCGGCGCAAGCCCGGTGCTGGAGTAGATCTGTGCGCGATCATCGGACGCTCCCGCATCCACGACATGGATCGCGACGTCGTCAGGAATGGCGGATCGCCGGTGGACGGTCTTCAGGAGGTCGTCCAGACGATAGACCCCCAGGGCAAACCCCAATACCTGATCGAGATCGCCTCCGTAGGCGGGCAGCATCACCAGGACGCCAAGCCTGGTTCCGCCGTCCTGCACCAGCTGAATCGGTTCGGTCATGGCGGCATCGCCATAGGCGATGGCCGCCTGCAAGGCATCGTACCGTTCGGGGCTGGATGCCAGGTCGAACCCGACGACCGCCTCGTTACCGCGCAGCGGTACCACGTACCGAACGGGATAATAGGTCGGGCGCTCTGCGGCGGATACCAGCGCCCCCTCACGTCTCTCCCGGATGTCGAAATCCGGCCGTTCCGCGCTTCGCACTTCGGCGGTGAAAGCCGTCCTGTCCGCGCTGCTGACCGAGGGAAGCCATTCCAGAGCCAGAAGCGTGTCATTGCGCGACAGCCAGGGCGTGACCATCGCGTCGAAAGTCTCGCTGGACATGTCGTCCTGGTTCTCGAAGAGCGATTTGATGGCGAAAAGCGGGTCGACCGAATCCTCCAGGGTGAGTCGAAGGTTGGATTCGAATGACAACACGAACCGCTCAAATTCAAGCTGCGTCGTGCGATTCAGTTGATCATGGGTGACCGTTGCCGCGGCGATCGATAAGGCCAGACCGAAGGCACCGGCGGTGATCGCGAAGGCAATGCGCAACCGCGTCAGCCTGCGGGAGACAATGTCGCCGGCCTCGGCTCCCTGACGCGCCATCAGGGATTCGATCGCGCCCGCCAGGATCAGGCCGCCGCAGCCCACGACGCTGAAATAGCCGTAGAATCTGACCAGGTTGTCCTGCTGGTCGCCCTGCAGAAAGAAACTGGCGCCGACGGTCAGGAACGCGATGGCGACGGTCGAGACGCACAAGTTCACGATGGCGGCGCCCAGAACACCAAACCGCAGCGCCCCCCACAGGGCGAAGGGAACCGACACGAAGATGAACAGGAATTCCTGCCGCGCGAGGATGTCGGTGCTGTGGACCAGACCGGACAGGGCGATGGCGCCGAGGGCGAGCAGCATCAGCTCCGCGTGCCAATGGAGCGGTTTCCCCTTCCAGGGTTGCTTCGCAATCTGCAGCAAGGGGGGCGCAAACAGCAGGACGCCCATCAGATCGCCGACCCACCACCCCCACCAGACGTCCCGGAATCCCGACCAGTCGCCACTCAGGGTCAGGCTGATGGTAGCCGCACCGTTCAACGAACTGACAAGCGGGCTGGCCGCAACCCCGAACACCAGGAACAGGGCAAGGGATTTCAGGGAATTCAGGTGTCGGCCGGCTGAGAACTCTCTGATGAGATACGCACCGGTCGCGCCGCACAGCGTGTTGCCGATGCTGATCAGGATGACCGTTTCCAGTGGAACGCCGGTGGTCAGATTCACCGCGAACGCGCCCATAGCGACGCCGGGCCAGACCCGCATGCCCCAGCACAGCAACGCCGCGAGGGCGATGCCGGTAGGCGGCCAGATCAGGGTGACCGTGCTTTCGAAATAGGGAAATTTCAGACCGATATAGCCAGCGGCGAAATAGGCCGCTGCAAGGATAAGAATCCGTTCGTAGTCGCGATTCTTCATAATGCCTGTCGATCGGCCCCCGCTGCCCGATACTGCATGTAGCAGGAAACCGCTCATCCCTCCACAGATCATATCCCTGTGGAAAGACTAACCGCCGCTGTTTAGGGAATGGTTAATGCCGTGGAGGTCGCGGCGACCCGCTCACGCGCGGCCCGCGGCGGGACTGGCGTTTGCGCCTGAACCTTCGCGCAGGAAGCTGACAATCAATCTGGCGATTTCTTCCGGCCGGTCCTCCATGGCGAAGTGGCCGCAATCAGGGATGATGTGGAGGGCGGATCCCGGGATGGCGGCATGCAGCTTTTCCGCCCAATTGGTTGTTTGCCAGGCATCCTCCGCCCCCCACAGGATCTGGACCGGACGGTCGCCCAACCGGTGCAGCTCGGGCGTCAGTTCGTCGGTGTAGCGAGGGTCGTAATGGCCGACCTGGTGGGCGAACAGGCTGGCCTGGCCGATGATGCCGGAAATGATGTCGACATAGGCGTCCAGCGGCCCGTCGCTCAGCTTCTTTCTGTCGACGACAGTGCTCAGCAGCCAGTCGCGGAAATGGGCGCGGTGGTCGATGTCGGGGCTCCGGATCAAGGCCTCGAGACCGTCGCGCATCTGTTGCCGGGTTCGCTCCGACGGCCAGGAATCGAAGCTGACGGAATCGATCAGGGTCAGGGTGCGAACCATGTCGGGATTTTCCAGCGTGAATCGCTGCGCCACCGCGCCGCCGATGTCATGGGCGACGATATGGGCGTGGTCCAGACCCCAATGGCCCATCAGGCCCCTCAGAATGGGAACCTGCCCGGCAACGGAGGTGTCCACGGCAGGGGACCAGGGGCGCTCCGACAGGCCGAAGCCGAGTAGATCGAACAGATGAACGGCGTATCCGGCGGCGTTCAGGACCGGCACGACCTCCCGCCAGATCAGGGACGAAGACGGCGTGCCGTGGATCAGAATGACCGGGTCCCCCTCGCCATAGGTGGCACAGGCAATGCGGCATTCGTCGATCAGGACATTCTGGTGAGCAAGCGAGTACATGGCGACCTCCTTGAGTGGAACGTCCCATACGTAACTCGAAAACATCTCATGACAGAAACGATATGAATGAATAGACTTCATCGATTTTTGGCATGCGGTGGACGATTATGCGCAGCAAGGTGGATATTGACGGCCTGTTGACCCTTTCCGCGGTGGCGGCCCATGGCGGGGTCACCCGCGCCGCCACGGCACTGGCGCTCAGCCAATCGGCCGTCAGCCACAAGATTCTTCGCCTGGAGGAACGCCTTTCCTGCAAGCTTCTGACACGCCGGGCCGGCGCACCGATCCTGACCGACGCCGGGGAGCGGCTGCTGGGCTATGCCGATCGGATACTGGCACTGCATGACGAGGCCGTGGCCGCGCTCAGCGGCAAGTCGATCGCCGGGGAAATACGCCTCGGCGTGACGGAAGATACGACGACGCTGGGCCTGTCACGCATCCTGGCGCGCTTCGCCAATCTGCACCCCAAGGTCGATATCCGCACCCATGTGGCACAGAGCCTGACCCTGGCACGGCAGATTGCGGATGCCGCCATCGATCTGGCCGTCATGCAGATCTTTGCGCGCGAGACCCTGCCGGACGATATGGTTCTGGACCGGGAACGTCTGGTTTGGGTTCATTCGCGGGATTTCGATCCGAATCCGGATGCGCCGCTGCCCTTCATCTCCTTCGATCCCAACTGCTTCTACCGCCACTGGGCCTATGAAGCTGTGACGGAGACGCCCTATCGCCTGCGCACCGTGCTGGAATGCGCCAGCATCGGCGGTGTCCGCAGTGCGGTTTCCGCTGGCATGGGGCTCGCCCTGTTGAACGAGCGTCATATCGGGCAGGACATGGTGCCGGCCCGAACCGGTCTGCCCGAACCGCCCGATGTGGCCTATGTCGTCCGCGCGCCTGCCATTCCGATGCGCAGTGCAGTCGTCGCCCTGCGGCGGGAGATCGAGACCGAAATCGTTCAGCCGACGGTAGCGCCCCGGATGTAGTGCAGCCGGTCGAACCGGGCACGCAGCGCAGCGGTTTCCGCGGCGAGGCTTGCCGGATCGTCGCTGCTCAGCGCCCGGGCCAGCAGATCGGCCAGGTCAGGCACATCCTTCGGCGTAACGCCCCAGCGTACGAGTTCCGGCGTGCCGATGCGCAATCCGTTCATGTCGCCGTCGACCGATGGGCGCGGAAGGCCGATGCCGCAGGCCAGGAATCCGGCTTTGCGGATATGCCGGGATGCGGCCTGACCGCCGCCGAACCGCGCGGCCTCCACCGCGAACTGGTGCGACCCTGTGAACCCCCTGGCTGTCTTGAACACAGGCACACCCTGATCGGACAGACCCTGGGCCAGAGCGCTGGCGAGCGCGATCATGGCCGCCGCGTAGTCGGTCCCATGATCACGCCAGTCCAGCAGGCTCAGCGCCAGGGCCGCCGACTTTGCGGCATCGAAATTTGCCGTCATACCGGGGAACGCGATGCGATCCAGCGCTTCGGCGATATCCGCCTCGTTCGTGACGATCAGGCCGCCCGCCGGGCCGCCCAGACTCTTATAGGTGCTCATCGTCATCAGATGCGCGCCCTCCTGCAGCGGGTTCGGCCAGGCACCCCCTGCGATGATGCCGCATTGATGGGCGGCGTCGAACAGGACCTTCGCGCCGATCTCGTCGGCAATGGCGCGTATCTCGCGTACCGGATGCGGTTCCAGGTTCAGGCTGCCGCCGATGGTGATCAGGCTCGGCCGTTCCTTGAGCGCCAAATCCCGCAGGGCTTCGATGTCGACGGTATAGCCATCGGCAGCGACCGGTGCCGGAATCGTGTTCAGGCCATAGAGCCCGGCACAACCGTCAGCGTGGTGCGTCACGTGGCCGCCGATATCGGCCGGAGGCGCGATAATGGTGTCGCCCGGTCGGCACAGGGCCATGAAGGTGTAAAGGTTGCCCATCGCGCCGGATGCGACGCGGATTTCGGCGAAACGGGCCTGAAAGATCTCGGCCGCCAATTCGGCGCAGATGACCTCGATCTCCTCGATCGCCTCCAGGCCCATCTCATATTTGTCGCCGGGATAGCCGAGCGACGGGCGACTTCCGATGCCGCTCGATAGCAGGGCTTCCGCGCGGGGATTCATGACATTCGTCGCCGGGTTCAGGTTGAAGCAGTCCCGCTCGTGGATCTGCCGGTTCTGCGCCGCCAGCGCATGCAGACGGTGGTCGATGGCGGCGGATCCTGCCGTGGACGCGACTGTTGCGATGGACTGGACGCGGGTCTCGCAATCGGCGGGCACCCATTGGCGCTGGGCGAGTATCGGCATGGCATCCTCCTGAACCGGCATGACTTGATGGGCGACTATGGCCGCGCTTCCCGGATGGCTGCAACGCAGATAAAATAAAAATCGGCATAGAAAATCTATGGTGCATGATGTCGATCCAACCGCCTCGACCTCGGGGTCCCTCCCTGAACGCCTTGCGCGCCTTCGAGGCATCAGCCCGCCTGGGTGGATTCACCGCGGCGGCGGAAGAACTGAATGTGACACCCGGCGCGGTCGCGCAGCAGATCAAGAAACTGGAAGACTGGCTGGGGGAGCCGCTGTTTCAGCGCACCAGCCAGGGCGTCCGGCTCACCGATCTGGGGCTGGCGACGGCCGGACGGTTCTCTGACGCCTTCGACCTGCTGGGGGAGGCGGTCGGCCATCTGCGCGCCCGGGCCAGCACGCCCAGGATTTCCGTGGCGGCCCTGCCCAGCCTGGCGCAATGCTGGTTGATGCCGCGCCTGCCGTCGCTGCGCCGGGCCCTGCCGGATCTCGTCATCTCCGTAACGGCGCTGGAGAAGCCGCCGAACCTGATCCGGGAGGCTTTCGATGTCAGTCTGTTCTTTTCGCAGACGCCGCCGGGCGAGGATGAAGTGAGACTCGCCGAGGACCGGATATACCCGGTTTGCAGCCCGGACATCGCGCGGTCGATCTCGACAATCGACGATCTGACAACGGTGCCCTGTCTGCGGGACGGCCACTGGCAGGCGGATTGGACGAACTGGCTGCGCGGTGCCAGCCCGAACCGTCCCATCGCCGTGACAGGGCCGCAATATTCACTCTACAGCATGGCGCTGGACGCGGCACGGTCGGGCGGCGGCGTGCTGATGGGGCACGACTGTCTGGTCGCGCCGCTGATCGACAAGGGCGAACTGGTGCGTCTGTTCGACCTCACGGTTTCGACCGGCCAATGGCTGACCCTGCGTTCTGTACGCCCGGTCCATCCGGCCCTGCGGCAGGTGATCGACCTTCTGTCGGCCTAGGGCGGGCTACTTGTAGGGATCTGCAGCATCGCGCAGGCCGTCGCCCAGGAACTGGAAGGCCAGTACCACCATGATCACCGGCACGGCCGGCCAGAGCAGCCAGGGGTACAGCGCCACGGCGTTGAAGTTCTGCGCCTCATTCAGCAACACGCCCCAGCTCGTGATCGGCGGCTTGAGGCCGAGCCCCAGGAAACTCAGCGCCGTTTCGCCCAGGATCATGCTGGGCACGGCCAGCGTCACCGAGGCGATCAGGTGGCTGGTGAAACTGGGCAGCAGATGCTTGCCGATGATCCGGCTCGGCTTCGCGCCCATCAACTGGGCGGCGACCGCGAAATCCTCTTCCCGCAGGGACAGCAGCTTGGACCGCACCGCACGGGCCAGGCCGGGCCAGTCCAGCAGGCCCAGGATTACCGTGATCCCGAGAAAGACCAGGATGGGGGACCAGTTCACGGGCATGGCGGCGGAAAGCGCCATCCACAGCGGCAGGGACGGGAAGGACCGGATGACCTCGATCGCGCGCTGCACGCACCAATCGGCAAACCCGCCGAAATAGCCGGCGATCCCGCCCAGCGTGACGCCCAGCAGGAAGCTGATCGTCACCCCGATCAGCCCGACCGTCAGTGAGATTCGTGCGCCCTGGATGATGCGCGACTGGATGTCCCGGCCCAGCCTGTCTGTCCCCAGCAGGAAGAAATGCGACCCTTCCGCCGGGCAGACGAAGTGAAAGCTCATCTCGACGGCGTCCCAGTATTCATAGGTCGCGCCATCATAGTCGTTCTGCGTGCAGAAGAAGCGCAGCGGCTTCGGTTCCGCCGTGTTTTCGGTATAGACCCAGCGCAACTCCTCGAGATCCAGACGCACGTCATAGGGATAGACGAAGGGTCCGACAAAATCGCCCTCATGGAACAGGCGGACTTCCTGCGGCGGCGCATAGATGTAATCGGTATGGCGATGGGTGAAACTGTAGGGCGCCAGCATCTCGGAAATCAGGATCGAAAAATAGACCAGCAGCAGATAGATGCCGCTCCATACCGCCAGCTTATGGCGCCGGAACTTCAGCCACATCAGCCGCCATTGGGACGACAGATAGAACTTCTCCTGATCCGGGGTCAGGCGTGTCGCGGAATGCGGATCGAACGGCGCCTCGTTGACGTAGTGATCCAGGGGCTTTCGGGCGGAATCGGACATCGGCGTATCGCTCATTTCGTCGCCTCCGCACCCAGTCGTATCCGGGGGTCGAGCGCCGCGAGCGCCAGATCGGACAGCAGGTTGCCCAGTACGGTCAGCAGCGCCAGCACCATCAGGAAGGACCCGGCCAGATACATGTCCTGGGTCTCGAGCGCCCGCAGCAGCATCGGCCCGGTGGTCTCCAGGCTGAGGACGATCGAGACGATGGCGGATCCGGAGATGATCTCGGGCAGCAGATTGCCGATATCGGCGATGAACGGGTTCAGCGCCATGCGCAACGGGTATTTGAACAGCGCCTTTTTCGGCGGCACGCCCTTGGCCCGGGCGGTGACGACATACTGCTTGTGCAGCTCGTCCAGCAGGTTGGCGCGCAGCCGGCGGATCATGCCCGCCGTGCCCGACGTGCCGATGACGATGACCGGAACCCAAAGGTGCTGCAGGACGCTGACGAATTTCTCCCAGCTCATCGGCGCGTCGCGCAGATCGTCATCCACCAGACCGCCGATCGACGCGCCGGTCCATTCATTGGCCAGATACATCAGGATCAGCGCCAGCAGGAAGTTCGGCGTGGCCAGACCGATGAAACCGATGAAGGTCAGGGCATAATCGCCCGGTGAGTACTGGTTGACCGCGGAATAGACGCCGATGGGGAAGGCGACGACATAGACGAAGATGATGGTCACGAAGCTGACCAGGATGGTCAGGAACATGCGGTCGCCGACAACTTCGGACACGGGCAGTTCATATTCGAAGGAATAGCCCAGATTGCCTTCCAGCAGGATGCCCTTCATCCACAGCAGATACTGCTTCCACATCGGTTCGCCGAAGCCGTAATTCTCACGGTAGAAGGCCAGGACCTCCTCGCCGATCTGCTCGCCGCGGTCCTGATATTCCTGAATGAGCGTGGTCAGATAATCGCCGGGTGGCAGCTGGATGATCACGAAGACCAGGATGCTGATGACCAGCAGGGTCGGGATCATGACCAGAAGGCGGCGGACGATGTAATCCAACATGCTGCGTAAACCCTCTTCCCGCGTCCGCTTACTGGTCCGCCTGGGCGGTCACGGCGTCCTTGTCCCAATACACGTAATCCAGACCATAGAGCCCGAAATGGGCCCCGGGGTCCCAGTTCCACAGCCCCTCTTCCGGCAGGTTGCGCAGACCGTTGGCGACCACGATGGGCTGCAGCACCCCGGCGATCAGGCCGATGGTGGGCAACTGGTCGGCATGCATCTGCAGCATTTCGTGCCAGATCTCCGCTCTCTCGTCGCGGGTCTCGGCCAGATACCAGTCGCGCCGAAGGTTCATCAGATTGATGCCCATTTCCATATCCGGCGCCGCGCCGCCGGTCTTGTTGGTCTCGTAATACTCGCCCCATTCCGACCACTGATACTGGACCTGTGTGACGGGGGCGAGGTCATGCGGCGCCATGTCCGGTGTCGCCAGCCCGTTCTCGAATCCGGACTCGATCGTCATCTGCGTCTGGCCGGAGAAGATGCGCCGACGCAGGGTCTCCTTGCCCAGCGGCTTGATGTAGAGCTTGATTCCCAGTTCCCACCAGCTGTCGGCGACCAGTTCCAGGATGTCCGCCTGCTCCGTCGATCCGCCCGTCTCCACGATGATCTCGACCGGTTCCCCGTCCGGTCCGATCCGGGCGCCGTCCCAGCGCCGCTTCAGGCCCATTTCGTCCAGCAGGGCATTGGCGGTCTTGAGGTCGAACTGGGCGTAGGACGTGCGGTATTCCTCGCGGTAGAGCGGGCTCTTTGGGAGCATCGTATTCTGGCCTTCCAGGGCCAGGCCGAAATAGATCACCCGGTTGATTTCGCGCCGGTTGATGGCCAGTGACAGGGCGCGGCGGAACCGGACATCGCGGATCAGCTTCCGGAAGACCGGGTCCTTGGCGGTCAGATTGGGATAGAGCGCCATATGCGACCCTTTGGCGATGCGCCAGAGAAAGGTCGAATATCCGTGATCCTTTTCGTTCCGCTTCAGCAGCGTGACATCGTCGAAGCGCAGATAGCGCCCCTGAAAGTCGACATCCCCCGTCGCGGATTTGCCGGAGATCAGCTTCTCCTCGGCAATGTTGAAGATGACCTCGTCGGCATAGGGCAGTTGAAGGCCGTTTCGGTCGACCTTGTGATAATACGGGTTGCGCTTGAAGACGAACCGGTCGGCAGGGGCTTCATTGGTGACATACCAGGGCTGCAGCGTCGGCAGCTCCTTGTCCTCCATCCGGTAATAGCGGTTCGCCTTGATATGGACCGCCGCCCAGTTCCGTTGCCCCGCTTCCTCAGCCGCCCGCTGCAGGTCCTCGATCGGGACGTAATTCGGGTGAAACTGGCTCAGATAGTGTTTCGGCGCGTAGATCTGGTTCGGCCGTGCTTGGGCCAATCCGGGCAGGAAATCCGGATTCGGTACCGGGAAGGAATAGCGGATGGTGGTCTCGTCCAGGGCTTCCACCTTCGGATAATGCCCCATGATCTTCATGTGCGATGGCGGGCCGGACGCGAAAAGGTCATCGTTATGGGCCATGTCCTCCCAGAAATAGAGGAAGTCTTCCGTGGTGAACGGGTGTCCGTCGGACCAGCGATGCCCCTCGCGCAGATGCAGCGTGAAGGTCCGGCCGCCGTCGGATACCTCAAAGTCCTTGAGGATGTCCGGAACCAGATTGAAATCCAGATCGTATTTCACCAGCCGCGCATAGCCATAGACATACATGTAGCGGGTGTCTTTGGACCGGTGCATCAGTGTGACAAGATTGCCGCCATGCCGGCCCGCCGTCTGTCCCCGTGCTTCCAGATCGACGACCAGCGGTTCCTTCGGCAGGCGGTCCTCGACCGGCGGCAGCTTGCCCGCCGCGACGTCCGCATCCAGGGACGGCGCGCCGACATAGTCCATCGCATCGGCGGACGGGGGCGCAAATCCCGCAAGGGCGGCGAGGGTCAGCGCGAAGAGTACTCGCGGCATCATGCGGCGCTCCTGCCGAAGGAGGCGTCTTCCCGCGCCCGGACGATATGGCCGTCGCCGAGGTCGTGGAATACGGCATCGACGCTGCCGTCATCGGTGAACGGCATGGGCCAGAGGGCCGGGTTCGATGCCTTCTCGTCCATCAGCCGGGCGAAATCCAGCTGCCGGTCCGGATTGGGGTCCGGCACGGCCCGCAACAGACCCTGCGTGTAGGGATGCATCGGATTCTTGAAGAGCACCTCACGCGGCGCCATCTCGACCAGCCGGCCGCGGCACATCACCGCGATCCGGTCGGCGATATAGTCGACGACCGCCAGGTTGTGGCTGATGAAGATATAGGTCAGCCCCAGATCACGTTGCAGATCCTTCAACAGATTCAAGATCTGGGCCTGGATCGATACGTCCAGGGCCGAAACAGGCTCATCGCAGATGATGATTTCCGGGTTCAGCGCCAGTGCCCGCGCGATCCCGATACGCTGCCGCTGGCCGCCGGAGAAGCTGTGCGGATAGCGCTTCAGGTGGCGCATATCCAGGCCGACCAGTTCCATCAAGGTGGCGGCTTTCTGACGCCGCTCTTCGATCGTGCCGACCCCGTGGATGGACAGCGGCTCGGTCAGGATGTCCAGCACCGTCATGCGCGGGTTCAGCGACGAGAACGGGTCCTGGAAAATGAACTGCATCGTTCGTCGGAAATCGAACAGGGCCCCGCCGGTCAGGTCCAGCAGGTCGGTCTCCGTCTGTCCGTCGTAATAGGTGACGTCGCCGCTATCAGGCGTCAGCGCGCGCATCAGAATTTTCGACAGGGTCGTCTTACCGCAACCGCTTTCGCCGACCAGGCCCAGGCATTCGCCGCGCTTCACGTCGAAGGAGACGCCGTCTACGGCGCGGATCGGCGTGGAGGTGCCGATCAGGCCGCCCTTGCGGATCGTGAATGTCTTGGTGACGTCGCGGACGGTGAGGATCGGCTTGTTCGGATCGGCGACCTTTCGGGCCGGCCGGTCTTCGCGCAGGGTGTCGGCATTGGCCTCGATCTCGCGGATCGGAATCAAGCGCTCGCCGGGCTTCATGTCGAAGCGCGGCACGGCGTGCAGCAGCGCCTTGAGATAGGGGTGGCGCGGGTCACGGAAAATATGGTCCAGGGTCCCGTGCTCCATGACCTCGCCGTGATACATGACGACGATTTCCTCCGCCATGTTCGCGACCACGCCAAGGTCATGGGTGATCATCAGGACGGCCATGCCCAGTTCCTTCTGCAGGTCGCGCATCAGCTTCAGGATCTGGGCCTGGATCGTCACATCCAGGGCCGTCGTCGGCTCGTCGGCGATCAGCAGCGCCGGGTGGCAGACCAGGGCCATCGCGATCATCGCGCGCTGACGCAGTCCGCCGGACAGTTCGAACGGATAGGTCTTCATGGCCCGGTCGGGGTCCGGGAAGCCGACCATGCGCAGCATGTCGCGGCTCAGGTCCTGGACTTCCGCCATGCTGCAATCGCGGTGGAGTTCCACCGCCTCGCCGATCTGGTTGCCGACGGTATGCAGCGGCGACAGGGCCGTCATCGGCTCCTGAAAGATGATCGATATTCGACCGCCGCGGATTGCCCGCATCTCCGCACCGTCACGATCCAGCTTGGCGATGTCGATCGGTCCGCCCGGTTTTCTGGGGTCGTCGAACAGGATCGACCCGCCGGTGATCTGGGAGATTTTCGGCAGGATGCCCATGATGGCCTGGCTGACCACCGATTTGCCGGAGCCGGATTCGCCGACCAGCGCGACCGTTCCGCCCGGCGGTACACGGAAGGACACGCCTTTCACGGCCTCGACCGACCCCTCCAGAAGACGGAAGCCGATCCGTAGGTCTTCGACCTTCAGCAGATCCCCGGCCATATAACCCAGCGTCCCCCAAACGCGCCCGGTGAGTTACTTCCCGCCGATCCTTCCCCCGGGCGACCTGACTACCGTCGGATCGGCGCTCCCATTGCCTCGAAATTGTGCATCGTCGCGGGATCGACGTCGATGCCCTGCCGGGTACACAGACCCGCCACGAACTCCGCGAGCCTATCAAACTCCCTGAGCGAAGACTCGACAACGATTTTCGTGCCCTTCCCCCGCAAGGTCAGGGACAGGATGCCGCTGCCCTGCCGTGACCGCGCCGATGCATAGTAGGACAGCCGGACGGCGGTCAGGTCCGACCACTGCAGACTGCGCCGTCGCAGGGGGTTGGATACGGCGATCGCATCTTCCGACAGATGGATTTCCGTTTTGTGGCGCAGGCCGGTGCGCAGCAAAAAGACCGCAAAAATCGCCGCCAGACCCCAGCAGACGATTTCTATCGGGCGCAGAATATCCTCCACCAGCAGCGCCGGCCCCGCGGTCGCCGCCAGTCCGGCAATCCCGCGCAGGGCGTCCCGGATCAGGGCGCCGCGGTCGAATTGCAGCGTTTTCATCGCGCCGTCAGGCCCTTGCGCGCGCTTACCCATTCGAAGTCATCCCATTCCGCAATGTCACTCAGGAAGTCCCAGCACCCGTCATCATGCTCCAGGTGGTGGGTCAGAAGGCCCACAGGTTCGGCCGGGTCAGTCCCTTCGGCGGCCGTGCGGCGCCGTTGAAACGCATCGGTCAGAAGGTCGAAGGCCGCAGTCTCACCGATAAAGGCGGCCTGTCCGGTTTGCCGCTTGTGCTTCCAGTCCAGGATGTCGACATGGGTGTTCAGGCTGGGCACGGAGCCGCCGGGCGGCCGGTCGTTATAGGTGGACAGGCCGGCCAGACCGATGTCTGTCGCCAGTGCCGCTACTTCCGGCGCAATCCGGTTCCAGGGCGGCACGAACAGCGGAAAGAAGGCACCGTCAAATGCCTGGGACAAGGTGTGAATGCCGCTGCGGATTTCCCGGCGTGCTTCCTCCGGATCGCGGGCGGCACCGAATTCCGCCTTTTTGCGGTCCGCCGGTTCGTGGTTCCGATGTGCATAGCCGTGCGGCAGGACGGTTACATTGTCGGGCACCGCGCCGGCCAGAGCGTTCTCCAACCCTTCAGGAATGACGGCCAGGGCCAGCGGGCGCCCGTTCGCTGCGCTGAACAATCGACCCAGCGCCCCCGTCGGCCGCACCGCGTCGTCATCGCGCCACCACAGGCGCGGCGGGCGCGGCAGGTCGCGCCAGGCTTCCAGCTCCTCCAGCAGGCGTGTGCGTGCATCGGTCATGTTCGTGTGCCTTCCGGAACGAGGTCCAGCAGGATCTGGGCCGAGCGTCTGGCACCGTCGGTGCGGTACGGCGCATCCGTGCGCCGCGGCAGGGCCGCCGCCCGGTCCACCGCATCGGCCAGACTTTCGGGGGTCAGCTCTGCCTCCGCAACCGCGACGGCGCGGCCGGCCCGCTCCAGCAGGCGGGCCCGGGTCGGTTGTTCGGTTTCCTGCCGTGTCGGACCCGCGAAGGGAATCAGGACCGCCGGGCACCCCGTCACGGCCAGGTCGGCCACCGTATTATACCCAGCCTGGCTGATCGAGAGGGCGGCGACGGCGAGCAGATTGGGAAAATCCGGCCGGGACGGTTCCGCGACGATGCCCGGTGGCGGGTTTTCCAGAACCACCCGGTCTTCCGGCGGCAGATTGGGTCCGATCAGGATGCGCCAGGTTCTGTCGGCGAGCCCGGTTCGGGGTTTGGCGGCCAGGGCCGCGCGGATCAGCGCTCCGCCGGTCGCGCCGCCGCCGGCCGAGACGATGACCTCGCCATGCCCATCCTTCCCGGCGGCGACCAGCGGCGGAGAGACGATTCCGGTGTAGATCAGGCGGTCTGCCAGGCTGGGCGCGGCGGTAAAGCTGTCGGCCAGTTGCGCGAAGGTCGGGTCGCCATGGATCAGAACCCGATCGAAGTTTTCGCGGGCGGTTTCGGCAATCTGGGCGGTCTTCAGGCGGTCCGGTCTGGCGACCAGAATGTCCCGGATCGACACGGCGGCCTTTGCCCCCATGCGATGGGCTTCCGCGATCAGCGGCAGCAGTTCGAACCGGAAGGCGCGGCGGGCGAAGGGGAAACCCTCGACCAGCAGAATGTCCGGCCGCGTTGCACGAAGGGCGTTCAGGCTCGCGGCGGCGCGCCGATCCCGCCACGCATCATCGATCGGCCTGTCCGTATCGGCGTCGATCACGGCGGAGAATGCGGCATCCGCCGCCCGGGCCGGCGGAAGTTGAATGCGCGTCAGGCGATCCGCCTCGCCATCCGGGACCTGTCCCGCCACCCCGCCTTCGAGCAACGTGACCTCGAACCCCGCCTCCGCGCAGGCGCAGGCGATACGTTCGGCCCGGACGCGATGCCCGATGCCCAGCATGTGCTGAACATGGAACAACAGTTTCGGGGCGGATCGGGTGGCCATGGCGGGTCAGGGGGTCCGGGGATCAGGCTGCAGGGGAAGGTTCAGGTGGTGGATTCGGATCGCGGAATCCGGCTCGATCCGGAAGATATGGGCAGCATCCCAGCGCAGCTTGTCCGGGGCCCGACCCGTCATATTCCATTGCGCCGCCGCGGCATAGACCGCGCGGATGACCCCCTTGTGGGTGATGGCGATCCGGTTGCGTCCTTCCAGACCCCAGCGGATGAGCAGGGGCGCTACCCGGTCCAGTACCATGCGCGGGCTCTCGCCCCCTGGCGGCGTGAAATCCAGCCCGCGATCCTCGTTCTCCTGCATCGTCGACCCCAACTCGGCACGAAGGTCCGGCAGCCGGCGGCCTTCCCAGTCACCATAGCTCATTTCGATCAGTGCGGGTTCCCGCTCGACCTCCCGGTCCATCAGAATGCGGGCGGTTTCCACTGTTCGGCGCAGCGGGCTGCAATGGGGCTCGAACTCCGCGATGTCGGGCGGCAGTCGCCATGTCGCGACCGCTGCACGCCCGGCCTCGCTCAACGGCTGGTCGCTGCGACCCTGCAGCCGCTTCTCGCCGTTCCAGCCCGTCGGCCCGTGACGGATGAAGGCCACCAGCGCGGTCATCGGTTCCGCCCGTCGATCAAGGGCTGCAGACATGTCCGAAGGCGCTCTGCAGCCCCGGCGATATCGTGGTTCTCCATGACATGACGATGGGCCGCGTCGGACATTGCCGCAAGGCGTTCCGGCGCGTCGAGCAGGCTGCGGACAGCCAGTCGCAGGGCATCCGGATCGCCTTCGGGAGTCAGCAGTCCGGTCTCGTCCGGCCGAACCATGGCGCGGGTACCGGGCCGATCGCCCAGCACGACCGGCAGGCCGGCGGCCTGTGCTTCCAGCGGGGCCATGCCGAAGGCTTCGTCGATGGCGGGCCAGACAAACAGGTCCGCGGCCGCGTTCAGTTGCGATAACGCCCGGGCAGGCAGTGCGCCGGTGAACCGGACGCGGCTGTCGCCGCTGAAATCCCGTTCGATTTCCGGCCGTTCCGGGCCGTCCCCGACCATGAGCCAGTGGACGTCCTGGCGGTCCAGAGTGCCGATCGCCCGGGCAAGAACGCGGTAGGATTCCCGTTTGGCCCCGGGCCGCATCATGCCGGTCGATATCAGCCAGGGCCGATCCGGGTTCAGGCCGAAGTGCGCTGCGAATTCCGAGCGGTATCGCCCGCGGTGCCGCCGTTCCCGGGTTTCGCGCCCGGCATCGAGAAACGGCGGGAGGCGCACGACAGGGGCGCCCGGACCCAGAAACGCCGTCACCTCCGGCAGGTCTTTCGGGTTCGGCTGCAGAATGAGGTCGGCCTGTCTCAGCGCCTCATCGGTCAGTGCATGACCGCGTTGCCAGGGACCATCGGCGCGCCGGGCCGCGCGGCTCGCTTCGGCAATGACATAGGGGATGTTCAGGGCCCTGGCGACCGGCGGTCCCAGAAGGTCCGGTGCCTTGTAATAGACGTGATAGGTGAGCCAGACGGCCGGGCGATCGTCGCGGTAGCGCTGCAACAGGCGGTCGACGATTGTGTCCGCCCGTTTCTCCAGACGCCGTTGGAACTCGGTATCTCCGTCGGGATTTCGGCTGCGCAGGGTGCTGGCCGTCCGGGCATCGAACCCTGCCCGGCGCAGAGCCTGCAGCAGCAGCCTGGCAAATCGCCGGTCTCCGGATGGTGTCGGATGGCTCGGCGGTTTCAGTGGGGCGTAGAAGGCGACATGATCGGTCATGCTGTCCCCTTCACAATGCCTCGGTATCCGCAGGCCCCGGCAGTCCGAAACGGCGCGCCAGGCTGTCCAGCTCCCGCTCCGCATCGAAATGCGCCCGGACACGGTCGGCGCCGGCCTGGCCCAGTGCCCGGCGCAGGTCCGGATCACGCAGAACCCGCTCCAGCGCCTGGGCCAGGGCATCGGGATCGCCCGGTGGTACCAGAAGCCCGGTCCGGTCCGCGTCGATCAGTTCCGGAATGGCGGAGACCGCTGTCGCAACCGTCGCCAGACCCTGGCTCTGTGCTTCCATCAGCACATTCGGCAGGCCGTCCCGGTCGCCGTCGGCGGCAATCTTGCTTGCCAGGACGAAAACATCAGCCGACCGCAGGGCGGCCAGCACCGCCTCCTGAGGCAGGGCGCCCCGCCAGTCGATGCGGTCGCCGATACCGGCGTCGCGCGCCTGTTCCTTCAACTGTTTCAGCAGGGCGCCGCCACCGATATGGACCAGACGCCAGTTGAGGTCCTGCGGCAGCGCCGCCAGCGCGGCGATCAGGTCGTCATAGCCCTTTTTCGGAACGGCGCGGCCGACGGACAGGATCGTGACGGGACTGCCCTTTGACCCTATGTCGGAGGGAGGAGGCGCGAAGCGTGTGAGGTCGATTCCGTGATACTGCAGCGCGACCCGTTCCGGATCGTCGGCCAACCCGCGCAAATGGTCGGCGCCGCTGGCGGTGCAGGTTACCAGCCAATCCATCTCCGCCAGCTTCTCGCGGATTTCCCAATCGGGCGACGTCCAGATATCCTTCGCATGGGCCGATCCACTCCACGGCAGGCCGCGCAGAATGGCGGCATAACGCGTGACAGAGGCCGGGGTGTGCAGGAAATGGAAGTGCAGGCGCCCGACGCCCGGCGGCAGTTCTTCGGCAAGGACGCAGGCCTGGCCCCAGCGCCGGATCCGGTTGCGTGTCGGGTCGCGCTTCAAGTCCCTCAGCCAGGCCTGCCGCGCTGCAGAATAGCCCGGCATTCGCCGCGCCGCGCGCACACCGCGCAGGACGCGCAGCGGCTCCTGATGCAGGTATTCCGGCAGATACAGAACCGGCGCCCGGATTTCGCGATGAATCGGATGCGTCGCCTTGTCGGTGGGGTGACGCAGGGACACCAGCCTTATGTCCAGCCCACGGCGCTCCAGGCCCAGGATTTCCTGGGCGATAAAGGTCTCGGACAGGCGCGGATAGCCTTTAAGAACGAACGCGACAGGATCGGACATGAACCGGTCAGGCTCTCTTTTCGGCCAGGGTCAGCGGGCGGCGCTGACGCTTGATCCATCGCCGCGTCAGGCGGTCGACATTGTCGAGGCCGTCCATCAGGCCGGGCACCACGACTTCCGACGGGCGCGGCTGCTGCGGCAGATGGCGCAAGGCCGTGGCCATGGCCCGCGTATCCGGCATTTCCTCGTCACCCAGCATGGAGACAAGTCCCATTTCCTGGAACCGGGCGGCGCGGATGAACTGTTCCTTGCGCGGCCGGGTGCGCGGCACGATCAGCGCCCGCTTGTCGAAGCTCATGATTTCGCAGAACGTGTTGTATCCGCCCATGGCGACGACACCGACGGCATTCTGCATCAGGCTTTCCATATGGGCGTCGAAAGTGATGACCTCGACATCGTCCAGTCGGGATGCGCGTTCCATGAATTCGACCTGCGTATCGGTCTGCATGAACGGTCCCAGCACGACCAGGGCCGGATAGGGCTGTCGCCGGTCTTCCTCATAGGCGCGGATGACCCAGTCGACCATCATTTCGCCATCGCCGCCACCGCCTGGCGTCACCAGGATATAGGGGCTGCGGATCTTCACTGTCTGATGCGCCACGGCATCGTCGGACACCTCGCGGCGCAGATAGCCGGTGTAAGTCATCTTCCGGCGCACGGAATCGGGAACCGAAATGCCGGCCAGCGGGTCATGAATCTGCGGCAGCCCATAAATCCATATGTCGTCATACAGATCCTTCAGCGCCGGCATGGCCTTCTTGCGTTCCCATTCCGGCTCCAGCAGGTCCGGATCGTCCATGACGTCGCGCAGACCGAGAACTGTCGGAACGCCGCGTTCCTGCAGCATCTTGAGGGTCTCCTCGACCTCGCCACGCAGGCCCAGCGGTTCCTTGTCGACGATGAAGAGGTCCGGATCGAACATGCTGGCGGTGTGCCGAATGATGGATTCGCGCAAGGCCAGGGTATCGTCGATGTCGATATGCAGCTGCAGCGGCGTGTAGTCGCCATTGCGCAGTTTGATGACCCCGGGGACGCGCACGAAGTCGACGCGGCTGCGGAAATCGAAACTGCCGATGATCGGCGATCCTGTCAGGATGAGGACCGTCAGATCCTTGTTCATTTCGACCAGATGATGCGCGATTGCGCGACATCGCCGCAGATGGCCCAGGCCGAATGTGTCGTGGGAATAGATCAATACACGCGCGTTGCGTCCGCGCGGTCCCCCCGGTGCACAATCCATATAAAGCCCCTCCTGGACCCGTCGGGCCGCTCAAGGTCTCGTTTCTCGTTTCCGACCCGGCGCCGCTGGCGGTCGGGCTTCTCGAGGGCCTGTCCGTTTCGCAACGCAACACGGATTATGGCACAAAACCGCGTCGCTGGAAAACGGATGTTGTAACGCGGGGTTCAGTCGGGCTCTTCGCCGGTCTTGTCGGACGGCGCGTCCGATTCCTCGTCGAGGACCTCGACCTCGACATCCTCGACGTCGGACGAAAGCAACTGCTTCTTCGCCGCCGGACGTTTGAGTTTCGACTCTTCCCGCTCCTCCAGGGCCAGCTTGTTGGCCTCCTGAAAATCGCGACTGACATATTGCAGTCCGGCGGAATTGCGCAGGAACTTTGCGTTGGCGCGCTGCAACTCATCCAGCAGCTCGCGCCCGATCATGCCGCCGTCTCCCTTGATCTTGTCCCGGACGACGGCCTTCAGGATGCGAACATGCTCCCCGATCAGGTCGCAGCAGGAATCCGACCGGTCCAGATTGTGAAGCGTCAGGTCGAACAGCGATCGGGCAACCTGGCTGACCAGCGGATAACCGAATGTTCCACCCTGGCCGCGCATCTCGTGGGCCAGGAAGTTGATCCGATTGAACGGTTTGCGGCGGTCGGCCGTCTGCGATGCGCGGCAGGCCTCCAGCGCGGCGTCGATCTGCTTGATGAAATCCAGCGTCCAGTCCCGGAAATCCTCGGCCCAGTTGTCCATCTCCCGCTGGACGTCCAGAACCTTCTGAATGTCGATCGTGGCGTTTGCCATGCGTCGTCGCAGATCCTGCGGCGGATCGTAGAAGGTGACGCCCTTCGCCTCGTCGGATTGCTCCGCATCGCGCCGTTCTTCCGGGCTGAGGGCCTCACGGCGGCGGCGGTCGGGACCGAAGAAGCTGCCGATCTTCACATAACGGCGCTTGTCCTTCAGCGCCGCCATCAGATGGATCGCAACCGATTGGGCCGAAAACGGCTTGCTGAGGAATTCCGACACGCCGAGATCGCGGGCCAGCTGCACGCGCGCCGGATCGGAAAATGCCGTGATCATCACGAAGGGCAGGAAACGGTTCGGCGATTCCTTGTGCTTGCGCACCCAGCGCAGCAACATTGCGCCGTCGACCGGATGCATCACCCAGTCGGACAGAATGGCGTCGACCCGGCTGGCCCCGGCCGCGGCCGGGTCGCGCGAAACGGTGCGCAGAAGATCGATCGCCTCCGCCCCATTGGATGCCCGCAGGATGTTCCCGACGCCGAAAGTCCTCAGGACCGAGGCCAGCAGGCCCCGAATCTGCATCTGATCCTCGACGATCAGGATCGTGGTATGTTTCAGACCGCTCATCGTTCAATCGGACTTTAACCGGGTTCCCGATCGAAGCCATGCAGTTTCTGTGCCTTCGACGGCATTTCCGCCGACCCCGCCTTCCGTCGGTGCGCGCCCGTCACCCGGCGGCCTTCTTCTGCGCCATAAGGCACAGCCAGTCATGCCCGATCGTCGCTGCCGCGATGGCGGTGATCTCGGCATTGTCATAGGCGGGGGCAACTTCAACCACATCCGCCCCGACCCAGTCTATGCCGCCCAGATTTCGAACGATCTCCAGGGCCTGGGCGCTGGACAGGCCGCCTGCCACCGGTGTGCCGGTGCCCGGCGCGAAGGCCGGGTCCAGACAGTCGATATCGAAGGTCATATAGGCCGGTCCGTCTGTACCGACGATTTCCAAGGTGCGATCGATCACCGCCTGAACGCCGTTCTTGTGAACCCAGGGTGCGTTCAATTCGGTAAACCCGTAATCGTCGTCATTCCAGGTCCGCAGGCCGATCTGGACGGATTTTTCGGGAATGACGATGCCCTCCTTGGCGGCCCGCGCAAACATCGATCCGTGATCCAGACGCTTGCCGTCGTCCGGCCAGGTATCGCAATGCGCGTCGAAATGGACCAGCCGGACCGGACCGTACTTTTCCGCATAGGCCCGCAGGATCGGGTAGGTCACGAAGTGGTCGCCGCCGAGACACAGGGTGGCCGTATCCTGGGCCAGGATACCGGCAATGTCCTTGGTGATCACGTCGGGCGCCTCGACGCCGTAACCCCAGTCGAAATAGACGTCGCCCCAGTCGACCACGGCCAGCGTGTCGAACGGGTCGAAGCCGAAGGGAAACGCCTTCAGTTCGGCCAGTTGCACCGATCCGGCCCGGATCGCGCGCGGGCCCAGCCGGGCACCGGGCCGATAGGAGGTCGCCAGGTCGAAGGGAATGCCGACAACCGCGACATCCGCATGCGTCAGATCGCGCGTATACTTGCGTCGCAGGAAACTCAGGGCCCCGGAATAGGTGCCGTCCAGGCCGCGGCCGGTGGCCGATTCCGCTCGGAACGCCTGATCCCCGTCGATTTCCACCGAATGCGATGGCATGCGCCGTCTCCCCCAAAAAAAACCTGTGCAAACAACAAGGTCGCGAGTGTGCGTCCCTAACCGACGGTTCGCAAGGGACTAACAACGTGGGAAAAGTTTGATGAGGGTCTTTTTTGCAGTGCAAAGGACACTATCTAGTTTACTTCCTTTTTTGAGCGCGGTTTCCGAGAGGACGAGGACGATGGGGAAAACGGCTATGGCGGCTTTGGCCGCCGTCTTGCTATTGGCGACGGCCTGTGACGATGCGAGCCAGCAGAGCCAGGGCGGCGGCGGTGGTGCGCCGCCACCTCCAGCGGTCACGGTTTCCGCGCCGCTGGTCCAGCCGCTGATCGAATGGGACGAGTTCACCGGCCGTTTCGAGGCGGTCGAGGATGTCGTTGTCCGGGCGCGGGTCACCGGCTATGTCCAGGAAATCCACTTCGACGACGGGCAGCTGGTCGAAAAGGGCCAGCTGCTGTTCACCATCGATCCGCGCACCTATGAAGCCGACGTGGCCGCCGCCAATGCCGCTCTCGTGTCGGCACAGGCGGCCCAGCGCCTCGCGACGGACAATCTGAACAGATCCGAGAAACTGGTCTCCGGCCGGACGATCTCGGAATCCACGCTGGATCAGGCGCGACAGGAAAAGGCGTCTGCCGATGCCGCGGTCCAGGCGGCGCGCGCCACGCTGGCACGGGCCCGGCTGGATGTCGAATTCACTGAGGTTCGGTCCCCGATTTCCGGGCGGATTTCGGATGCGCGCGTCGATGTCGGCGACCTCGTGATCGGCGACAACAACCCGACCGAACTGACCCGTGTCGTTACCATCGATCCCATGTATTTCACGTTCGAACTCAGCGAACGCGATTACCTGGGCTACCAGCGCTCACGGCTGAAGGGCGACATGGCCCAGGCCCGCGACGGCTCGGTCCAGGTCGAACTGCAATTGTCCGATGAGGATGACTGGACCCGCGCGGGGGCGATCGACTTTGTCGATAACACGGTCAATCGCGGAACGGGGACGATCCGGCTGCGTGCCGTCGTGCCGAATGCGGATGGGGTCATCACCCCCGGGCTGTTCGGCCGTCTTCGGTTGCCGGGATCGCCGATCTATGACGCGATTCTGGTGCCGGATTCGATCATTCTCAGCGACCAGTCTCAGAAGCTGGTTCTGGCGGTCAATCAGGACAATGTCGTCGAGGCGGTACCGGTTCGCCTGGGCCCGCGTGAACTGGGGCTGCGCATCATCCGCTCCGGACTGACGCCGGAACACCGCATCATCATCTCCGGTGTCCAGAAGGCCCGCCCGGGCATGACGGTGGCGCCGCAGGACGGCCGGATCGAGCTCCCGAAACCTCAGGGCGCCGGCGGCGATCAGTAAGGCTGAGCGACAATGAAAATCTCGCATTTCTTTATCGACCGGCCGATCTTCTCGGCGGTCCTGTCGATCCTGCTGCTCGTGCTCGGCGGGATATCGATGCTGGGTCTGCCGATCTCGCAGTATCCGGAAGTCGCGCCGCCGACCATCCAGGTCACGGCCAGCTATCCGGGCGCGTCGGCGGAAACCGTTGCCGAAACCGTCGCCGCCCCGATCGAGCAGGAAATCAACGGGGTGGAGAACATGCTCTACCTCACCTCCCAGGCGACCGGGGATGGAAATGTCACGATCACGGTGACATTCGAACTGGGCACCGATCTGGATGCCGCGCAGGTCCTGGTGCAGAACCGGGTCGCGGTCGCGCTGCCGCGCCTGCCGCAATCGGTGCGCAATCTGGGCGTCACGACGCGCAAGAATTCGCCGAACCTGATGATGGTCGTCCATATGCTGTCGCCGGACGACTCCCTGGACCAGCTCTATATCTCCAACTACGCCTTCCTGCAGGTGAAGGACGTGATCGCGCGCCTGGACGGTGTCGGCGACGTGCGCATCTTCGGTGCGCGGGAATATTCCATGCGGGTCTGGCTGGATCCGGAACGGATGGCGTCGCTGGGCCTCATCGTCGAGGACGTGATCGCCGCGGTGCAGAACCAGAACGTCCAGGTGGCGGCCGGGGTGGTCGGGGAGGAACCGCTGCCCAATGCGGTCGATTTCCGCCTGAACGTCGAAACCCAGGGGCGGCTGGTCGAGCCGAAGGAATTCGAGAAGATCATCGTCAAGCGTGGGGAGGACGGCAGCGTCACCCGGATGCGCGATATCGGCCGGGTGGAAATTGGTGGATACGACTATTCCACCAACTCCTATCTGGATGGAAAGCCGGCGGTTGCCATCGCCATCTTCCAGCGCCCGGGCAGCAACGCCCTCGCGACGTCGGATGCGGTGATTCAGAGCTTCGAGGAATTGAGCGAGGCCTTCCCGAAGGGCATGGCTTACAGCATCGTCTACAACCCGACGGAATTCATCGAACAGTCCATCGACGCCGTCGTCGAGACGATCTTCGAGGCGGTCGTACTGGTCGTGATCGTGATCGTGCTGTTCCTGAAGACCTGGCGTGCGGCGATCATCCCCATCGTTGCGATCCCGGTCTCGCTGATCGGCACTTTCCTGGTCATGGCGATGATCGGCTATTCGCTGAACAGCCTGTCGCTCTTTGCCATGGTCCTGGCCATCGGGATTGTCGTCGACGACGCCATTGTCGTGGTCGAGAATGTGGAACGGAACCTGCGCCGGGGCCTGTCGCCGCGTGAGGCCGCGCGCCAGACCATGACCGAGGTTTCGACCGCGCTGATCGCGATTTCCCTTGTCCTTCTGGCGGTCTTCATCCCGACCGCCTTCGTCCCGGGAATCGCCGGGCAGTTCTATGCCCAGTTCGCGGTCACCATCGCGACCTCGACGCTGATCTCGCTGATCGTGTCGCTGACCCTGTCGCCGGCACTGGCGGCGCTGCTGCTGCGGGAGGAGGATGCCTCGGAGAAGCCGTCGCTGATCATGCGGCCCGTGCACGCCTTCTTCCGGCTGTTCGACAAGGGCTTCGATTCCCTGGCCAACGGCTATGGCGCGATGGTCGGCAAGCTGGTGCGCATCCCGATCATCGTGTTGATCATCTATGGCGGCCTGATCTACGCCGCGGTCGACATTTTCCGCACGACGCCGGGCGGTTTCGTGCCGGAAATGGACCAGGGCTACTTCATCGTCGTGGTGCAGACTCCGTCCGGCGCCGCCTTGAGCCGAACCGATACGGTGGTCCAGGATCTCAGCACGAAACTGCGTGGAATCGACGGCATCTCCCATACCGTTGCCTTTGCGGGGTTCGATGGGGCGACCTTTACCAATGCGTCGAATGCCGCGGCGATCTTCACCCCGCTGCTGCCGTTCAAGGAGCGGATTGAAAAGGGTATCGACGCGAACGCGATCTACGGTCAGATGTGGGGGATCGCCTCGCAGGTCCAGGACGCGGTCGTTTTCGTAATCAAGCCTCCGCCGATCCAGGGCATTGGCACCGGGGGCGGGTTCAAGATGTATGTGCTGGATCAGCGCGGGCGAGGGCCGGAGGCGCTGGAAGCCGCGGCACAGCAGCTCGCGGGCGCCGCGAATGCCGACCCGGGGCTGACGCAGGTCTTTACCTTCTTCAATACGCGTACGCCCAAGATCTACGCCGATATCGACCGGCATAAGGCGGAAATCCTGAACGTGCCACTGGAACGTGTCTTCTCGACCCTGGAGACGTTCCTGGGCTCGTCCTATGTGAACGACATCAATCTGTTCGGCCGCACCTTCCGTGTGCGCGTACAGGCCGATGCGGAATTCCGTGACGATCCGTCCGATATCGGGAAATTGTGGACCCGGAACCTGGATGGCGACATGGTGCCGCTGTCCGCCCTGGCGAAGCTTGAGGACCGGACGGGCCCGTATCGCGTCGCGCGCTACAATCTTTTCCCTGGCGCCGCGGTGCAGGGGGCGACCGTGCCCGGGGTCTCCACCGGTGAGGCCATTGTCCGGATGGAAGCGCTGGCGGATCAGGTCCTGCCGGACGGGTTCAGCTATCAGTGGACGGAACTGGCCTATCAGGAGAAGCAGGCCGGGGATACCGCGATCTATGTCTTCGCGGCGGCCGTCCTGTTCGTCTTCCTGCTGCTGGCGGCACAGTATGAAAGCTGGCTGCTGCCCCTGGCGGTGATCCTGATCGTGCCGATGTGTCTGCTGGCAGCGATGTACGGCGTCACCTGGCGCGACATGTCCAATGACATCCTGGTTCAGATCGGGCTGGTCGTGCTGGTCGGACTGGCGGCCAAGAACGCCATTCTGATCGTCGAATTCGCCAAGCAGGCGGAAGAGGAAGGCATGAACCGGTTCGAAGCCGCCGCCGATGCCGCCCGGGCCCGCCTGCGGCCGATCCTGATGACGGCCTTTGCCTTCATCCTGGGGGTGACACCGATGGCGGTCGCCACCGGGGCGGCTGCGGAAATGCGCCAGGTTCTGGGGACCGCGGTGTTCTCCGGCATGGTCGGCGTGACCTTCTTCGGTCTGATCTTCACCCCGGTGTTCTACACGGTGTGCCGCAAGCTGGCGAAGGATACCCGGCAGAAGGAAGCGGCCGCCCGGACGGTCAAGGCCGGCGAATCGTGATCGGTCGGGCGCTGGTGACGCTTGAGTGGCGGGCGATTCTGGGATAGGACCCGCCGCCATGACCACTGCGCCCAAATCCGATACCCGGGTCACACCCGGAAAAGTCGGCTTCGTCAGCCTCGGCTGTCCGAAGGCTCTGGTTGATTCCGAACGCATTCTGACCAGCCTTCGGGCCGAGGGCTACGACCTGTCGCCCTCCTATGAAGGCGCCGACGTTGTCGTGGTGAATACCTGCGGTTTCCTCGACAGCGCCAAGGCGGAATCGCTGGAGGCGATCGGCGAGGCCATGGCGGCAAACGGCCGTGTCGTGGTGACCGGCTGCATGGGGGCCGACGAGGCGGCAATCCGGGCCGTCCACCCCAATGTCCTGTCGGTCAGCGGCCCGCAGCAATATGAACAGGTGGTTGGCGCAGTACATGATGTCTTGCCGCCGCTGCACGATCCGAAGTTCGATCTGATTCCGCCGCAGGGCGTGAAGCTGACGCCGCGTCATTACGCCTATCTGAAGATTTCGGAAGGCTGCAATCACGCCTGCAAATTCTGCATCATCCCCTCGATGCGCGGGAAGCTGGTGAGCCGCCCGGCCGCCAAGGTGCTGTACGAGGCCGAACGCCTGGTGAAGGCCGGGGTCAAGGAACTGCTGGTCGTCAGCCAGGACACATCGGCCTTCGGCATCGATCTGAAAGGGGCGGAAAGCCGCTGGAACGGCCGCGAGGTTCGTGCCGACATCGAGACCCTGTCCCGCGAACTGGGGTCGTTGGGCGCCTGGGTTCGGCTGCATTACGTCTATCCCTATCCGCATGTCGACCGGCTGATCCCGCTGATGGCGGAAGGATTGATCCTGCCCTATCTCGACATTCCGTTTCAGCATGCCAGCCAGAAGGTCCTGAACCTGATGCGCCGCCCGGCCCATCAGGAAAAGACCCTGGGCCGCATTCATGCCTGGCGTGAGACCTGCCCGGATATCGCCATCCGCTCCACCTTCATCGTCGGTTTCCCTGGCGAGACGGAAGAGGATTTCCAGTTCCTGCTGGACTGGTTGAAGGAAGCGCGGTTGGACCGCGTCGGCTGCTTCAAATACGAGAATGTCGACGGCGCCGCCGCCAATGATCTGCCGGACCATGTGCCGGACGAGGTCAAGGAAGAGCGCTGGAACCGCTTCATGGCGGCCCAGGCGGAGATCAGTGCCGAAAAGCTTCAGGAAAAGGTCGGCCGTACGCTGGACGTCCTGGTCGACGAAGCAATGGACGAGGACGGATTCGTCACCGCGCGCTCCTATGCCGACGCGCCGGAGATCGACGGTCTGGTCCATGTCGAAGGTCCGGGCACGGAAAGCCTGAAACAGGGCGACATCGTCCGGGTCGCAGTTCGCGAAGCCGACGAATACGACCTCTATGCCGAGCCCGTCACGGGCTGAGGGGCATCTGAACTCCAGGGCAAGTCTTCATTGCCTTTTTGACTCATCCGAATCGTGCGTTAAACACTGTTGCACTTTTGTGACGGGGCATGCCCGTGCACAGGGCTGACGATCGGTGGTTCATGCTGCTGCAGGCGAAATCTGTACAACAAGTCGCTTCGCTCCCCTTCGTTTTCGTGGGGGGCGAGCCCCTTGTGCTGTTGATCACGTCGCGCGAACGCAAGCGCTGGATCATCCCCAAGGGCTGGCCGGTCAAGGGCCGGTCGACCGGCGCCGTGGCCGCCCAGGAAGCGGCAGAGGAAGCCGGCGTGATCGGAGTCATCGCCCCGGAACCGATCGGCTATTTCGACTACAGGAAACGGATGGCGGCCGGGTACGAGGTGCCGGCATCGGCAGTCGTGTACCCGTTGCTGGTGCTGGAGCAGCGGCTGACCTGGGAAGAGCGCAAGCAGCGCAAACAGCGCTGGTGCACATTGGAAGAGGCCGCGCGACGCGTGGATGACAAGAAACTCGCGGCCCTGATCACGGCGCTGCGGCAAAACGGCTTCGGCGCCCTGACGGCGCTGGCGGAAGGTATGATGGATGGCGCGCCTTAAGGTTTCTCTCGACAAAGACCTCGAAAAAATCGTCCACGTGGAATCCGCGACCCGAACCGTGTCGGGAAGTTACGCGGCCCTCGGGGTGGCGATCATCTTCCTCGGCCTGTCCGGCGTCATTGCGGGATCGGTCTCCGGCGTGTCCAGCGACGCCGCCATCGTCGTCTTCGCGGCGATCCTGGGCGGATACATGGCGCTGAACATCGGCGCGAACGATGTCGCGAACAATGTCGGGCCCGCGGTCGGGGCCCGCGCGTTGACCATGGTCGGCGCGCTGGCGATCGCGGCCATTTTCGAAAGCGCGGGCGCCCTGCTGGCGGGCGGCGACGTGGTCAACACCATTTCCAAGGGCATCATCGACCCGTCCCTGGTCCCGGACAGCGAAACCTTTGTCTGGGCCATGGTGGCCGCGCTGGTGTCGTCTGCCCTCTGGGTCAATCTCGCGACCTGGATCGGGGCCCCGGTTTCAACGACCCACGCCGTTGTCGGCGGGGTGATGGGGGCCGGCATCGCCGCCGTCGGCTTCCAGCTGGTCAATTGGGGCACGATGGGGGCGATTGCCGCCAGCTGGGTCATATCGCCGGTGCTGGGGGGAATCATCGCGGCGGCCTTTCTGGCCTTCGTGAAGACCTATGTCATCTATCGCGACGACAAGATCGCGGCGGCCCGCCGCTGGGTGCCGCTGCTGGTCGCGATCATGGCGGGGGCCTTTGCCTGGTATCTGTGCATCAAAGGGCTGAAGCGGATCTGGCGCCCGGATGACCTGACCATTCTGGCCGTTTCCGGCGGCACCTTCCTGGCGGTCTGGCTGACCATGCGACCGCTCATCCGGCGTCAGTCGGAAGGCATGGAAAACCGGAACCAGTCATTGCGCATCCTGTTCCGGATTCCGCTGATCTGCGCCGCGGCACTGTTGTCCTTCGCACATGGTGCCAACGATGTGGCCAACGCGATCGGCCCCCTGGCCGCGGTTCTGCACAGCGTGCAGGCCGGTGCGATCGCCGGCAAGGTCGCGATCCCCAGCTGGGTCATGATGATCGGTGCCTTCGGGATCAGTCTCGGCCTGTTCCTCTATGGCCCGAAACTGATCCGGATGGTCGGCGCGAAGATCACAAAGATGAACCCGATGCGGGCCTATTGCGTGGCGCTGTCGGCCGCCATCACGGTGATCATTGCGTCCTGGCTCGGATTGCCGGTCAGTTCGACCCATATCGCGGTCGGTGCCGTCTTCGGCGTCGGGTTCTTCCGGGAATACTATACCCGGCGCAGCCGCAAGCGGCGGCAGATGGAACAGCGCAATACGCAGTCGGAACCGGAAGTCGAGACCCCGCCAGCCGAGATTGCACATCGAAAGCTGGTACGACGGTCCCATTTCCTGACCATCATCGCGGCCTGGGTCGTGACCGTTCCGGCAGCGGCGTGTCTGTCGGCGGTGGTGTTCTACCTCACACTGATGCTGCATTGAGGCCGGTCACAGGTCGCCGCTGATTTCGGGTACGATGTCGTTCGCCGGCCCGTTTTTCCGGTCGCCGACGCGGCCCTGGCGGCCTTCGCCTTGGGGACACCCGGATTGGGAACGTGCATCCAGGGCAGGGTCTGCGGGAGTACCGGGCTAGGACCGGTGTCTCAGAAACGAAAACGGCGCCCGGATCTCTCGGGCGCCGTTCCGTTATCCGCTGCCGTGAACGGCTTAGCTCGTCGGCGCGTCCTGTAGGGCTTCGAGCACCTGCGGCATCGCGATGGAGAGCGATGTCTCCAGCGCCTCTTTTAGGGCCGCGGCTTTCAGCGATCCGGTGCCGACGAGGCTGCGCTCCGAGATGTCGGCGCTGTAGGTGACCGGGATCGTCGCGACGACGGCGCCGTTCGACTTCACCGTGAGCTCGTAGAACAGCGTCGAAATGGCGCCGATCGTCATCATGCCGGTATCCTGGTCGGTGAAAACCTTGGTCACCTTCACTTCGATGGCGCGGGCGGCGTCGTCCACTACGGTGCTTCCGGATTTCTCGACGGTGTATCCGGCGAGCTCGAGCTCCGAGGCGATTGCATTGGCGATCCAGATCGCGGGGTCGTTAACCGGCACGACGTCCGCGGTACGGGCGCCGAAACCGTTCTTGACGGTGCCGATGATCAGCCGGCCTTCCGGATTGAGGTCGTTCGTGTAAGCGGCTTTCGGTGCGGCGGCGACGACGGTGCCGCTGCCCTTCGGCTCGTATCCCTGTGGCGTGTAGCCGAGTTCGATTTCCTGATCGACAAAGGCGCAGGCCTGGAGGGCGAGCAGCCCAAGGCCCAGAAAAATCCCTTTCAACACAGATTTCATGATGGTCCCACCCGATTGAATTGATACCGCGACGCGCGACGCGCTCAGGTCGGATACGAAGCACGCGTGGCCCTGTCAACCGCTGGTTGCCGGACCTGTCGCTCTTCAGCAGGTTTTTGACATTGTCCTGGGAAAGGCCTCTTTCCACCTCGCCAATGTCGTACGTGTGGCCCGTCTTCCGGTCACTCGTCGTCGCTGATTTCGAACACGATGCCCTCTGTCGGCCCGCCTTTCCGATCGCCGGCGCGGCCCCGGCGGTCCTCCATGCCTTCCGGCAGGGTGATCTGTTTCCGGCGCCGGTCGGGTCCGTGATAGGTCCGCGTGTCGATGAAGGCACGTGGCCGCTCGATGACCGACTGCAGGCGTGCGTACATGGCGCTCGCGGAGACCGGTTTCGCAAGATACTCGTTCACCCCGGAATCGCGCGCCTGTTCGACCCGGCGGCGTTCGGTATGCCCCGTCAGCATGATGATGGGGACGGTGCGGACGATCTTGTTCTTCAGGATCCGGATGTTGCGGGCAAAGGCCAGGCCGTCCATCGGTTCCATCATCCAGTCCGCGATGACGATGTCCGGTCTGCTTTCAGTGATTTCCCGAAGGGCGTCCTGCGCATTGTTGAACTCCTCGATACGGCCGACTTCGAAGGCCTGCAGGAGCTGCTTGATCAGATTCCGCATCGCCAGATCGTCTTCGACCAGCATGATTTTCAGTTGGCTCAGGTCGATCGGCATTCCTGTCGCGGCTCCGGTTTCCGTGATTCGCCCTCAGCACGAACATTGCCAAGAGTTTCGTCGCTTGCCAATTGTGCTGCTCCTGAGCGGCTGAAAACGGCCTGCGGGATTGCCCGTCCGCCGGTCAGCGGTTAAGTAGCGGGCCGAAGGAAAATTGCGGACAGCCCCCGGGAAAGGACCAAATTCATGACGGAAACGCGGTATGATGTTGTCGGAATCGGCAATGCGCTGGTTGATGTGCTGGTCGAGGTCGATGACGATGCGATCGCCGCGGCAGGAATGGCGAAGGGCGGCATGACCCTGGTCGAACGGGACCAGTCCGATGCTCTCTACGATACGCTGCCGCCCGGAATCGAACGATCCGGCGGGTCCTGCGGCAATACCATGGCCGGACTGTCGGCGCTGGGCGGCAAGGGCGCCTATATCGGCAAGGTCCGCGACGACCAGTTCGGCGACGTCTTCCGTCATGACATGAAGGCCATCGGGGTCGACTTCGTCGCGGCGCCGGCGGTCGAAGGGCCCGGTACCGGAAAATGCCTGGTGATGGTCACTCCGGACGCTCAGCGTACCATGGTGACCTATCTCGGGACGGCGTCCGATTTCACTGCCACGGATGTGACCGCTGACACCATCGCAGCCGGCAAGGTGGTGTATCTGGAAGGCTATCTTTTCGACCGCGATGCTGCGAAAGAGGCCTTCGCCGCCGCGGCGGATGCCGCCCATGCGGCCGGCCGGGAAGTCGCGCTGACCCTCAGCGACAGCTTCTGCGTCGACCGGCATCGCGATGCCTTCCTGACGCTGGTGAAAAACCACGTCGACATCCTGTTCGCCAATGAGGACGAAATCGTCTCGCTGTATCAGGCTGAGAATTTCGACGACGCCCTGCAGCACGCCCGGCGGGATTGCCGCATCGCCTGTCTGACCCGTTCCGAGAAGGGATCCGTCGTGATTTCACGGGACGAAGTGCATGTCGTCGATGCCGAACCGGTGCAGAAGGTGGTCGATACGACCGGCGCCGGCGATCAATACGCGGCGGGCTTCCTCTACGGGTATACGCAGGGGCACAGCCTCGCCGATTCCGCACGGATTGGCGGCATCATGGCTGCGGAGGTGATTTCGCATTACGGCGCACGGCCGGAAGTAGACGTTGCCGCGCTCGTCCGCGACAAGCTCGGCGTCTGACCCGGCCCGGCAATGCTCGCTGATCTGTTCGCGGTCCTTGCCCCCGTCTTCGTGACGGCCGGCATCGGGTTTGCCTGGATCAAGGCCGGGCGAACACTGGATACCAATCAGTTCACGCCGATCATCGTCTTTGTCGGCAGCCCCTGCCTCGTCTTTTCGACGCTGATGGAATCCGGCGTCGATATCGCGTTGCTGGGCCAGATCGCCGGTATTGCGATTCTGGCTCACGCGGCCGCAATGGCGATGGGGTTTGTGGTGCTGAAGGCGGGACGTTACCCCGTTCGCGCCTTTCTGCCGTCGCTCATGCTGCCCAATACGGGCAATATGGGGTTGCCGCTCTGCCTGTTTGCCTTCGGCGATATCGGGCTGGCCTTGGGCATTGCCTATTTCACGATCTCGGCCCTGCTGCAGTTCACGGTGGGAATTTCGATCGCGGCGGGCGGCATGTCGGTCAAGCGGGCCTTGTCGTCGCCGCATATCTACGTCGTCTCCTTGGCGATCCTGCTGCTTTGGACGGATACCACCCTGCCGGAATGGGTATCGAACACGGTCCAGTTGATTGGGCAGTTCACCATTCCCCTGATGCTGCTGTTCCTCGGCGTCTCGCTGGCCCGTCTTACGGTGCAGGGGGTCGGGCGGGCCGTCATCCTGTCCTGTGTCCGGATCGGCGGGGGCCTGTCGGTCGGGATCCTGCTGGTCTGGGCTTTCGGCCTCACCGGCCCGGCGGCGGGTGTGGTTCTGATCCAGTCGGCGATGCCGGTCGCGGTGTTCAACTATCTCTTCGCACAGTATTACGACAACAGCCCTGCCGAAGTTGCCGGCCTGGTCGTCGTTTCCACCGCGATCAGTTTCGCGACGCTGCCCTTCCTGCTGGCCTTCGTGCTCTAGGCGTCGCGGCTCAGCACCGCGACAGCTTCGACATGGCCGGACCAGGTGAACTGGTCGACCGGCACGGCGTTGGTCAGGGTATATCCGCCGTCGACCAGGCTGCGCAGGTCGCGGGCCAGCGTGGCGGGGTTGCAGGAAACGGCGACAATTGTCGCAACGTCGCTGGCGGCCAGCATTTCCGCCTGCGGCGCGGCCCCGGCGCGAGGCGGGTCGAAGACGACAGCCTGAAAGCGGTTCAGTTCGGCGGCGCTCAGGGGATTGCGCGCCAAATCACGGCATTCGGCCTGCAGGCGCAATCCGGCGGCGCCGCGCCGCAACGCCGCGACGGCGGGTTCCGACCCTTCGACGGCGACGACATTGGCACCGCGCCTGGACAGAGGGATCGAGAAACTGCCGCAGCCGGCATACAGATCGGCGACGCTGTCCGCCCCTTCCGGGACACCCGACAGCACCAGATCGGTCAGGATGTCCTGACCCTCGCGGCTGGGCTGCAGAAAACCGCCGATCGGCAGGTCCACCGGCACGCCCGCGAAGACGGTGCGCGGCGTCCTGCGTGCGGCCAGCGGCTCGGCAATGCCTTCGGTTTCCCAGCCGATCCGGGCGATGTCATGAAGCTCTGCGAATTCCACGAGCGTCTGGCGTTCGTCCAGGGACGGGTCGCCGCCGGCGGCGGGCACCAGCAGGATTTCGATACCGGTGTCGCTGAGCGTGAGCTGAAGATCCGCGCCGCGGCCGAGGGAGCCGAGTCCGCCGACCAGATCCCGCAAGGCCGGCAGCAGGCCGGTCAGTTCCGGCCGCGCCACGGGACATTCCTGGACATCGATCACCTTGCTGCTGGCCCGTTCGTTGAAGCCCAGCACGGTCCGGCCGGAGAGCCGCAACGCCGTCAGCCGAAGGCGCCGACGGGCACCGGGCGGGACCGTCCGCGTCGGTTCGACGCAATCGACGGGCAGATTCTTGCGCGCCAGTGCCTCGACCAGCTGGTCCCGTTTCAGATCGGCAATCAGCGCATCCGACGCATGCTGTAATGTACAGCCGCCGCAATGGGCGGCGTGGCGGCAGACCGGCTCTACCCGGCCGGGCCCGGCCTGCAGCAGCGCCTTCAGGGTGGCGGCGCGGCCGTCCCCTCTCGACGGGCCGGGGATGGCTTCCACCCGATCGCCGGGAACGGTTCCCGGGACATAGATCGGCCCGTCCAGTCCGGCCGCGATACCGTCGCCGCGGGCGCCGATCCGGTCGATGGTCAGTTCAATCGGGTCGGCCGGGCGAGGCGGGGCGGACCGGGATTTGCGGCGGTGTCGGTGGCGCAAGGTGAACTCCTGCCCTCGGCAAGGGCGACTTTTCTTGTGTTCTCAGAGATTCGGCGACCATAGTTGGCCAACTAGTTGCGGTCGACATCGAACGAATCGCGCATACTGTCGCACATTTGCTTGGGCGTGGCAGCCCGGATATCAGGCTGAGTTCACGGGGGAGTCAGTCACAGCCTATGTCTATCAATACCTTATTCGCTTTTATCCTGGCCTTCGGCCTGTTCGTATTTGCGGTGGTATCCTCCACCGACAATTACTTCATCTTTGTCGACGTGTTCAGCGCGGTCATGGTCATTGGTGGAACGCTGGCCGCGACCTTTCTGGGCCAGGAATACCGCTATGTCATGCTGTCCCTGCGGGCGATCTTCAGCATGTTCGCGGTGCATCGTGCCGGACGAAACATCCTCAATCAGGAAGTCGGCCGCATCATTCAGTGGGGCTATCTGGCGCAGCAGAAGGGTCTGATCGGCCTGGAACAGGAAATGGGCAAGATCGAGGCTGACGATTTCCTCAGTTTCGGCGTCGAGAACCTGCTGAGCGGCTATACCGGCGAGGAACTGCGCGAATCCATGGAGATCGCAGCGGAGAAGACCTTCGAGCGCAACATGGTGCCGGCCAATATCCTGAAAGCCATGGGCGCGACGGCGCCCGCCTTCGGCATGATCGGAACCCTGGTCGGTCTGATCATCATGCTGTCCAATCTCAGTGAAGATCCCAAGTCGCTGGGGACCGGCCTGGCCGTGGCGCTGAACACTACGCTCTACGGCGTGCTGTTCGCCCGGTTGATCCTGATTCCGGCCTCTACGAAGCTTACGCAGCGGCAGCAGATACAGCGCTTTCGTCACGAATTGATCACGGAAGGGCTGGTCATGCTCGCGGAACGCCGCTCACCTCGGTATATTGCGGATCGAATGAACAGTTTCCTGGACCCCAATATCCGCTTCGACATCGACAAGCAGTCCTAGGTTGCGGCGGTACGGGGAGCGAGACGATGGCGAGACGACGCAGATCCAGCCCCGCGGCTTCCGATGATGAAGGCGAAGACTGGATGGTGACCTACGCGGACGCCATCACCCTGCTGATGGCGTTCTTTGTCATGCTTGTCTCTTTCTCGAAAATCGAACTGCCGGTTTTCGAACAGGTTCAGGCCGGGATTGCCGAAAAGATCGGCGGGACGACGGACAAGGACACGCCGATCTTCTCGCTGGAAGCCAAGATGAACTCCGTCATGTCCGAGGCCAGTACGTTCCCGCCGGACGCGGTGAATGTCGGCTTTGACGACGAGGGGTTGGTCATCGACTTCGCGGCCGGTTACTTCTTCGAACCCGGAACGACGGTTCTGACGCCGGGGGCGGTCGACGTTCTGGATGCCGTTCGGCGCGAACTGGAAGAGCCGCCCTATGACGTGTTCTTCGTCGATGTCGAAGGTCACACGTCGGACCTGCCGCCCGCCAACGGCAGTTTTCCGAGCAATTGGGAACTGTCCGCCGCCCAGGCGGCGCGGGTCGTCCGTGCCTTTATAGAGCTGGGGATGCAGCCGAAATGGCTCAACGCATCCGGATATGCGGATACCGAACCGAAAGTGCCGAACCGGGACGTGGCGCAGCAGCCGATCCCGGCCAACCAGAAAAAGAATGAACGCATTACCCTGCGTCTCTATCCAAAGTTCTGAACTGACAGGAAGAATTTTGGTTAAAAAAATAGACAAATTTGGCTCAAATCGCTCTTATGCGATGAAGCGAATGAGGCTGGGGCGGCGGTGCGTGATTGAAGCCGGGGGCGGAAGAAAGGTTTAGGAATGGCGTTCAAGGTTAAGTTCTGGGGCGTTCGTGGATCCATAGCATGTCCGTCGCCGCGCCATATCGGTTTCGGCGGCAATACAAGCTGCATCGAAGTCGCGGCCGGCGGGGAACGGATCATCTTCGATGCCGGCACCGGCATCCGCTCGCTCGGCCAGTGGATGCTGAAAAAGGACGTGAAACACGCCCATCTGATGCTGTCCCACACCCATTGGGATCATATCAATGGCTTCCCCTTCTTCACCCCGGCCTTCCTGCCGGACCGGTCTTTCGAGATCATGGCCGGCCATGTCGAGGCCGATCAGGGTGGCATCCGCAAGGTGTTGTCCGGCCAGATGGCGCAGCCCTTCTTCCCGGTGCCGCTCGAAGCGATGCGCGGATCCCTGACTTTCTCGGATTTCAGCGCCGGTGATACCTTCAACCTGTCGGAAAATGTCCGCGTGCGAACGGCGCCGCTGAACCATCCGAACGGCGCGACCGGCTATCGCATCGAACATCGCGGAAAATCGGTGTGCTATGTCACCGATACCGAACATGTCCCCGGCGAACCCGATCAGAACATTCTGGGCCTGATCGAGGGGGCGGATCTGGTGATCTATGACAGCACCTATACCGAGGAGGAGTTCCCGGAAAAGGTGGGCTGGGGGCATTCGACCTGGGAGGAAGGCATCCGTCTGTGCCGCGCGGCCAATGTCCGGATGCTGGCGATCTTCCATCACGATCCGACCCATGACGACGCCTTCATGGAGGCGCTGGAGCTTCAGGCACGCGAAGTCTGGTCCGGCGCCATCGTGGCGCGTGAGAACATGCGAATCAATCTGCTGTAGCCCCCCTGGTTCGGCGGGTATTTCCCTACCGCGACGCCCCTCATTCGGGAGTTTGGGGCAATTTTGCAACAAAAGGGCTCCCGGTCGCGGAATCCCGGCATTTATGCTTTGTCTGAAGCGCGACGCTTGATAGTTTTGCTATAGTTGCAGATCGGCGTATGTGTCGTCGGTGGGGAGTTACGGGGGAAGCTTTATGGGCACTCGGTTTGTTCAAAAGGCGGTTGTCGGCGCGACGGGCGCCGCGCTGAGTGCATTCCTTCTGCTCCAGGGAGCCGGCGCACAGCAGGTGTCTCCCGAACAGGAAGTCGAGAAGGCCGAGACGCGTCAGGCGGATTTCGAATCCTCAATCCGCGCCGCGAGCGAGGCGAGCCGCGCCCTGGCGACCGAGGAATGCCCGCCGGTGTCCTTCGCCGATATCCTGTCTGACCCGGACAACATATCGCTGAACGTCTGCTATGCCCGATCCCAGATCGATCGCGGGGATGTGCGCGGCGCAGCCGCCACGCTGGAACGTATTCTGCTGATCGCCCCGGACGCGCTGGATGTTCGGTACTATTATGCCCTGGCGCTGTATCGACTGGACAGCATCGACGAGGCGGAACGCGAATTCCGCGCGGTTGAGCGCGCCGAAGGCATCCCGACGGAAGTCCGGGCGCAGGTTCAGGATTACCTCGCGGAGATCGAGCGGCGTCGGCAGCGCACCAAGCATTCCGTGACGGTTGGTCTGGGGACCTATTACGATACCAACCGGAACTCGGCGCCACACTCCGGCGAACTGGAAGCGGCCGGCGTCCGCGCATCGATCAACAATACCGAGGATCGCCAGAAAGGCATGCTCGGGATCCTGACGATCATGAATTACGATTTCACGCATGATCCCGGGTTCCAGAACCAGCATGAAATCTTCGGCGGCGTCGATCTCTACGCCGACACCCTGACGGAACAGAGCCGCCTGGACGTTCACGCGGCGACCTTCGATCTGGGTATGCGCCTGCGGTTCCCGACCTTGACCTTCTCGCCCCGTGTATTCGTGCGCACCATGCGGCTGGACTGGGCGAAATTCTATCAGTCGGAGGGCCTCGAACTTCGGGTCGATCACAAGCACCGGCTTGTCGGCCTCGAGGAACTGCCGCGGCTGGACACTTTTGCGTCCTTCACCATCCAGGATGAGGATTACCACAATACCCCGAATTTCGGCACACTGACCCTTCGGTCCGGAAACAAGTACACGACCATGGCCGGGGCGGGGATGCGGGTTGATCCCGACCACTATCTGCGCCTGACCGGAACGGCCGAGTTCAAGTCCGCCGCGCCGGACCAGACGAATGGCGGTGCGCGCATTTACTCCTATAAGGACTATCGCGCCGAGGCGAGCCACACCTGGCTCTTGGGCGGCGAGCATTATCTGCTCAGCAGCCTGATGATGGGGGTGCGCCAATACAAGGCGTCTGATGTGCTGGTCGTCGGCGGCGGCGGTGAAAGGCGCATCGAACGTCCGTTCCGTGCCCGCATGACCTACGGCATGCCGCTGGTCGATCTGATTGGCGATGACTATCTGCAGCGGTCGGTGAACATCAACGATTCGATCCAGGACTTCCTGAACGGCACGAATATCGCGTTCTCGGGTGAGTACAAATTCGTGCGTTCGAACATCACGAACTTTCAGTATGACAGCAGGCGCGTCTCGGTCTTGCTGACCCGAAAGCTGGATTTCTGAATTTGGCCGAACGGGCCATCGGCGGGAGGACATCATGAACCGCATTGCCAAGTCCCTGATCACCGCGTTGCTCGGTTCGACCCTTTGTTCCGGACTTGCCGCGGCGCAGGACGCTGCTCAGGCTGGGGTCTCGGCTGCGGTGCGCGGCCAGGTCGAACTGGCGCGGTCGAACGCGGTCGGGCGGCAAATCGTCAGCGCCGAGCCGATCTTTCTCCAGGATCAGATTTCGTCCGGGGTTGATTCCGGCATGCAGATCCTGCTGCTGGATGAAACGGTATTCACGATCGGCCCGGAAAGCGAGATGACCATCGACGAGTTCGTCTATGATCCGGCAACCGGCGAGGGGTCGTTGGCCGCGTCGATGGGCAAGGGCGTCATGCGGTTCGTCACGGGCAACATCTCCGACGGCACGCCGGAGAACATGACCATCAAACTGCCCGTCGGCACGATCGGGATTCGTGGCACGATCGGCGTCGCGGCGGTGTTGAGCCCGGATCAGGCACAACAACAGTTTCCCGGGCAGGCCCCGCAATTGAACGCCGGTCCGGGGCAGCCCGTGATCTTTGCTGCGCTTGCCGGTCCGGGGCCGCTGACCCAGACCAATTCGAATACAGGCTCGTTCAATTTCAGCTCTCCGGACGGCAGTGTCGATCTGAACCGCCCGGGCGGTGCCGTCCTGGCGACTCCCGGACAGCCGCCGGTCTTCTTCATCGCGCCTCCTGGGGCCATCCAGCAGGTCTCCGCATCCCTTGGCGGGCGCGGACAGCAACAGCAAGGATCACAGCAACAGGGGTCACAGCAACAGGGCGGCGACAGTCAGTCCACTCAGTTGAGCAATGCCAACGAGAATTCTGGCGCCGGGAAAGACGTTGTGCTGGTTCAATTGGAGAGCAATGCCCCGTCGACGCCGCTGCCGGCCCCGGAAAGCCCGTCATCCGAATCGACAACGTTCAGCGATCTCGCCGGGATATTCGGCAGCAGCGGATCGGCATCCGCCAGCGTACCGTTGAGCGGGATGGCCTCGGCGCCCAATGCGACGGCGTCCGTTTCGATCAGTTTCAGTGCCCGGCATATGAGTTTGAGCGGCAGCAACATGCCCGGTGGTTCCTTCAGCACGATCAGCGGACAGGAAGCCCAGTTGAACGATTCTTCGACAGGCGCGTCGTTCTCTGACAGCCAACTGAACTGTACCAATTGCAGCGGGACTGTCGCGTTCACCGGCGGTACGGGTATCAATGTCTCCGTGACAGAAGGCGGTCAAACCGGGTCGGGGAGCGGCAATCTGAACTGAGCCATCGGATGTAGCGGGCTTCGATCCGGATTGGTCGTAACCCGGCGCTGCCATGAAACATATCGGACGATATTCACCGATCTGGGCGCCGCTGCTGATTCTGGCAGCGGCGCTCTATGTTCGGGCGACCCAGCCGGCCTGGCTCGAACAGCTTCAGTTCTTCGTATTCGACACAATGCAGCGGGAATATCCGCGCGAGTATGTGCCGGATGCCGACATTCCGGTTCGAATCGTCGATATCGATGAAGACAGCCTGACGGCGCTGGGGCAATGGCCCTGGTCGCGTATCAAGATCGCGCAGCTCATCGTGAATCTGCGTCAGGCTGGCGCCGCCGTCGTCGCCTTCGACGTGGTGTTCGCCGAGCCGGATCGGATGTCACCGCCGAATGCCGCCGCGGAATGGTCCGTCCTGGCCGGGGCGGACGATCTGATCGAACAGGTCCGGCAACTGCCCGACTTCGATGCGGCCTTCGCGCAATACCTCCAGGCTTACAATCCCGTGGTGCTCGGCTTCGTCCTCAGCCAGGACGGCCGACTGCCGCATGTCCCGAAATTCGGCGGCACCTTCGCCACCAAGGGCCTGAGCGCCGGCGATGTGCGCCGGAAACTGGTACCGGTCTATGACGGTGCCGTCACAAACCTGCCGATCTTCGAGCAGGCGGCATCGGGCAACGGGACGTTCAGCCTGCGCCTGGAACAGGATGGTCTGGTGCGCCGGGTTCCGGTCGTCTTTCAGCTCGACAAGGGCGATGGTCAGGAGACCAATCTCTATCCTTCTCTGGTGGTTGAGGCATTCCGCACGGTGCAGGGCGTGGAGACGATGATTGTCCGGGCGGCCGGAACGGAAGGTGTTTCACTACTGGAACAGGGGAATGTCAGGGGTCTGGCCAATATCCAGGTCGGCGCGAAGACCGTGCCGACGGATGCGTTCGGACGCCTGTGGCTGCATTCCACCGGTCACAAGCCGCAACGGTATCTGTCCGCCAAGGATGTTCTGACCGGGGAATTCGATCCGGCAATGGTGGCGGGTGGCATCGTGTTCGTCGGCACCAGCGCCGCGGGACTGCTGGATTTGCGGTCGACGGTGATGCAGTCACAGTATCCGGGCGTCGAAATTCATGCCGAGATCGCGGAACAGATCATCGCCGACCACTATCTTCAGCGGCCCAGCATTGCGTTTCTCTACGAACTCGCCTTCATCCTGGGCCTCGGTCTTGTCCTGATAGCAGCCATGCCGAAACTGGGCGCGACGAAATCCGCCCTTCTGGGCGCAACCTGCGTAGCAGGCGCGTTCTACTTCTCCTGGTTCCGGTTCACGGAGGAACTGCAGCTCTTCGACCCGGTCTTTCCCAGCCTGTCATCCCTGGCGATCTACCTTACCGGCACCGTCATCCTGTATACTCGTGAGGAAGTGCAGCGGCGCCAGGTGCGCGGCGCCTTCGCGCAGTATCTTTCCCCGGCGCTGGTGGAACAACTGGCCGAACAACCGGAACGCCTGACCCTGGGGGGCGAGACCCGGACCCTGACCTTCCTGTTCTGCGATGTCCGCGGTTTCACGACGATCTCGGAGAGCTTCAAGGGCAATCCGCAGGGGCTGACGATCCTGATCAATCGCTTCCTGACGCCGTTGACGAACTGCATTCTGGAGCGGCAGGGGACGATCGACAAATATATGGGCGATTGCATCATGGCGTTCTGGAACGCGCCACTGGATGTTCCGGGGCACCCCCGCATCGCGTGCGACGCGGCGTTGTCGATGTTCGAGGCGCTTCATGACCTGAACGAGACCCGGCGTCGGGAAGCCGAGGCAGACGGCGTGCCCTTCCTGCCGCTCAATATCGGGATCGGCCTGAATACCGGCGAATGCGTTGTCGGCAATATGGGATCCGAGCAGCGATTCGACTACTCGGTGCTGGGCGACGCGGTCAACCTGGCGTCGCGACTTGAAGGGCAATCGAAAGGCTATGGCGTCGGCATTGTCATCGGGGAGGACACCCAGTCCGAAGCGGCGGCCGATTTCGCGACGCTGGAGCTCGACCGGATCGCGGTGAAGGGCAAGGTGGAGGCCGTTACGATCTTTACGTTGCTGGGCCGGAAAGACATGCGGCAGGGTCAGGATTTCGTCGATCACGCCCGGCGGCATGAAGAATTGCTGGATGCCTATCGCGGCCAGCACTGGACCAGGGCAACGGATCTGCTGGGCCAGGTCACCGGCGGGCTGGCCGGGGCGATGGACGGCTATTATGCCATGCTTGGTGCCCGTATTGCGGAGTACATGGTCGATCCGCCGCCCCGGGACTGGGACGGTGTCTATGTGGCGACCAGCAAGTAGCTCCGGACCGAAATCCACCGACGGATACAAAGTGGTGGCGCGATCGGCGTCTGACGCTATGGTTTGATGGAATCGGCGATGTCGACGCTTCCGTAAGGGCGTGAAACACTCTAGACTGAGGCGTTAACATTTTCAGACGCACGGATTCCGCGTTCGGGCGTCGCGCGGCATGGGTAATATTCAGGTACCAATGGAGACCGGCCTAGACCAAGGATCCGAAGCGATCCAGGACAACAGCGACGACCGGCGGTATTCGCCGTTCGGCCGGCGCGCAGGCGAGAAGATGATCCATCGTCTCGTGGAGTTGGGCATCGCCCTGTCCTCGGAGCGCAACCATGACCGCCTCATGGAGATGATTCTCCTCGAGGCGAAGACCATCTACAACGCCGATGGCGGAACGCTGTATCTGGTCACGGAGGACGAGACCGGGCTGTCCTTCCAGATTATGCGGAACGATACGCTGAACATCGCCATGGGCGGGACGACCGGGAAGAAGATCCCGTTCCCCCCGGTGCCGCTGTATCGCGAAGACCAGTCGAAAAACATGAACAATGTCGCCTCGGCGGTCTATCACCAGGCCGAGGCGAGCAATATACCCGACGCCTATGAGGCGGAGGAGTTCGATTTCTCCGGCACCAAGAAGTTCGACGAGACCACCGGCTACCGCTCCCAATCCTTCCTGACGGTGCCGATGATCAATACCGAACGCGAGGTTATCGGCGTTCTGCAGTTGATCAATGCGCGGTCTCCGAAGGGCGATACGGTTTCCTTCGACGCGTCGATGCAGCCGATGATCGAGGCCTTGACCAGCCAGGCGGCGGTCGCGCTCGAGAACCAGTTGCTGATCCAGCAGCAGCGCATGCTGTGGCACTCGCTGATCGAGATGATCGCCGCGTCGATTGACGACAAGTCGCCCTATACCGGCGGTCACTGCCAGCGCGTGCCGGAGATCACCAAGCTCTTGGCGAAGGCGGCCTGTGAGAGCGAGGAAGGCATCTTCGCCGGTTTCGACCTGAACGACGACCAGTGGTACGAACTGCATGTGGCGGCGTGGCTGCACGATTGCGGCAAAGTGACGACACCCGAATATGTCGTCGACAAGGCATCGAAGCTGGAGACGATCTACAACCGGATTCATGAAATCAGAACCCGGTTCGAGGTTCTGCGCCGGGATGCCGAGATCGCCTGCCTGAAGCGAAAGCTGGCGGGAGAGGACCCGGATACCTGCGACCGGGATTTCGAGTTCGACTGCGCGCGCCTGAACGAGGAATACGCCTTTGTGGCAACCGCCAATGTGGGCGGCGAGTTCATGGACGACGAGGATATTGAACGCCTGCACGAGATCGGGGCACAGACCTGGACGCGGCATTTCGACAAGACCCTGGGCCTGAGTCCGCCCGAGGCGATGCGCGTCGAGAAGAATCCGCCCCCGCCGCCGCCGGCTGTCGAGCCGCTGCTCGGCGATCTGCCGGAACACAAGGTCGGCAATTACAATGCCGGTGAGCTGTACAATCTATCGATCCGGCGCGGTACGGTGACCGCGGAGGAACGGGAGAAGATCAACGACCATATCGTCGTGACGATCAAGATGCTGGAACAGCTGCCCTTCCCGAAGAAGATGAAGCGCGTTCCGGAATATGCCGGCGGCCACCACGAAAAGATGGATGGGACCGGGTATCCGCGCGGCTTGAAGAAGTCCGACATGTCGATCCCCGCGCGGATCATGGCGATTGCCGATATCTTCGAAGCGCTGACCGCCGCCGACCGGCCGTACAAGAAAGCGAAGACGATCAGCGAGTCGCTGAAGATCATGAAATTCATGTGCCAGGACCAGCATATCGATCCGGATCTGTTCGACCTGTTCCTGCGGACCGGGGTCTGGAAACAATATGCCGAGGAATTCCTGGACCCTGCGCAGATCGATCCCGTCAATATCGAGGATTATCTGCCGGCGGAGAACCTGCTGACCGCCCGCAAAGCGGCGGAATAGCCCCCAGTTTGATTCCCAGAGAATGCAGGCCGCGCGGCGAATGTCGCGCGGATTTTTCGCTGCCTCTGGTTACCCGCCGACCTTTCCGCCGTTCTGTCGGGTGATCTGAACGACGGACGGGCGCGGGGGCATGCCGTTCCGGAAATCCGGCCAGCGCGTGGCAGGGTCATCAAAGGTGGAGGCGCGCTCAAAGCCGGGAAAGTGCTTCGTGCCGTCTGACGCCGGGTGCTGGACCGCCACGAACAGGGCCTTGCCGTCCGGCGCGAAAGCGGGTCCGCACAGTTCCGCGCCGATCGGCACCCGAAAGAACATGCGTCCGGTGCCGCGCCGCGGCCCTTCCGTTTCCATCGCCCAGAGGCCATCAGCCGTGCCGGACCTGGCCCAGGCGCTGCCCTGATCGGTGCTGATCCACAGACGGCCGTCGGGATCGACGGTGCAATTGTCCGGGGAGGCAAACCAGCCATCCTCGCTGGTGGCGGCATTCCACTTTGCGCCAACCTCCGAGTCTGCCGGATTGCCGCATACGACCAGGAGATCCCAGAAAGCGCGTCCGGACCCATGGTCGGCATCTGCCGGGGTCAGTTCGATGATCTGGCCGAAGGCATTCGCCGCCCGCGGGTTGGGGCCGTCGACCTGATCCGGTTCGCGCTTGGTATTGTTGGTCAACATCACATAGACCTTGCCGGTCCGCGGGTTGGCCTGCACGTCTTCGGGCCGATCCATCCTGGTGGGCCCAGGAGATCCGCCGCCAGCCGGGTGGAAATCAGCACGTCCCCCTGGTCCCGGAAGCCGTTCTCGGCGGTCAGGGGGCCGGTGCCGTGGACCAGCGGCAACCAGTCCAGCGAGCCGTCTTCGTTGAACCGGGCAACCGACAGGATGCCTTCATCCAGAAGGTCGCGGTTGGCCGCTCGGTTCTCCGGATCGTAGGGGTGTTTGGTGACGAACCGGTAGAGATAGTCGAACCGCTGGTCGTCCCCCATATAGATGACGACACGCCCGTCGCCGCTGACGATGGTTTCGGCGCCCTCGTGCTTGAAGCGGCCCAGCGCCGTTCGCTTCACCGGCATCGATGTCGGGTCCATCACATCGACCTCGACCACCCAGCCGAAACGGTTCGCCTCGTTCGGTTCTTTGGCAATGTCGAAGCGGTCCTCGAACCGGCCCCAGGCATACCACTCCCCCGGCACACCATAGCGTTTCAGGATCGCCGCTTCGGGATGGGCGTCGGCTGCATCCTTACCCCAGAAGTAGCCGTTGAAATTCTCCTCGGCCATAAGGTAGGTGCCCCAGGGGGTGATCCCGCCGGCACAGTTGTTGATCGTCCCCAGAACCGTCCTGCCGGCCGGATCGGACTTGGTTCTGACACGGTCATGGCCGGCCGCCGGCCCGGACAGCCGCATCGGGGTCTGCGCCGTGATTCGCCGGTTCAGCCTACCCCCCACATCGACTCGCCACCGGCCGTCGTCCCCGCGTGCAATCTCAACGATGGTGCCGCCATGGGCGGCCATTTCAATGGCGACCAGATGGGCGGTCATGTCCGCGAACCCCGCCTTGTCCTGGCGGCTGAGGCCCGGGAACATCAGCTCCTCGTTGGTGTATTCGTGATTGACGCAGAGAACCGCGCGATCGGTCGACAAGGGAACGATCCCGATGAAATCGCAATTGTAGCCGAACTGTCGGCGTTGCGCCTCGGTGGTTTGAAAGAGGGGGTCGAAATCCGGTGAATCCGGGAACAGCGGATCACCCCAGCGCAGCAGGACGTCCGCATCATGGCCCGGTGCGACATGGTGGGTTTCGTCGACGCCGTGCCGTATTTCCTGGAAATCGAAGGGGGTGCCGAGCGCTGCGTCGGCGGCGGCGTATCGGCCGCCGACGGCAAGTGACGTTCCGGCCATCAGGGCGCCTTTCAGGATGCTCCGCCGGGAAAGCCGTCGCATGTTGATGGCGTCGAAGGTCTCGTTGCCACTCGGGTTGCTGGGAATGTCGTCGGCGTCTTCCATCGCCTGTTCGCGCGTCCGTTCCATCCGGGTTGTTTCCTGCCTGTGAAGATCGGGAACGTGTACTGAATCTCACTACTCTTTGATGGTTGCCACCGCGTGTACCGGCCAGGACAGATCGGTGACAGACCCCCACAATGATCCACCGTGACCGTCGCCGCGTATCGCACAGTGTACCGATTCACAAATCATGGGTAAGTCATGCCGTCCGCAATTGATCGCCGCACCATTCTTTTGGGCCTGACCGGATTAGCCCTATCGGGCGGGATCGGTGCCGCTCGGGCCGGTCTGACCACGCCGGATGCCGATCGGACCTTTGCGGTCTTTCGCAACGGCGACCCGATCGGGCATCACAAGATCGATATCCGGGCTGAGGGCGAAAGGACGGTGGTCGATATCGATATATTGCTGGAAGTCGGAATCGGTCCGCTGATCCTTTACCGGTACACTCATCGAAATCGCGAAATCTGGCAGAACGGCGCGTTCCAAAGCTTCGAATCCGAAACAGATGACGACGGTGACACCTACCGGATAAGGGCCGAGCGGGATGGCGACGTGATCCGTGTGAGCCGCAGCCGGGGTGACGATTACGAGACCGGCGACCTTTCCCTCCTGCCCACGACCTATTGGAACCCGGAAACGGTCAACCGCCCCCGGATGATCAATACCCAGGACGGCGAGATCGTCGAGGTGCAGATCGATGCTGGTGACTGGCAGGCCGTGGAAACCGCCGCCGGCCAGGTTGACGCCCGCCGCTTCGATGTCCGGGGCGATATGACCCTCAGTCTCTGGTACGATCGCGCCGGAAACTGGACAAAACTGTCCTTCCCGCTGAAGGGGGACGAGTTCGAGTATCAGCTGGCCTGACATGTCGACTGCGCGCGGGACGTTGCGTCTGGTTCTCGGCGATCAGCTGTCGCCGGGTCTGTCGGCTCTGGAAGATATCGATGTCGAAAACGATGTCGTGCTGATGGCCGAGGTAGCGGAAGAGGCGACCTATGTGCGGCACCATCCCAAGAAGATCGTCTTTCTGTTCTCCGCAATGCGTCATTTCGCCGAAACGCTACGCGAGCGCGGTGTTCGCGTATGGTACGTGCAGCTCGGTGACCCGGATAACAGCGGCAGCATTCCAGGCGAGCTCAGGCGCGCCGTCGCGGCCCTGGACGTTCAACGCGTGGTTACCACCGAGTGCGGGGAGTGGCGCCTGCAGCAGGCGATCGCGGATTGGTCTGGACCGGTATTGCTTGAAACGCGTGAGGACACGCGATTCATCGCCAGCCGCCGCGACTTTGCGCAATGGGCCGAAGGACGCAAGCAGCTTCGCATGGAGTATTTCTATCGCGAAATGCGCAAGCGGACCGGGCTTCTAATGCAGGATGACGGATCGCCGGCAGGCGGTCAGTGGAACTTCGACAAGGACAACCGTCAGCCGCCGGATGACGGCCTTTTCCGACCCCCGGCCGTTCCTGAAATCGCGCCGGACGAGATTACGAAATCGGTAATCGACGTGGTCCGCGACCGCTTCCCGGATCACTATGGATCCCTGGACCCCTTCACGATCGGAACGTCCGCCGGGGATGCGGAGCGATGCGCCGACTTCTTCATTCGGGAGCGGCTGGCCCTGTTCGGCGACTATCAGGACGCCATGCTGACCGGCGAGCCGCAGATGTATCATTCCCTGCTGTCGCAATATCTGAATGCCGGATTGCTGGATCCGCTGGACCTGTGCCGACGGGCGGAGAAGGCATGGCAGGACGGCGCAGCACCGTTGAATGCCGTCGAAGGGTTCATTCGCCAGATCCTGGGATGGCGGGAGTTTGTTCGGGGTCTCTACTGGCTGAAAATGCCGGATTATGCAGAGAGCAACTTCCTCAATGCAAAGCGGCCGCTGCCGGAGTTCTTCTGGACCGCCGAAACCGAGATGAACTGCCTGCATCAGTGCATCGGACAGACCCTGGGTGACGCATACGCGCATCACATACAGCGTCTTATGGTGATCGGAAACTTCGCGCTGCTGGCGGGGCTGACGCCAAAGGCCGTATGCGAATGGTATCTATGCGTCTATATCGATGCGTACGAATGGGTGGAACTGCCGAATACCCATGGCATGGCCCTGTTCGCGGATGGCGGGCAGATGGGGTCGAAACCCTACGCCGCCAGCGGCAAATATATCGACCGGATGTCGGACTACTGCGCAGCATGCCGGTTCGACCCGAAGAAGCCTGCCGGAAAGGACGCGTGTCCCTTCAACTACCTGTACTGGGACTTCATGGAGCGTCACGCCGATACCCTGTCCGGCAACCCGCGCATGGCAATGATGTACAAATCCCTGTCCCGTATGGCCGATGACAAGCGCGCGGCCATCGCGGACTCGGCAGCCCGATTCTTGAAGGAACTGAAATGAGCGATAGCGAAAGACGTGTCATCTGGATCACCGGCGCGAGCATGGGGATCGGGGCGGCCGTGGCCCGGCGCGCGGCGCGCGAGGGCTGGATCGTGGCCATCAGCGCGCGGTCTCGCGACAAGCTTTCGGAACTGGAGGCGGAACACGACGCGATCCATGCCTATCCGCTGGACGTGCTGGATCGTGACGAGAATGCCTCCGTGCTGGACCGGATCGAGAAGGATCTGGGGCCGGTGGACACGGTCGTCCTGAATGCGGGGACCCATGCCGAGATGGCGGCGGACGAGTTCGACTCCGCGGCTGCGGCCCGGGTCTTCGATTTGAATCTCACCGGTTTGGCGAACGGGATAGAACCGGTCCTGAAGCGGTTTCTGGGCCGTGGGCACGGGCGCCTCGCCCTGACGGCAAGCGTTGCCGGTTATCGCGGCCTGCCGCGTGCTGCGGCCTACTGCGCCAGCAAGGCGGGGGTCATTGCGATGGCCGAATCCCTTGCGGCCGAGATCGGCCATCGCGGGGTTCGTGTCCAGGTCATCTGCCCCGGTTTCGTGCGCACGCCGTTGACCGACAAGAACGATTTCCCGATGCCGTACCTGATGGAGCCTGACGACGCGGCCGAACGGGTCATCCAGGGCCTGAAGAGCGATCGGTTCGAGATTGCCTTCCCGCGTCGCTTCGTATGGCAGCTCAAACTCTTGCGGCTGCTGCCTGCCGGCCTCTATTTTCGACTGATCCGGAAAGCGACAGGCCACTGACATGACGGAAAACTTCCTGCTGGACGGCACCCGGCGCTGGGCCGAGGCATTTGCCAGCCCGATGCCGGAGGGCATCGAACCGCTCCTCGCGCTGGCGGCGCCGGATATCCGTTTCACCGATCCGTTCAGTGATGTGACCGGCAGGGAAGGGCTGAGGGCGGTACTGGTGGATATGTCCGAACGGTGCACGCAGGCGCGCTTCGACATTCTGGACGTCGCCGCTTCGCAGCGCGCCGGCTACATCCGCTGGCACTTCCGGTTTGTGCCCAGGGGGCGGGACGGCAAGGCGTGGGAGTTTCAGGGAATGAGTGAAATTCTCTTCGCTGACGACAGGTTGGTGCGCCACCATCTGGACCACTGGGACAGCGCATCGCAGCTCTATGCCAGGCTGCCCGTGCTGGGCTGGCCGGTGCGCCGGATGCGCGCCGCCCTGGCGGTCACTACTCCGCCGCCTGAGTAACCAACGCCTGATCAACTTGCGGCGCGCCGGCCTGGCTTAACGCGTCGGTCTTGCTGAAAGAGATTACGGCCGTTCCCAGCTCGATCCCCCATTTGGAGATGGTGGCGCGGTTGATGACCGTACCGTTCGGCTGCAGGAACATCCAGTCATCGAAGACCACCCGCAGGGTTCGGTCCTTCATCTTCAGATCGAACGTGTACTCCCAATGGAAGGCGTTTCCGGCGATCTGGCCTCGGGCCTTGCCGACAACGCCGTCGGCAGTGCCCTCGTACCGTGTCTCGTCGAGGCGGGTGAGGGTCCAAATGCGGCGTTCCGTTTCGCCGTCGTCATAGGTGAAATCTTCCACGAGCGTCAGCTGGTCGCCGTCGACCCGACCCTCGATATCGACAATGAACTGGCGGCGGACATCCCCAAATCGGTCGTAGAAGATGCCCGACGCCTCGGTCGTTCCCGCGAAGAAGGTTTCCAGCTCAAATTTCGGTTCTTGGTTCTCGAAATCCGATATTTTCATCCCGCTACATCCCATCAATGTCAGCAACGCCAGGATCGCTGCCGTGGATTTTCCAGCTCTCATTCATCCGACCCTTCAATGCGGACGCGCAGGGCATCCTGTGTCTCGGCGTTGAGCGGGAACCGCCACATCAGGGCGATCGCCGCCAGCTTGAAAGCAATCGGCACCGCCCCGTAGAGCAACGCCAGGACCAGGGTCCCATCGCCTTCCGGAATTGCCGACGCATCCGTATCCAGCCCCGCCGCGTCGAGCAGCGGAAAGGCAATTCCCACGGCCAGCGCCAGGGCCAGTTTCGTGGCCATGCCCCACAGGGCGAAGTACACACCGGTCCGAGCCGGGCCGCCCTGCTGCGCCGTGTCGACATCCACGACATCCGCCTGCATGGATGGCGGCAGGGCCAGGTCGGCGCCCAACGCCAGACCGGTGCCGATGCACAAGGCCATGTAGGCCACCGAGTCGCCCTGCCCCAGGAAGGGCGCCAGAGCGAACCAGCCGCAGGCCCAGATCATGGCCACACACCAGGTTCGGTGCTTGCCGATCTTTCCCGCCAGCCACAGCCAGAGGGGCAGGCCCGCGATGGCTACAAGGAAATACGTTGAAAGGAAGAGGCCGGATTGCTCCGGCTGGCCAAGAATCGCACCCACATAGAGAAGAAACAGTGTCGCGGGCAGACCATTGGCGATCCCGTTCAGGATCCAGGCGAACAGGAGCCGGATGAACGGTTTGTTGCCGGCCATGCGACGCAAACCGTCGCGCCATTCGGACCGTCCGGTTGGGCCGCCGGATCGGACGATGATGGGGTCGGGGAGTAGCAGGAGCGCGGGTCCCACCGCAAGCGGCAGCCCGATTGCCAGGACAAGTCCAACCGTCGCCAGAGCCTCGGCCCGGGTTTCCGGAGAGCCGGCTGCGGCGACAAGGCCGCCGGCCACAAGCGTGCCGATCACGACGAAGCCTTCCCGCCATGCGGTGATGCGGTTGCGTTGATTATAGTCGCCGGTGAGCTCCGCGCCCCAGGCCTGATAGGGCAGCATGACCAGCGTCCAGCCCAGATGCAGAACCATCCCGGCAAACAGCAGATGGAGAAGACCCGCATCCGAGGGGGGGCGGAACAGCATCCAGCCGCCGATGACCGCCACAGGCAGCCCGATGGCGACCCATAGGCGCCGGCGCCCGTAGCGCCCGCCGATCCGGTCGGACAGGATGCCGACCAGCGGATCCGTGACGACATCCCACAGCCGCATGGCCAGCACGACCAGCCCGACCAGCCCCAGCCCGAGGCCAAGGTCGACGGCGTAAAAATTGGGGATATGGATATAGAGCGGCAGCGTGACCGCCGCGAGCGGCAATCCCGGCAGACCATAGAGTACGAGGGTGCGAAGCCCGATTGTCGGGCCGCCTTCTCCGGACGACATCGCGCGGTCTCCCGGTCAGGCGCGGGCCAGGGTCACGCGTTTGACATCGATATTGTCGGCGCGGAATCCAGCCTCGCAATAGGCCAGATAGTACTCCCACATGCGCTTGAACCGGGTGTCGAAACCCTGCTCGCGGATATCCTGCCACGCGTCCTGGAAGCGGATGTTCCATTCCGCCAACGTTCGGGCATAGGACAGCCCGAAGCCCTCGCTGGATACCTGCCGCAGACCGGATTGCTCCGCACATTTCCGCAGCACGGTGGGGGAAGGCAGCATGCCGCCCGGGAAGATGTAGCGCTGAATGAAGTCGGGACGGCGCCGGTAATTGTCGAAATGCTTCTCGCCGATCGAGATGATCTGCAGGGCCGCCCGTCCACCATCGACCAGCCGTTCGCGCAACGTGTCGAAAAAGACCGGCCAGTACTTCTCTCCAACCGCCTCGAACATCTCGATGGAAGCGATGCCGTCGAACTTGCCTTCCAGATCCCGGTAGTCGATCAGGCGGATATCGACCTTCTCGTTCAACCCCTCCCGCTGCATCCGGGCCTTCGCGTAATCGTGTTGTTCGCGCGAAATCGTGATGCCGGTGACATGCGCCCCGCGCTCCTTGGCGACTCGCTCCGCGAATCCGCCCCAGCCGCATCCGATTTCGAGAATCCGCGCTTCCGGTCCCAGATCCAGACGATCCGCCAGCAGATCGTATTTGAGTGCCTGGGCGCTGCTGAGGTCCGGTGCGCGGTCGGCATACTGGGCCGAAGAGTATGTCATGCTGGGATCGAGCCAGCGCTCGTAGAAATCGTTCCCGAGATCGTAGTGATGCGCAATATTGCGGCGGCTGCCTTCCCGGGAATTGCCGTTGAAGCGGTTGTGGACCAGCCGGTTGAACGCCCGATAAATCGCACTGCCGTTCAACGTGTCGTCCAGTGCCTCGTAATTCATGGCGCCGACGGTCAGGAAATCCGCCAGATTGGGACTGTCCCAATCCCCGTCCATATAGCTCTCACCCAGACCGACATTGCCGCCCAGTATCATGCGTCGGATGAACCGGTTGTTGCGGATGAAGAGACGGCCGACCGGGCCCGGCGCCTGACCGCCGAACCGGCGCGTGACGCCTTCGGGCACCGTGATTTCGAACGTTCCGAAGCGAATGCGCTCGGCAATCGCGAAGGTCAGTCTGCTGGCCAGGGAAAGCCGGCCGGAGCCATTATCGGTTTCCATATCCGTAAAGGCCGTGCTGCGGTCGATATGCGTCATGGGATCACCAGGATGTTTCGCTGTCAATTGACTCGGGGACCTGTCATCGCGTGACATGTTGCGCGGGACGGGGCGGTTTGGAATGGAAACGCGCACCCTTCAGCCAGAGCCGCAGGGCCTCCCAATGAATTCCGGCAAAGACCTTTGCCGTCATCAACGGATGACGTGCGATAGCGGTGGCAATGGCGCCGTCTGTCATGGCGCGGCCGCGGCCGGTATGCCGGGCGACCAGAAGTGGCGAGTCGGATGCATCGGACTGGCGGATCTGCACGGCCAGCTTCCCGTCCGGCGGACGCACGGCGAAACGATACCGGCAATCCATCCCGATAAAGGGGGAGACGTGAAACACCTTGCGGGTTTCCTGATGCACGACATCCGATCCCGGCCCGTCGACGGGGATCAGGTAGCCGTGGGATTCGCCGAAAGTGTTCGATACCTCGTACAGGATTGCGCGCAGGACCTCGTCCCGATCATAACAGAAATGCAGCGACAGCGGATTGAACGCATAGCCCCAGAGGCGCGGGAATGTAAGCAGTCGAAGCGGACCGCCCTGCAGGTCGATGCCTTGAGCCGATAACGAGGCTTCGACCCAGGACCGAATCGTCGATCCGTCGCGATGACCGTAGTCGCGGTCGTGAATGCTGACCGGCGCCCAGCGATTGTGACCGAAGAGCGAAAGGTCGCGGCCCATGTCCGGCAATCGGTCCGGGTCGACCAGCACCGAAAAGACCGAATAGGTCAGTTCGTGCGTGACCGGCTTCAGGCGCTTGTGCATCACCTTGCCGAAATAGAGGGTCGCGTCCGGAATGGCGGTCATGCTGCGGCCTCAATGATGTCTCGAACTGCCGTTCCGCCCAGCGGATCGGCGCTGCGCGAGACCGCGCGCATCGCATGGACCGGATGATGACCCCAGGGAGCATCGACGCCCAAGGCGCGGGCGACGGCCACTGCGGATCCCAAACCGTCTTCGTGGAACCCGTAACCGCAATAGCTGCCGCAGTACCACACGCCGCCGCTACCCTGGATGTCGGGCAGGCGGGTTTGGGCGGCCATGGCGCCGTGATCGAAGACCGGGTGGTCGTAGTCGAACTCCCTCACGATGTGGTCCGCCCGGACCTCCTGAATGGGGTTCAGGGTCACGAAAAGCGGACGCGCCGGGTCGAGGGACTGCAGATTGTTCATCCAGTAGGTGACGGAAACGCGGCTCTCGTCCTGTGCACCGCCGCGTTCCGTCAGATAGTTCCAGCTGGACCAGACCCTGCGGCGCAGCGGCATCTGGCCGGGATCGCTATGCAGGACGGCACGGTTCCGCTGGTAGCCGAAACTGGACAGGATCGACTGTTCCTGTGCCGATTGTCCCTCCAGCAGGGCGGCTGCCTCGTCCCCGTGACAGGCGAAGACGACGCGGTCATAGACTGCCTGAGACCCATCCTGAAGATGCACGGTCACGCCGTTCGGACCGCGTCGCACGGCGCGGACTCCGCAACCGGTGCAGATGTCCCGCCGCAGGTCGGCGCGCAGTCGGGAAACATAGCTTCGACTGCCGTTCCTGACGGTCCACCATTGCGGCCGGTCGTTGACCTGAAGCAGCCCGTGATTGTCGAAGAAGCGGATGAAACTGGCGGCGGGGAAGGCGCCCATCGTGCTGACCGGACAGGACCAGATGGCGGCCGCCATCGGCAGAAGGTGGTCGTCGATGAAGCTTTGGGAATAGCCGTCGCGTTTCAGCAGATCGTCCAGCGTCAGGGCGGCACATCCTTCGTCGGCCAGCAGATCGGGTGCTGCCTTGTAGAAGCGCAGGATGTCCCGGACCATGCGCAGGAACCGGGGGGAGACGATGTTCCGCTTCTGCGCGAACAGGCTACGCAGATCGCTGCCGCCATACTCCAGGCGACCCTGATCCGCGGATACCGCAAAGGACATGTCGGTCTTGATACGCTCGACGCCCAGCGTGTCCAGCAGGCCGATGAGATTCGGGTAGGTTCGTTCATTGTAGACGATGAAGCCGGTGTCGACCGGTATCGACCCGCCGTCCTGCGTCGGGGCGTCCACGGTGTTGGAATGTCCGCCGGCATAGCCGTTGCGCTCATAAACCGTAACGTCATGCTGCCGGTTCAGGAGCCAGGCCGATCCAAGGCCCGCAACGCCACTGCCGATTACCGCGATTTTCATGTTTCAGGCCGCCCCCTTGATTTCATCATATGCACTCAACGCCCTCTCCCGCGCACGCTTGTGTTCGACAATCGGCTTTGGATAGGTCCGGCCCAGATCGATGCCGGCCTCGTCCAGAACGCTGTCGGGCGCGGTCCAGGGCTCATTCAGGTATTTGTCCGGCAGCGCAGCGATCTCCGGGATCCAGCGCCGGATATAGGTCCCGTCGGGGTCGAACTTTTCGCCCTGTCCGATCGGGTTGAAGATTCGGAAATAGGGGGCGGCGTCGGCGCCGCAGCCCGCGACCCATTGCCAGTTCGCAACATTGTTGGCCAGGTCCGCATCCACCAGCGTGTCGCGGAACCATGCCTCGCCGTGCCGCCAATCGATCAAGAGGTGCTTCACCAGGAAGGACGCCGCGACCATCCGCACACGATTGTGTATGAAACCGGTATGCCAGAGCTCCCGCATGCCGGCGTCGACCATCGGATAGCCGGTCCGGCCTTTCTGCCAGCGTTTCAGCGCGTCCTCATTGTCCAGCCAGGGAAAGGCGTCGAATTTTTCATTGTAGTTCCGCACCGGCATTTCCGGATTGTGGAACAGCAGGTTGTGGTTGAAGTCCCGCCAGCCGATTTCACGCAGGAAAGACCAGATTCCGGACTCGGCCTGGCCGCCCTCGCGGTGGGCCGCGTCGCGGGCAATGTGCCAGATTTCCCGGGGGCTGAGTTCACCGAAGGCCAGATGCGGGCTGAGGCGTGACGTGCCGTCCAGGTCGGGACGGTTCCGCCTGTCGCCATATCGGGCGACAGAGGATTCCAGAAAATCCGACAGCCGCGCGCGTGCCCCGGACTCACCCGGCGACCAGCTTTCCTGAAGGCCGCCGGACCAATCCGGCTTGGTCGGCAGCAGCGACCAGTCTTCCAGGTCGTCCCCGGACCTGTCTGTGGGCAGGCCTGGTAGAACGTCCGGCGCCGCGACCGGCCTGGGCGGGTCGCCCATGGCGCAAAGGGCCTTCCAGAAAGGCGTGAAGACGCCATAGGCTCCGCCAGCCTTGGTCTTGACCTCCAACGGTTCGCGCAGCAGCGAGCCGTTGAAGCTTTCGACGTAGAATCCGCGATCCTTCAGATCGGTTTTCAGGTTCATGTCGCGGGCGACCGCTTCGGGCTCGTAGCATCGGTTCCAGAAAACGGCTTCGATGTCGAATTCCCTGCAAAGGTCGGGAATGATCGTGGGGGGCTCGCCCGATTTCAGGATGAACGTTCCGCCACGCGCAGCGATGTCGTCCGCCAGTGCTGCAAGACTGTGGTGAAGCCACCAGGCGGCGGCCCCGCCGACCGGAAGGGCACCGCTTGTCGCCTCATCGCGAATGAACACGCAGACCACGGGTCCACCGCGCGCAATGGCGGCCTGAAGAGCAGGGTTGTCAGAGAGGCGCAGGTCCTTGCGAAACCATACGAGGCTTGGGCCGGTCATATACACTTTCCAAACGGGCTTACCGAACGATGTGTCGGCGAGATTTTTTCATCACACTAATCGGTACGCGCGGGCGCCGCATTTTGGATTACGACGCCACCGGCAATTTTTTTGATCATTTCGGTGATCCGGCTCAGATCGGGCGGCGTATCGAGTGTACGAACCGGTTCGACCGGTCGTCTACGGTAGACCCCTCCCCCCCACATCTACCGATGGCAGGAGCGGGCCGGAATCGAGAGATTTCGGCCCGTTTCCGTTCAGGCAACCTTTCGCAGACGGGATCGTGGGACCCGAAGGACACCGCGCCGCATGGTAAGGTGGACACAAAATCCCTTTGGAAAGAGATCGGCTATGGCCGGATTCCAGACGGACAGACCCCCGGTATAGGCGCCGAACGACGGCAGGATCAGGCGCCGGGCATCCTCGACGAAACACCGCGCGGACAGGCGTCTGGCGCGGGTCTCAATCGACGCCTTGGGGTGAAAGTGGCCGGAAACCTCCCCGGCGCCGGCCTGCGGTACTGCTTCGTGCCGAAACACCAGTGGCCCGTCGACCAGTTCTTCCTGGACGGTGCCGCCCAATTCCGCGGGCGGGGCGGGGTCGTGATTGCCCGCAATCCAGATCCATTCCGTGGATTGGGTCAGATCGGAAAGGCAATTGCGATCCTGCGCGGTCAGTCGCCGCGCCGCGTCGCTGTCGTGAAAGCTGTCACCAAGGCAGATGACCCGGCGCGGCCTTGCCGCTGCGATGGCTTCGCGCAACGCCGTCAGGGTGGCACGGCTGTCATAGGGCGGCAGCATCTGGCCGGTGACCGATGCATAGGCGGAGCCCTTTTCAAGGTGAAGGTCGGCAACGATCAGCGTGTCGCGATCCGGCCAGTACAGGGCACCGTCGGACCGGGCATGCAGACGCGCACCATTCAGGAGAATCGGGCTTTCCACGGACATGGCCCGTTATAGCGGAAGTCCGCCCTGAGGGTCCATGTGCATTGCCTCGTCGATCAGGTCCTGGGCCAGTTCGTCGAACAACTGATCCTCTGCGTCGCCGTAGACCGCCTCTTTCCCGACTTCCAGCAGGATCGGCACGGCCAGGGGCGATACCCGATCAAGCCGGCGATGGCGGATACCCTGTTTCGCGCGGCGCAGAAACTCGGCCAGTCGCTCGACATCGATCATGCCGGTGCGCGCATCGGCGCGGGTCGCACGTAGCAGGACATGGTTCGGCTCGTGACGCCGCAGCACGTCATAGATCAGATCGGAGTTGAAGGTTACCTGGCGGCCGGTCTTCTCCTGGCCCGGCTGACGGCGCTCGATCAATCCGGCGATCACGGCGACATTGCGGAAGGTCCGGCGCATCAGGGAACTTTCCTCCATCCACGCTTCCAAATCGTCGCCCAGCATGTCCTCGTCGAACAGGGTCTCCATGTCCTTTGCCGGATGCAGGCTCCAGACGGCGATGACATAATCGCTGGCGACGAATCCCAGTGGCGCCAGACCCATGCGCTCCATCCGCCGGGTCAGTAGCATTCCCAGGGTCTGGTGGGCGTTCCGACCGGCAAAGCTGTAGGCGACCAGATATTCCTTTCCTCCGCGCGGGAAGGTTTCGACCAACAGGCCGTCCGGGCCCGGCAGCACCGAGCGCCATTGCTGCAGGCGCAGCCATTCCTGCACCTGATCCGGAAGGCCCTGCCACGATTTCGGATCGGACAGGGCTTCGCGCACCCGCTCCGACAGATGCGTCGTGAACGGCATGCGCCCGCCCATATAGGATGGCACTTTCGGGTCGCCGCCGCGTGCCGGCGTGACCTCGACGGCGGTCTGCTTGATCCCCTCGTAGCGCAGCAGCCTCCCGGCAAAGACGAATGTATCTCCGGGCTCCATCATGGTGACGAAATATTCCTCGATCTCGCCCAGCGTTCCGCCGCCGCCGCGCATGCGAACCTTGAGGGTCACCGCCTCGACAATGGTGCCGATATTCATCCTGTGCCGATGGGCCAGCTTGGGATTGGCGACTTCATAAGTGCCGGCTGCCGTATGGAACAGCTTCTTCCAGCGGTCGTAACTCTGCAGCGCATAACCGCCATCCTCCACGAAACGCAGCACGTCGTCGAACGTGTCGCGGTCCAGGTTGCGATAGGGTTCCGCACGGATGACCTCCGCATAGGTTTCGTCCGGATGCAGCGGCGCGGCACAGGCCAGGGACATGATATGCTGGGCCAGGACATCCAGCCCGCCGTCGCGCGGCGGATCGCCGTCCAGCGTGCCCTGATCCACCCCGTCGATGGCACAGCGGCATTCCAGCACTTCGAACCGGTTGCAGGGCACCAGAAGCGCACGGCTGGGCACGTCCAGCCGGTGTCCGGCGCGACCGATGCGCTGAATCAGACGTGATACGCCCTTGGGCGGGCCGACCTGGACCACCAGATCGACCGCCGCCCAGTCGATGCCCAGATCCAGAGACGAGGTCGCGACCACGGCGCGCAGGCTTCCGGCCGCCATCGCCGCCTCGACCTTGCGCCGCTGTTCCCTGGCCAGCGACCCGTGATGCAGGGCGATGGGAAGCGCATCCTCATTGGCGTGCCACAATGCCTGGAACAGCAGTTCCGCCTGGGCCCGTGTATTCACGAAGACGATCGCAGTGCCGGTCTTCCTGATCTCTTCGTAGATCTCCGGGACGGCGTGCAGGCCGTAATGACCGGACCAGGGCAGGCGTTCCTTCGTGTCCAGGATGCGGATATCGGCTCGCTTTGCGCCACCGCCCTTTATCACCGGCACGCTGTCGGGGTCGGCGTTCGGGGCGATATAGGCGCGAAGGGCCTCCGGCCAGGCAACCGTCGCCGAAAGGCCGACCCGCTTCACGTCCGGTGCGATGGTCGAAAGGCGCGCCAGGCACAGGGCCAGGTGATCACCGCGCTTCGTGCCGACCAGCGCGTGGGTCTCGTCGACGACAATGCGCTTCAGGGAGGCGAAGAAGTCGAAACTGTCCGGCGATGCAATCAGAAGGGCCAGAGATTCCGGTGTCGTCAGCAGAATCTGCGGCGGGGTTTCGCGCTGGCGCTTACGCCGATTGGCGGGCGTGTCGCCGGTACGGGTCTCGATGCGGATGTCCAGTCCCATCTCCTCGACCGGGACGGTCAGGTTGCGCTGAATGTCCACCGCCAGAGCCTTCAACGGCGAAATGTAGATCGTGTGGATGCCGTCGGTCGGACGTTCCGCCAGGTCGATCAGGGAGGGTAGAAAGCCCGCCAGCGTCTTGCCGCCGCCGGTCGGGGCGATCAGCAGGGCATGCGCACCGCGACGGTCCGCCGCCAGCATCTCGATCTGGTGCGGATGGGGGGCCCAGCCGCGACCGGCGAACCAGTCGGTGAAGCGGGGGGGCAAGGTTGCGGGAAGGTCGTTCATGGCGCGTCAGAGTATAGCGCCGCCACCGGATCCGGCGAGACCGGACATGGGTCCGGACGTTGTTTCGGCTGTGAAACGAAGTTCTTGCGAGAGTTTAGGAAGGGCGCTTAAGAGCCTATTCAACAAATGAAAATCGAGTTGATGACAAGCCGATCCGAATCGCTGTACCTCCATTTCACAGCCCGGGTCTTCTGGCGAACCTGCCCGGGTGGAGGAACCATGATTTGTGATCTAGAAACCACCGGGACCCCCCGTGTGAACTTTGCCGAAGAGCAGAAGCGCAAGGTGATGACCTTGTTCCTGGATGCGTGGGATGAAGCCTGCGCCCAGGGCTTGCCGAGCGAACTTCTGTCCGAGGTCTGTCTGTACCTGGCACTGACGGACCTTGTGGAGGACCATGGCGAAGATGATGTCGCGGACATCATCGAGACCCTGCCCTACCGCATTCGGACCGGCGAGTTCACGATGGAGGAAGAACGGCACTGACCTGATACACCGACCTGGGGGCACGAACCGGCTGGCACCGGTGCGGGCGGCAGGACAGCGGTTGCGGGGATGGGATGCGTGTGGCGGCGCCTGACTTCGGTCAGGGCAGGCAGGCGCGTATCCGCTTCACCGTGTCCGTCAGCCTGTCTTCCGTATACGGAACCGGATCGCCCACACCCCAGATCGGTCCGGGCCATGCCGGGTCGTCGCGATAGCGCATGACGATGTGGACGTGCAACTGCGGCACCATGTTGCCCAGGGCCGCGACATTCGTCTTGTCCGCGCCGAATTCCTCTTTCATGCGTCGGGACAGATGCGCGATCTCGTCACTCAGGACGACGCGGTCCGTCGCGTCCAGGTCGTGCCATTCTGTCAGGTCCGCGTGGCGTGGGACCAGTATGACCCAGGGAAACCGGGAATCCTTCGACAGCAGCACCCGGCACAGCGGCGTGTCACCGACTGTTTCGCAATCGGCGGCCAGCTGCGGGTGAAGGGTGAAGACATCATTTCCGTCGTCTGTCATCTTGCTCCTTCCGCCAGGGCGACGGCAATTTCGCCGCCGACCCGGGCATTATCGATCAGCAGGGCTTTGTTCGCGGCGAGACTGCGCCCGCCGGAAGCGTTTGCGATATGCCGCAGCAGATAGGGCGTAACCTCTTTCCCTGCAATGCCTTCCCTTTCCGCAGCCGCCAGCGCGGCGTCGACCCATGTCGCAACCTCGTCCGACGGGATGGCCGCGTCTTCGGGTACCGGATTGCAGACCAGCAATCCGCCCAGTCCCAGCGCCCAATGAGCCTTCGCGACCCGGGCAGCGGCATTCGCGCCCGCCAGCGCGGCGTCGACGGGAAGGCCGCTGTCACGGCAGTGAAAAGCGGGTAGCCGATCGGTTCGATACCCCAGGACCGGAACGCCCTGGGTTTCCAGCACCTCCATCGTGCGCGGCAGGTCCAGGATGCTCTTTGCGCCGGACGACACGGTCAGCACCGGCGTGCGCGCCAGTTCCAGCAGGTCCGCGGAGATGTCCATGCTGTGCTCCGCCCCACGATGGACACCGCCGATCCCGCCGGTTGCGAAGACACGGATTCCGGCGACATTGGCGCAGATCATCGTGGCGGAAACCGTCGTCGCGCCCGTGCCGTTCAGCGTCAGGCAGGCGGCCAGATCACGGCGGCTCAACTTGGCGACCACGGCGTCCGGGTCGGCCAGTCTGGCACGGTCTTCTTCGGACAGCCCGACGCGAATACGGCCGTCCAGGACCGCAATGGTCGCCGGTACCGCGCCGGCTTGCAGGACTGCGGCTTCCATTGCCGCCGCCGCCTCCAGATTGTCGGGGTAAGGCAGGCCATGCGCGATCACGGTGGATTCCAGCGCCACGACGGGGGCGCCGCCGTGCAGGGCGGACCGGACGGCGCCGGACAGGCTGATGAAGTCTTGCATGGCAGCATGCTGTCAGGTGCCGGGGCAGGCGGCAAGCGGCCCGAAATCGACAAACGGGGGCGGCGATTGGATCGACTTTCGCGCGTTGCCGGGATACATCGGCAGGCATGACACAGATATCCGATCCGTCCGCCTTCCTTCGTTCCCTCTTCGACGCGGCGCTGGCTGCAGCCGATCCGTTACAATGCGTGCCGCCCTGCCTGCCGGAAAAACCTGGCCGCCGAACCGTGCTGATCGGCGCCGGCAAGGCCTCAGCCCTGATGGCGCAGGCGATCGAGAAAGCCTGGCCGCACGACCTTGAGGGGCTGGTGGTCACCCGATACGGACATGCCGTGCCCTGTGAGCGGGTGGAGATCGTCGAGGCGGCCCATCCCGTGCCGGACGAGGCCGGCGAAGCGGCGGCGCGCCGCATTCTGGAAATTGCCGAGGGCCTGGGCGAGGAAGATCTGATGATCTGCGCCATATCGGGTGGCGGCTCGGCGCTGCTCAGCCTGCCGGGTGAGGGCTTGAGCCTGGCCGACAAGCAGGCCGTGAACAAGGCGCTGCTGCGCTCCGGGGCGACGATCGGCGAGATGAATTGTGTGCGCAAGCACCTGTCCGCGATCAAGGGCGGACGGCTGGCGGAAGCCGCCTACCCGGCCCGTGTCCACACGATCCTGATTTCCGATGTGCCCGGCGACGATCCGGCCGTCATCGCATCCGGGCCGACCGTGCCGGACGGAACCAGCCTGGCCGACGCGCTGGAAATCCTCGACCGGCGCGGGATCGATCTGCCGCAGGCCGTCCGGGACAGGTTGGCCGATCCGGCGGCCGAGACGCCGAAACCGGGTGCGCCGGCCTTCGAGAAGGCCCGGGTCGTCATGGCGGCCCGCCCGCTGGCATCGCTGGAAGCCGCGGCGGAGGTCGCCCGCAAGGCCGGCGTGACACCGCTGATTCTGGGGGATGCGCTGGAAGGGGAAAGCCGGGAGGTTGCGACGGTCCTGGCGGGCATCGCGCGTTCCGTCCGCCAGCATGGACTGCCCGCCAGGCCGCCCGTCGTCCTGTTGTCGGGCGGGGAGACGACGGTGACCATCAAGGGCGACGGTACTGGCGGCCCGAATGCGGAATTCACCCTGGCGCTGGCCATTGCGCTGGACGGCGCGGAAGGCATCTACGGTCTTGCCTGCGATACCGATGGGGTAGACGGTGCGGCGGAGCTGGCCGGTGCGCAGATCGGGCCCGACACGCTGCAGCGTGCTGTCGCACAGGGGATCATGCCCCGCGCGGCGCTGGAGCGGAACGATGCCCATGGCTTTTTTCAGGCGCTCGGCGACAGTATCGCGCCGGGTCCGACACTGACCAATGTCAACGATTTCCGCGCCGTACTGATCCTGTAGGAGACCCCGATGACAGATCTCGCCCCGTTATTCGCCAGTGCCCTGACCGTCACAGGGATCTGGGCCGTCACGGTGATGACGCCCGGTCCCAATTTCGTGGCGACGGTTCATACGGCGGCCGAAAGCACCCCGCGCCACGGCGTCATGGTGGCGCTGGGCATCGCCGTCGGCACCGCGATCTGGGCGATGGGCAGCCTGGCCGGGCTGGGGCTTCTGTTCCAGACCTTCGGCGGGCTTTATCTGGCCGTTAAGATCGCCGGGGCGCTGTATCTGATCTATGTCGGTATACGGATGATGATGACCCGGACACGGAATGATGAAGGCGAACCGGTCATCGCCATGCGCAGCCTTTGGGGTGCCTTCCGCCACGGACTGCTGACTGACCTGGCCAACCCGAAGGCGGCTGCCTTCTTTGCATCGCTGTTCGCGGTCGCGGTGCCGCCGGACGCGCCTCTCTGGTTCGATGCCGGCTTGGTTTGCGCCGTCGTCCTGATCGCTGGGAGCTGGTATGCCGCCGCAGCGCTGGCAATGGGACAGGCCCGGATCGCCGCTGCCTACAGGCGCCTTCACCTCTGGATCACCCGGGTTGCCGGCGCGTGCTTCGTCCTGTTCGGCGCCAAACTGGCAATGGACCGCTAAACCGACCGGTCGCCGTAATACAGCATGACCGTATGCTTCGCCTCGGCGAAGAACAGGTAGCGTTCGGCCAGCAGACCGACAGCCCCGGTCACGACCGAAATTGCGATCAGCAGGTTGGCCATCATGCCGGTGGCGAAGCCTGTCGCCGTCACCGCCAGCAGCGGGAACAGAAATCCCCACATCAGCGCGATCCGGCGCAACCGAAAGGCATGCTTCCGCGCGATGCGGAACCCCATTTCGGTCATCAGGTAATTGTCGCCGTCATGCGGGGCCTCGAACAGATGGACCTTCCCCATCCCGCCCAGACCGGTTGCGCTTTCGGCCGTGGATCGCGGCGCGGCGGCCCGGATGCGGCGCCAATAGATCATCTTCACCGCCATCGCGAGCACCAGCAGAACGGCGGTCACATTGACGATTTCCGGCGAGATGAACCCCATCAGGAAGGCGATGGCATTCAGCAGAACCGCGCCGCTGGCAGCTGCCATGGCAATGTATCCCAGCGGCGTGACCGGGTCGGACCAGGCCGGAATCGTCTTCAACGATCCATAGATCATGGCCGTGCAATAGACAGTCAGGACAGCGCAGGCGACGGCAACCCCACCCAGGGCCGGTTGCCATGGCGCCGCTAGGTCGGGAAAGGCCAGCCGTCCCAGGGCATAGGCCCCCATCGGACCGAAGGTGACGATCGCCATCACGCCTTCCCGGCTGAGCCAGGAGGAGCGCCACTGGCTCAGCGCCCGCCAGGCGCGCTCGGGATGGCCCAGATGAAATGTGGAGGACAGCAGCCCGGCGATGATCAGGGCAAAGGACAGGCCGCAGGCGGACCAGGTCACCGCGGTGCCCGGCGGCACATGGCCCGCGAGATCGAGTAGAACGAACAGCGCGAACAGGCCGTAACCGGCGCCCGAGGCTGTGGTGAAGAAGATGACGGATTTGGCGGGATGCATCGCGCCTCACATGGACAGAATTTTATCGAGCCAGCGGGCCATCAGCCCCGCCTTGTCGTCGGCGACCGGTGTCAGACCGGCACCGCCCATCGCTTCTTCCGCGACGGTCTTGCGCGGACGCGGCGGGAGGTAGCGGTTCACCGGCTTGGCGCCCTGTTCCGGCATCAGGGCATAACCGCCCCGGTCGGCCGACAGCCGGGAAACATCGCTGTCCGGGTCGCCCAGATCGCCGAAGGATCGCGCGCCCGCAGGACAGGTCGAGACGCAGGCCGGGCCCCGCATGTCTTCCGGCAGGGTCTCGTTGTAGATGCGGTCCACACATAGGGTGCATTTCTTCATCACACCGGCGTCTTCGTCATATTCCCGCGCCCCGTAAGGGCAGGCCCAGCTGCACAGCTTACAGCCGATGCAGGTGTCGCCATTGACCAGGACGATGCCGTCCTCCTCGCGTTTGTAGGACGCGCCGGTCGGACAGACGGTGACACAGGGCGCGTCCTCGCAATGCAGGCAGGATTTCGGGAAGTGGACGGTCCGGCTGTCGCCGTCATCGGACACCACCTCGAATGTATGAATGCGGTTGAACCAGACGCCGGACGGGTCGGCACCATAGGGGTCGGAATCGGTCAGCGGCGCGGAATGCCCGCCGGTATTCCATTCCTTGCAGTTCACCGCACAGGCATGACAGCCGACACAGATGTCCAGATCGATGACGAGGCCGAGCTTCCTTTCGGTCTTCGAGGGTAGGCTGGTCATGCATCGCCCTCCTTCGAAACGCGGTTGCCATGGCCGGGCCGGACGCCGCTGCCGCGATGGGCATGGGCCTCACGGTTGCCGACCCAATCCTTCGGTGCCGCGTCCGCTTGGCCGGAAGCCTCCGCGCGCTGGGTAGCGCCATAGCGCAGAAGGCCGTCGGCATCCGTAGCCGGATCGGCAAGGTCAGGGCGCTCGAACCTCTCGAACATCGGCTCCGTCGCGCCTGCTTCCGCGGGTGTGCATTTCTCCAGTCGGACCTTCAGGTCATACCAGGCGGCCTGACCGGTCACCGGGTCGGCATTGGCATAGCGGAACCCGCCGTCGCGGGGCGGCAGCAGTTCGGTTATGACATGGTTCAGCAGGAACCCCTTCTCGGTCTCCGGGGCGCCATCCTTCAGACCCCAGGCGCCGCGCCGCTTGCCGATGGCGTTCCAGGTCCAGACTGTGCCGGCCTCGACACCATGCATGGTCTTGATCTGGGTTTTCACGCGACCGAAGGGGCTGACGACCCAGACCCAGTCCTGATCCGCTGCGTCGATATCCGCCGCTGCATCCGGGTGAACGAACAACCGGTTCTGGTTGGTGATCTGGCGCAACCACGCATTCTGGGAGCCCCAGCTGTGATACATGTGCATCGGGCGCTGGGTCAGGGCGTGCAAGGGGTAGTCGTCGCCTGAACTTTCCCCCTCGAATGGCGGATACCAGAAGGGGATGGGGTCGAAATACCGCTCAACCCGATCCCGGTGTTCCTCAGGCGGCAGGGCGGGGCCGTATCCCTGGGCGGCCAGACGGAACCGCTGCACCGGCTCGGAATAGATCTGCATGACGATCCGGTCGGGCGCGGGGATCCACCCCATTCGGTGCGCCAGGGTCAGATAGTCGCGGTTGGCGTGCTTCAGCCAGGATTGGGCCTCAGTGAAGGGCATCTCCCAGAAGCCGCCATTTTCCACATAGCGGGACAACTGGTCCGGATTCGGGCCGCCGCGCCCCTGGTCGACACCCAATTCGCCGCGCCACCCGGCCAGTGGGCCGATGCCGGGCGCCCGCTCGTGGTTGACGATGTAATCGGGATAGCCGCCGGGATAGGCGGGGGAACCGTCCTCCGTCACAAAACCCGGCAGGCCCAACCGCGCGCCGAGATCGATCAGCACTTCCTGAAAGGGGCGGACGTCGCGGTCGGGTTCCAGTACCGGGTGCCGGATCGCGTCCGCCGGCCCTTCGGCACTGCAGATCGGCCGGTCCAGCAGGGAAATGCAGTCCCAGCGCTCCAGATAGGTCGTGTCCGGCAGGACCAGGTCGGCGTAGGGCACGGTTTCGGAGTAGAAAGCGTCCGAATAGATGATCTTCGGGATCTTGTAGCTGCCATCCTCATTCGTGTCGGTCAGATAATGCAGCACCCCCGGCACGTTCATCGAACTGTTCCAGCCCATATTGGCCATGTAGAGGAACAGGACGTCGATCGGATAGGGATCGCCCTTCCAGGCGTTGTGGATCACCATCTGCATCAGACCATGCGCGGCCAGCGGATGTTCCCAGCTATAGGCCTTGTCGATGCGCTTGGGCGTGCCGTCCGGCTCGATCAGCAGGTCCTCCGGTCCGGTCGGGAAGCCCAACGGCATGCCTTCCAGCGGCTTTTCCGGTCGGACATTGTGCCCGGCCGGTTTCGGCCCCGGCGGTACCGGACGCGGGAAGGGCGGTTTCGACCGGAAGCCGCCCGGCACGTCGATGGAACCGAGAATCATCTGCAGCACATGGATGATGCGGCAGGTATGGAACCCGTTCGAATGGGCAGAGATGCCGCGCATGGCGTGCATCGACACCGGTCGGCCGATCACCTTGTCCTGCTTGCGCCCGGCCCAGTCGGTCCATTCGACATCCAGTTCGATCGTCTGTTCGAAAGCGGCATGGGCAAGTTCGGCCGCGATGCGTCGAATCGTGTCGGGCGGCACGCCGCAGGTCTCCGCCACGGTGTCCGGGGCATAGGCATCATCCAGGAACCGGTCCGCCAGCAGGTGGAAGGCGGGCACGGTGCGCTGGCCGTCGATTTCGACCGATCCGATCACGACGGGGCTGGAGTCCGGTTCCAGGGCACTGACGATCTTCTTCTGCTTGCCGTCCAGCAGCAGGGGGTTGCCGTCGCGGTCACGGGCGAACAGACCGTCATCGGGATGCCCCGGGGCCTGGATCACCAGCCAGGGCGCGTTGGTGTAGCGCGCCAGGTAATCCCAGTCGACCTTCTCCGCCTTCAGCAACTCGTGGATCAGGGCGCCGGCGAACAGGCCGTCCGTTCCCGGGCGGATGCCGATCCATTCGTCCGCGACGGCGGAATAGCCGGTCTTGACCGGATTGACGGAGACGAACTTCGCGGCCTCCCGGCTTTTCAGGTGGCCTATGCCCATCTTGATCGGGTTGCTGTCATGGTCCTCGGCAACGCCGAACAGCATGAAATATTTCGTGCGCTCCCAATCCGGCTCGCCGAATTCCCAGAAGGAACTGCCGATGGAATAGAGGCCCGCCGCCGCCATGTTGACAGAGCAGAAGCCGCCATGGGCCGCGAAGTTTGGCGTCCCGAAGCGGCCGGCCCACCAGCCGGTCAGGGACTGGCTTTGATCCCGCCCGGTGAAGAAGGCGAGGCGGCGCGGGTCGGATTTGCGCACAGCGCCCAGCCACTGCTCGGCCAGGGCCAGCGCCTCGTCCCATTCGATCTCCTCGAACTCGCCCGATCCGCGCGGTCCGACCCTCTTCAGCGGCTTCCTGAGGCGCGCCGGGGACTTGACGTTCATGATCCCGGCCGACCCTTTGCCGCAAAGGACGCCCTTGTTCACGGGGTGGTCGGGATTGCCATCGATATAGCGCAGCTCATCGTTCTTGAAGTGAACCCGGATGCCGCATCGGCAGGCGCACATATAGCAGGTGGTGTATTCGGTCCGGTCGATCGACTTCGGTGTCGTCTCGACCTGCTCCCGCACGGTGGTAAAGGGTCCTGCCATACTGAACGTTACCTCAACACTTCTATAGTTTTCTGAAGACCCAGTTCGCCACAAATCCGGCCAAGGCCGCTATCAGAATTGCGGCAATTCCGTAAAGCAGCGCGTGTAGATGCGCCATGCGGAAAACCTGGGCGCCGAACCCTTCCTTGTTGACGAAAAGGGGCGTCGTCTGCGCACCGACGACCTGACCGTTCTGCACCAGCAGGGTCTCGATCGTGTAGGTGCCGACCGGGACATTGGCCGGGATCAGGATCGCCGACCGGAACAGCCGGCCGCCCCGGCGTTCGACCCGGCCGAACCGGGCGCTGTAATGACCGACATTGATCTTGTTGCGTATCAAGGCCTGGGCGAAGAGGACGGAGCCGGGCCCGTCCTCTGCCTCGGCAGTGCGGAAGCGCAGATTGTCGACGCCGATCTGGTGCCGCCGCAGTGCGCTACCGGGAAGATCGATCGGCCCCGACGCAGTGGTGGCGACATGGTAGAAGGCGGGAACGCCCTCGAATCCGATGGATTCCTGATTGATCCAGATCCCCGCCACGCGGTCCTTGCGCCGGACGGCGACCTCCTGCTTGGGGCCGTGCACGACGATCACGACTTCCCCGGCACCCTGGACAGACCCGAAGACCAGCAGTTCGGTGCCGGTGAATCCGGCCGTCACGGCGACCAGATGGTTGTCGACATCGGCGACCAGCGGTTCGGAAGCGCGGACCGGACCGGAAGCCGTCAGGCCGACAAGAAGGCCGATGGCGGCGATCAGCGATGTCTTGCACCGATGCATCATTCGAGCCCCCCCGACGTGTCGAGCGGGTAGATCGAATAGACGTCGTCCGGTGGGACCACGAGGTCGAACACGATCTTGAAACACACTGCCAGTACCAGCACGGCCAGCAGTATGCGGACCTGCTCGCCGCGCAATTTGGCGCCCAGTTTCGTGCCGAACTGCGCCCCGACGACACCGCCCAGCAGCAGCAGCAGGGCCAGGATGACATCCACGGTCTGGTTCAGGGTCGCCTGGAACAGGGTGGCATTGGCGCTGACGAAGATGATCTGGAACAGCGAGGTGCCGACAACGACATTGGTTGGCATGCCCAGTAGGTAGATCATGGCCGGAACCATGACGAACCCGCCCCCCACGCCCAGAATGGCGGTCAGGATGCCGACGAAGAAGCCGATGGAGATTGGCATCAGGACACTGATATAGAGCTTCGACTTGCGAAAGCGCATCTTCAGCGGCAGGCCGTGCATCCAGTTATGCTGGTGCAGTTTGCGCCGCGAGGCGCCGCTCGGCCGCCAGGTCCGGACGAAGGACCGGACGCTTTCGACCATCATCAGCCCGCCGATGATGCCCAGGAAGATGACATAGGACAGCCGGATGACCAGATCGATCTGTCCCTGGAACTGCAGCCATTTGAAGATGAAGACACCGAGGGTGGACCCGAAGAATCCCCCCAGAAGCAGCACCAGCCCCATCGCCATGTCGACATTGCCGCGACGCCAGTGGGCCAGCACCCCGGAGACCGAAGACGCGATGATCTGATTGGCCCCGGTTCCAACGGCCACCGGGGCGGGCACGCCCAGAAACATCAGCAAGGGGGTCATCAGGAAACCGCCGCCGACCCCGAAGATCCCCGACAGCATGCCGACACCCGCCCCCATCCCGAGGATGAGGAAGATGTTTACCGACATCTCGGCGATCGGCAGATAGATATGCATTGACGCGCCGACCCCCGTTGCGGCGTTGGCCCTGCCCAAAGGATGCGCGCTTCAGCGGCCGTCCGGTTGCGCCAGAGCGCCGCATAAGCAATTGTGATCTGGCGGATTCCCAAGGCGCAAGATGAACCCGTATGCCCTGAGTCGTCAATGCGGCCCAAGGTTAAAATTGGTCACGATAATGATAATGTTAGCTTCTCAAGCCGGAGATTGAGACGGATGGAAAAGGCAGAACTGGACGCGACGGGCCTGAAATGCCCGCTACCGGTCCTGAAGGCGCGCAAGGCCATGAAGTCCCTGGCGTCCGGGGGTGTGCTGGTGGTGCGCGCAACCGATCCCGGTTCACCCGCCGATATGCGGGCCTTCTGTGAATCTCAGGGGCACGAGATGACGGTATCCGATGAAACGGACGGGGTCTTTACCTTCGAAATCCGAAAAGGGTGATACGCAGGATGGCAGTCAGTCGTTGATCTGGGACTTGCTGTATATCTCGGTGATCGAAACGGCCAGATGGTCTTCCACGACGACGATTTCACCCCGGCCGATGGGCATGCCGTTGCATCGGATTTCCACTGTGTCGCCGACACGGCGGTCCAGTTCGATCACGGCCCCGCGGCCGATCTTCAACAGATTGGAAACCTTCATTTCCGCGGTGCCGAGAACGGCGGTGATGTCGACGCCGATCTTGTTGACCGCGCTGACCCGTCCGGCGCGGTTGACCGCGTCTGCCGCGGCGGCTGCCAATGCTCCCTTGTCGCCTTCGTCGGCCATGAAAAACGTCCGTTCGCACCCAATGTTTCCAACCGGGCAAGTCTACGCGTCGATTCGCCCCTGCGTCCATGGTATATCGGCTTCCCAACGCCGCGAGTCAAAGGCCGGATCGCCCCCCATGGTTCTGTTCAAAAGACTGTTTTTCGCCGTTTCACTGTTCCTGGGATTGGCATATCCCGGCGCCCTTTCCGCCCAATCCGGGCTGATTCCGGCAGCCGAGGCAGGGGATGCCGATGCGCAGTTCCGATTGGGCCGCGCCTATGAGAGCGGAGTCGGTGCGCCGCAGAATGACTTTGAAGCGGTACGCTGGTTCCGGGCGGCGGCCCAGCAGGATCATCCTGCCGCAGCGCTTGATCTGGGGTGGATGCTCGCCAACGGGTACGGTGTGGCCAAGGATGAAGAGCGCGCGCTCTACTGGTTCACGCGTGCGGCGGCACTGGGGGCGGAAGGGGCCGCGGCCCAGCGGGATGCGCTGGCGCGTCAGTTTGATGCCGCCGTCCTTGGTCGGATCGTCGAAGAGGCGGGACAGGGCCTTCCGGCGGGGATTGCGGTTCCCGACCTGCCGCCGGCACTGGCCGTCGACTCCGATCCGGTGCTGGAGGCCGGTGATGACTTCGAAACGTTGAAGCATAAACTCAATGCCGGGGGCGGGCTGGACGTGCTCGCCAAACTGCGCCTGCTTGCCCAGGATGGCGATGTGAAGGCGCGCAATCTGGTCGGGCTCGCGCTGCGGCGCTCAACGGATCCGGCGGACCGGACGGCGGGGCTTCAATGGCTGTTCGCGGCGGCAAGAGAAGGCCTCCCGGCGGCTCAGTACAATCTGGCGGCTGCCATGCTTGAGGACGCGCAGCCTGGATCGGCCCGGGCGCCCGATTATGGCAGCGTAGCGCGATGGCTTGATCTGGCTGCGCTGGGCAGCGCCCCGGCCGACCCGGCCGACTATGCCGCCGTATCACGGGAATTCGCTGCCCGTGCGGGAATTCGTGATCCCTATCGCGCCGCCGTGCAGGGGTCCGAAGGGGCCTATGACGAATTGCGGCAACTGATCCGGTTGAAACGCCAGGAACTGCTGGCACGGCGTGACTATGACACACGGCGCGGCACGCCGCCCACGGCCACCGGGCAAATCGAGAGCACCGTCATAGAATGAAAGCGGTTGCCGCCCTGATCATTCCGAATATCGGGCTCTGGCTGGTTTTTGCGGCCGCCGCGTTCGGCTGGATCCGATATGGCCGTCCGGTACGCCACAGGGCCTTGTTCGCTGCCGCCATTGTTCTGTTCGCTCTGTCCTTCCCGGCCGGCCCGAGGCTTGCCGCCGAGGCATGGCGCCTGCCGGTGCCAGATGTTCCGTGGCCGACCCCCGCCGCCGGTACGGCGATTTTCGTTTTCGGTGGCGGCATCGCATCGGATGGGTACGGGCGGTTCTGGCCGTCCGATGCCTCCATGCGCAGGGCATCCGTCGGTCGGTACGCTGCCGCCGGATCGGGCGTCCCCGTGATGGTCAGCGGCGGCCCTTCACGGGATGGATGGCCGACCGAGGCGCAGGTGATTGCGGAGATGCTGGCGGCGGACGGGATTCGGGCCATTCGCGACGACACGGCACGGAATACCTGGGACAATGCCCTTGCCGCGCGGGACGCCATGGATCGCCATGGGTGGACGTCCGTTTACGCCGTCACCGACGTGATCCATGGTCGGCGCGCCCTCGCCTGTCTGCGGGCTGTCGGCGTGCCGATCGCGGGGTTTCGCGCGCCAAGAATCGAGGCGGGCCTCTCCGCGCTGGACTTCATCCCGTCCGTCCAGGGACTCGCGCTATGGGGCAATGTCGGATACGAGGTTTCGGCCAGTCTGGTTTATGTCCTGAAAGGCCGGATCGCCCTGAGCGATCTCTACTGGTAATCGGCCGTCAGCCGGTTCCGTCCGGGATGGACTCCGCCTCTTTCAGTTCCCTGTCCAACTGCTGTCCGTGCCGGGCGCGGGCCGAGGAAAGTCGCGCCAGGCACAGATAGACGACCGGTGTCAGGTACAGCGTGAAGACCGCGGCGGTCCCCAGACCCCCGAATATCACCCAGCCGATGGCCGACCGGGCTTCCGAGCCTGGCCCGGCACTCAGGATCAGGGGCAGGCCGCCGACGACCGTGGACATCAGGGTCATCATGATGGGGCGCAGCCGGACCAGGGCGGCCCGGCGCACGGCCTCCGCGACGGAATGGCCGCGGTCCCGAAGCTGATCGGCAAACTCGACCAGCAGGATCCCGTTCTTTGCCATCAGGCCGATCATCATCACCAGACCGATCTGGGAATAGATATTGATCGTCGTGCCGGTCAGCAGCAGCGCATAGAGGGCTGCCGCGACGCCGAAGGGAACAGTCAGGACCACGACGAGCGCGCTGGTCCAGCTTTCGAACTGGGCGACCAGAACCAGGAACACGACAGCCATGGCAATGATATAGGTGATCAGCACGTCCCTTTCGGTTTCCTGAAGGGTCGCCGCCTCACCCAGCAGGATCAGGTCCACATCACCCGGCAGAACCTCATCCGCCAGTGCCTCGACGTCGCTCACCGCCTGCTGCAACGGATAGCCGAGCCGGATATCGGCGTCGATCTCCACGGCGCGGCGCTGGACATGACGGTCCAGTTCAGCGGCAACGCCTTCCTCCTTCAGACTGACCAGCGACGACAGCGGTACCAGCGCGCCGTCGGCGCTGCGGACATAAAGATTCAGCAGATCGCTGGGATCGTTGATTGCCCCGTCCCCGGCCGCCAGCAGGATCGGGATCGTTTCGTCCCCGACGCTGAGGTCGACCAGTTCGTCGCCATCGATGGTGACACTGAGCGTCGCCGCCAGGTCGTCGAGCGAGACATTCAGGTCGGATGCCCGCCGCCGGTCGATCTGAACGACCAGTTGCGGCTGGGTCGGCTGGTAGGATATCCGTCCGTTGGACAGTCCGGGCAGCCGGTCCTCAATCGCCCGATTGAGCGTCAGGGCAGCTTCATAGAGGCGCAGATAGTCATTGCCGATCAGGGCGATTTCCAGACCGGTGGAGTTCGACCGGATGTTCAGGCTGTTCGGGCTGTAGACGCTTATTCGCATACCCGGAATTTCGTTCATCTGCGGTCTCAGTTCCGCGACCAGGTCCGATTGCGGCCGCGTGCGTTCATGCCAGGGGGCCAGCGGCGCACTGACGAAGACCCGGTTCAGATCCCAGCGGCCGACAATCGTGTAGATCGAGGTGATCTCGCCGCTGTCGACATAGGGCTGCAGCACCGCTTCGATCTTGTCGGCCTGCCGCCCGGTGTAGGAAAGCCCGACCCCGTCCGGTCCGGTGCCGAAGACGAAAATCTGTCCCCGGTCCTCGGTCGGCAGCAGCTCGCGGTCGATGTTCTGGAATGCAAACCAGGCGCCACCGGCCCCGGCCCCCGCGAGGACAAGCACGACCAGCGGCATGGCCAGGGCACCGTGCAGGGTCGCGCGGTAGAGCTGCACCAGCCGGTCGCCGCACCAGGCAATCGCCCGATGGATGCCCAACCCCTTGCTGTCCGATTCGTCGCCCAGCCTGGCCGCCAGTGCCGGCACCAGAGTCAGGGCCACGAAGGAGGATATGATGACCCCGACGGCCAGAACGAAACCGAATTCCCGGAACAGACGACCGGCGTCGCTGGGCAGGAAGGAAATCGGTACAAAGACCGAAACCAGGGTCGCCGTGGTCGCGACGACGGCGAAGAATACCTGTCGGGTGCCCAGGACCGCTGCGGCGCGCCCGCCCAGCCCCTGCGCACGCCGGCGCTGAATGTTCTCAAGGACCACGATGGAATCGTCGACGATCAGCCCGGCGGCAAGAACCAGCGCCAGCAGCGTGATGATGTTGATGGAAAATCCCATCAGCCAGATCGCGGCGACAGAGCCGATCAGGGCAACCGGAATGGAGATGCAGGGGATCAGCGTGGCGCTGGGCGTGCCGAGGAATAGCCACAGTGTCAGCACCACGATCGACACGGCCAGCAGCAGGGTCACCACGACCTCGCGCACCGATCCGCGAATGAATTCGGCATCGTCGGAGACCTCGATCACCTGAACGGTATCGAAACGCGCATTCAGCCTTTTCAGCGCAGCCTCGACGCCGTCGGAGATTTCAATCGTGTTGGACTTGGCCTGCCGGATGATCCCCATGCCGATGACGGTCTGGCCATCAACCCTGACCTTGGATTCCGCCTCTTCCGGTCCGAAGAAAACCATGGCGACGTCGCCGATCTTGACCGGGTCGCGAATGACGATCCCTTCGATTTCCTCGGCGGTCTCCGCCGTCGCGTCGGCACGCACGATCAGTTCGTGGTCGACGGAGGCGAAACTGCCGGCCGGAATATCGAACGGGGCGTTCTGCAGGACATTGGCGACATCAGTCACGGTCAGCCCATAACTGCTGAGCCGCATCGGATCGAGGACGACATGCAACATCCGCCGTCGGTCCCCGTACAGGGTGACGTCGGCGACTCCGTTGACTGAAATCAGATCCGGCACGATGTCGTTTTCAACGATCCGCGTCAGTTCCTCCTCACCGATCCCGTCGGCGACGGCGGCCAGGCGCAGGACCGGACTGGCATCCGCATCGGCCTTGATGACGGTCAGTTCCTCGACATCGTCGGGCAGATCCCGTTCAACCCGGCTGACGGCTTCGCGCACATCGGCGGCGGCCGTATCCAGATCGGTGTCGGCGGAGAAGTAGAGGCGAATCCGGAAGTTGTTCTCTTCGCTGGATGACCGGATCTCTTTCACGCCGGTGACGCGCGCCACGGCGCCCTCGACGATGCTGGTGACCTCCGCATCCATGGTTTCGGGCGACGCGCCCTGTAGAATGCCGCGCACCGTCACGGTCGGCTGGTCGACGTTCGGGAGTTCACGGACTTCCACCGCCGTCAGGGCAGCCAGTCCGGCAAGTGCTATCAGCAGATTGAGAACCAGCGCCAGAAGCGGTCGCCGCACGCTGGTGGAGGGCAGATCCTCCCTGTCCGGACGGCCGGTCACGATTCGGTGCCGTTATCGGCGACCGGCGCTTCGCGCACGGTGACGGAGACTTCCCGCCCGGCGCGCATCCGGTGCAGGCCCTCCACGACAACCGGATCGCCGGGTTCGAGATCCCCGTCGACCAGGACGCGGGAGGATTGCCGCTGCACGATCTGCACGGGGATCTGGGCTGCCTTGCCGTCGCGAACGGTCCACAGGAACGATCCGTCACCGCCCCATTGTATGGCGATCTCCGGAACCGTGGGGCGGCGCTGGCCGTAGAGATCCAGGGTCACGCGAAAACTCATGCCGGGCCGGAACGCGTCGTTCGGGTTCGGTGTTTCGGCGCGAACGGCGAAAGTGCGCGTATCCGGGTCAATCCGGCTGTCGACATCAACGACGATCCCGTCCGCCGTGGCGCTTCCGGCCCATGCGGCGATGGATACCGCGTCGCCGGGGCGCACACGCCCCAGAAGCGCTTCCGGCACATCGAACCGGATCAGCAACAACTCGCGGTCGTCCAGCGTCGCAATCGACGTCGCCGGATCGATGCGGTCCCCGACTTCGACATCGGTCAGGCCGATATATCCCGCGAAGGGTGCCTTAACGTAACGGTCGTCCAGGGCCACCTGGGCCTGGCGCAGGGCAATCCGGGCGCTGCGCAACGCGGTGCGGGCCTCATCCAGGGCGGCCTGGGTCGAGGTGCCGCTGGCGCTCAGTTTTTCCAGTCGGTCGAACTTGCGCTGCGCGTCCTCAAGCTGGACCTGTGCCAGTTCGACATCGAGGCGCTCCGCATCCTGACGCAACTCGACCAGAACGGCGCCGCGGTCGACAAAGCTGTTGGCCGTGAAACGGACGGCGGTGACTTCTCCGGCCGAGTCGGGGTGCAGCGTTATGGAGCGAAAGGCGCGGGCGGTGCCGACCGCTTCCAGTCGGATTCGGATTTCGGCCGATTCGGCGCGTTGCACGATGACGGCGATCGGGACGTCGGGGCGCGTGGCGGTGACGTCCTTCTCGGTTTCCGGTGGCTGGCCGATCTTCCAGGCCGCAGCGCCCAGCCCGACCAGCACAAGGATGACCAGAAACTGTTTGAAAATACCCAATGTCCGCCACCCTCCATCCGACGTGCATTCCGGTCATCCGGCCACGGTTCCGGATGAAACTATCATGAACAGGCGAAGTTTCTATCCTGGTCCCGTATTCCGGAAAATCCTTGATGCGATTCGCACTGGCCCAAGATCAGACGCGGCTGCGCCGATAATCCGTCGCAGGTTTCGAACACTTTTTCCTTCGATTTCGCAAATAAGGGCGCGGCCTTGGGGTCAGGGCGAACGGGGCGTCCCGACGCCGTCCATCCCGGAATGTTCAAGCAGTATGAAGTTTGGGTGAAGGCGTACAAAAGCGCTTTTGTCGGCTTAATTGTTCGACTATTCTAGAGAAATGGATGAATTGAAGGCAGCAACCTGTTTTTCAGCCCTGGCGCAGGAATCCCGCGTCCGGATTCTGCGCCTGCTGATCGCGGCCGGGCCCTCCGGAATGCGGGCCGGGGAGGTTCAGCAGCAGATCGGCATGCCGTCCTCGACGCTGTCCTTTCACCTTTCGGCCCTGGAACAGGCCGGCCTTGTCCAGTCCACACGGCAAGGTCGGACAACGGTCTATGCCGTGCGCCTGTTGGGGCTGCGTCAGCTCGTCACCTTCGTGACGGAAACCTGTTGCGGCGGCCGGACGGACCTGTGCGGGGATATCGCCCGACTGTTTCCCGATCTGGAGGAAGAGCGCCCGATCACGGGGCGCTTCAATGTTCTGTTCCTGTGCACCCACAATTCCGCACGTTCGATCATGGCGGAGGCGGTTCTCAACCGCATCGGCGGCGGCAGGTTCAGCGCCTATTCGGCCGGGGCCGAACCTGTATCGGCGCCGAATGCCGATGTTCTCGCCAATCTGAAGCAACTTGGTTTCGATGTCGCATCGGCGCGCAGCAAGTCGTGGGACGATTTCACGACGCCGGACGCGCCGCAGATGGATTTCGTAATCACGCTTTGCGACACGGCGGCGGGCCAGGCCTGCCCCGATTTCGGGGATCAGGTTGTCTCGGCCGCCTGGCCGCTTCCCGATCCCGCGCGGTTCGAGGGCAGCGCCATGGAGCGGGCGGTGCTGCTGAAGGCACTCTACGGGATGATCAGGCGCCGACTGGAAACCTTCATCCGATTGCCGTTCGGAACGCTGGACCGGATGGCGGTCAAAGCCCGGCTGGACGCGCTGGGATTCGGTACGACTCAGGACGCTTAGGGGGCGATGGAACATGGGTATCGGCATCAACGGTATGGGTCGGATCGGTCGGTTGGCTCTGCGCGCCGCCATGGGGGGCGTATTCCGCGATCCCGCCGATCCGAATGCGCAGGCCGGTCTGGACATCGTTCATGTGAACGAGATCTCCGGCGGTGCCTCGACCACGGCGCATCTGCTGGAGTTCGACAGCGTGCAGGGCCGCTGGCGCGCCGGGTTCGAGGCAGGGGAAGACGATCGAATCCGGATCGACGGCCATCGGATCGGGTTTTCCGATGCCGCCGAGCCGGGAGACGTGCCGTGGGGCGATCTGGGATGCGATATCGTCCTGGAATGCACCGGAAAGTTTCGGAAGGTCGAGCAACTGAAGGCATATCTGGACCGCGGTGTGAAACGGGTAATCGTCGCGGCGCCTGTGAAGGATCCCGATGTCCTGAACGTCGTAATGGGCGTGAATGACGACCGCTACGACAGGGAACGCCACCGGATCGTGACCGCGGCGTCCTGCACCACAAACTGCCTCGCCCCGGTGGTGAAGGTCGTGCACGAGGCGCTGGGAATCCGGCACGGTCAGATCACGACGATCCACGATCCGACGAATACCAATGTCGTCACCGACGCGCCGCACAAGGATCTGCGCCGGGCCCGCTCCGCACTGTTGTCGCTGCAGCCGACCACCACCGGCAGCGCGACCGCCATCGGCCTGATCTTTCCGGAACTGGTCGGAAAGCTGAACGGGCATGCGGTTCGCGCGCCGGTCCTGAATGCCAGCCTGACCGATTGCGTCTTCGAACTGAACCGCGCCACCTCGGCGGAGGAGGTCAATACCCTGTTCGAAGCGGCGGCGTCCGGCCCGCTGGCTGGAATTCTGGGGCTGGAACACCGCCCCCTGGTCTCCGCGGATTACGCGCGCGACAGCCGCAGCGCCATTGTCGACGGACCCAGCACCATGGTCACCGACGGGACATTGCTGAAGGTCTATGCCTGGTATGACAACGAACTCGGCTATGCCTGCCGAATGGTCGATCTCGCCAACAAGCTGATCGCAGAAGGCCTGTGACGGCGTCATGCGCAACTACCTGATCGTCACGGCCACCTATTGGGGGTTCACCCTGACCGATGGGGCGTTGCGCATGCTCGTCCTGCTGCATTTCTATCAGCTCGGCTATTCGCCCTTCACCCTGGCCTTCCTGTTCCTGCTCTACGAAGCCGCCGGCATCTTCGCCAATCTCGGTGGCGGGTGGCTGGCATCACGCTTCGGCATCCGCCGGATGCTCGGTCTGGGATTGATGCTGCAGATCGCCGGGCTGTTGTTCCTGTCGGCACTGCGACCGGATTGGGGGGCGGCCCTGTCCGTGGTCTGGGTCGTCCTGGCGCAGGGCGTCGCCGGTATCGCGAAGGACATCACGAAGACCGCGTCGAAATCGGCGATCAAGATCACATCGGTCGACGGCAACAATCAGTTGTTCCGGTGGGTGGCCTGGTTTACCGGATCGAAGAATGCGACCAAGGGCCTTGGCTTCTTCTTCGGTGGCCTGCTTCTCGATGCCGCCGGATTCGTGCCCGCGCTATTGGGCATGGCAGCCATGCTCACAGGAATTCTGGTGGCCTGTATCGCGACCCTGCCGTCGGGTCTCGGTATCTCCGCCGCATCAAAATCGGTGAAGGAGCTCTTTGCGAAGTCGCCCGGCGTCAACATTCTGGCGGCTGCGCGGATCTTCATGTTCGGCGCGCGGGATGTCTGGTTCGTCGTCGGGTTGCCGGTCTTTCTCTACGCCTCCGGCTGGGATTTCTGGGAAGTGGGTGGATTTCTCGCAGCCTGGACCATCGCCTATGGCGCCATTCAGGCGATCGCCCCGGGTCTGGTGCCGCGCAGCACGGACGGGCTCAGCCGCGAAGTCCCCGCCGCGCGCCTTTGGGGCGTGATCCTGGCAGCGATTCCGGCGGCGCTGGTTGCCGCCCTGCTGGTCGACGCCGCGCCGCCGGTCGCCTTGCAGACGGTCGTCGTGGCGTCCCTGATGATTTTCGGCGTCGCCTTCGCGGTGAATTCCTCGCTGCACTCCTATCTGATCCTGGTCTATGCGGGATCGAAGAAGGCGGCCGAGGATGTCGGGTTCTACTATGCCGCCAATGCCGCCGGGCGCCTGATGGGAACGCTGCTGTCCGGATTGCTCTATCAGGTCGGCGGTCTGGCCGGCTGCATTGCCGGATCGCTGGTCATGCTGACCCTTTGCGCCGCGATCACCTTCGCCCTGCCACGCAAGGCGACGCCCTGAAGGGCGTGTTCGGGCAGGCGTCGCTGTTCTGGAAAGGTGTGGTGCCGGATGCAGGGATCGAACCCGCGACCTTCGGTTTACAAAACCGCTGCTCTACCAGCTGAGCTAATCCGGCCCGTGAGGGGCAGAGCAGGGTCTACCGCCAAGCCGCCGTGAAATCAATCCTCAACGCGCGGCCCCGGGATGGGCAATTGGGCAGCCTCTGGATGGCGGGACAGGCAAGGTGTGGGTTCGTTTTTTTGACTTTGCAATCTAGGGTAATAACCATACGATTCTCCGGAGCATAGTTGACTCGGAGGGGGGGCTATGAGGGGGCCGGTACTGTTCGCGTGGCCTTGGAATAGCAGGAAACAGGCTTTCCCTGTCGGGGGCGCCATTTTCTTGCTTGCCATCGCGGGGAGTCCGGCCGGGATGACATCGTTACAGGCGCAGGAAGTTGGTGCCGGCGCGTGGCAGTCCCTGCAAGATCGTGCTCTCGCGCTGCCTCAGGGCGGATATCCAAACTATGCGCGCATTGAGGATGACCCGTACCTTCGATCGGAACTGAAAGATTACTTTGAATCGGCCCGTCGCCAGAGATTTGCCAACTCCCTGGACAACCTGCTGGCCCCGTCGCAAGGCTACGACGAAACGTTAAAACCCTGGGGCGATCCTCAGGTTACGACGACGATCCCCGGCTACCAGCCTCCGCAGCGGTATCCGCAGATCGACCCGTCCTTCCCGGTCACGCTCGGGCTCCCGTCGGGTATCCAGCTGCAGCCCGATGTCGTAAGCGGTGCCGATACGATACCGGTTGAAATCGACGTGCCGAGAAGCGGCCCCGATTTTGGGGACTTCCCTCTGGATGACGTAAACCCCTACGGTGATGTCGTGGATGGCGGCGGCGTAATCCCTGGCGGAATTGATGTCCCGCAGACTAGCCCGGTTAGCGGGGACGGGATCGCAATTGCCGGGGCGCTGCTGACAGATGCCGATTATGAAGCCTATCTCAGGTCGACTTGTGTCGCGCGGGCATCGAGTCACTATCGGGGAGAGGCTGTGTCTTCCGCGTCCTCGGAAGTTAATGAGGCGTGTTTCAGCGGGATCGACGAACTTCCGGATCAGGTCAAATCATCGGGTATCCTGTCGCTGGTCGGGTTCCTCGTCTGGCGAACTAATGATGAAACCGAGGTCGGGTTCTGCACCGCGATGAGGGTGGATGACACTCGAATTCTGACGGCGAAACATTGTTTCTATCATCGCGATGATGGCCGGGACGGCGAAGCCCGGTTCACAAGTGCCCACTTCGAAGACGGCAAGATACGTTTCTATCTTCTCGCCGATCTGAACTCTTCCTATCCCGTAGGTAATCCGGGGGGCGCCTTTCTGTCCGCCTTTGGTACGAAGGACGATACCCTGATCGTTCCTGTGGCGACGAATGGAACGTCCGTCCCGGGCTATGCGGTGCGGTCGCCAAGTCAGTTGGGATTTGCGTCGATAATCGGCCTGTCCTCCTTTGAGAGGAAATCGGATTGGCGGGATCGCGTTAAAGTCACATTGGACAAGACTTGTTTCGTGACGATGCCGGATGCCGATGGCTGCGTGGTTCATGCCTGCAACACTTCAGGCGGCTTCAGCGGCGCTCCGATTTTCGGAATGGAGGCATCGGATAACGGTGCACTTCGCCCGGTCGTGTTTGGTGTGCACTCCAAAGCGGGGCGGGAAGAGACTGAGTGCGGCGTCGATGAATACGCTTTTGTCCGGGTTTCCAATACGGCGGCACCCGTCGATGCGGCGTCACTCGGAATTGAGAATCCATAGAGGGGGATGACGAGATGTGGCAGGGGAAAAGGTGCCGGGCATTCAGCGGTATGATCCTGGGGAGCGCTGTTCTTTTAGCGGCCTGCAGCCAATCGAATGGTGTGACTGCTCCGACGAAAGCTATGAGCAAACCGCGACTGGAAACGCGCGTTGCGGTTCTCGAATCGTGCCCTGTCTACACAAATACTCGGAAGGCCGGCGTTGAGCTGAGCCCCCTTCTGCTGTCTTTGGTCACGACATTCGGGCCGATCATTCTTGAAAAATCGTACGATGCAGCCGTCAGTGCGGTCCGAAAGGCCGGTGAAGGCGGGAAGGCGGAACAGATCGGTTCAAGCCATGTTGCGACATACGCCTATGCGTTGACGCCGACACGCGTCGAAACGGTCGCCAACGTTCTGGAACCCAAGCCGCCGGAATTGAATATCAATGGCTCCTTCCATTGTCTCGTTATCGCCAAAGGCAACGTGAACCCCGATACGCCCTCGGCGCCGTCCCGCGGAACCATGACAGAGGCGCAGTTGGGAACGTTGAGCAAAAAACTGGGAATCGTTGGTGACCCGGTCTTCTATCTGGAAGCCGTCATCCAAGAGAGTGAAGAGGGGAAGGAACAGTTTTACCTTCAACCCAAACATTTTGAGTTCTTCGATGACGACGGCTGGTTTTCCCGCGACCAAGCTGTGACCTTCCAGATTGACCTGATGCGACTGCAAGAGGATGGAACGACGAAGGTTATCGCCTCCGATTTACTCTTGTTCAGTAAGGTTTCCAAGGGGACGGTCATGTCGATCCAGACTCTGAAGGGGACCACGTCGGCGTGGATGCCGATGCCGCCGGCGCCAACCGATTTCGCCGACGGCCGGAAGGCCAGCTATCGTTTGCTGCAGAGCCAGATCGACACATTGACAAAGCGCCTCCGCCAACTCGACAAAATGAAGACCACTTGCGAGGTGAACCCGGACCTCGCGGGTGACGGGGAAGCCTGCTACGCGGCGGAAGGGGCGGCCCGTCTTGCCGCGGTCGCCGCGGCCGTCAATTCGGATTCACGGGTTATCGCTCAACAGGATAAGGTCGATATTCTGAACGATGCGCCGAAGGGAAAGACCAATCGACTGGCCACCGCGGAAGCAAGGCTGAAGCGTTTGCGGCAAGTCGTAAGATCGGAGCTTATCGCACAACTGCCGCAGCGCTATGCCGGCATCGACCAGGAAACCAGTGCGATCAAGCGAAGGGTCCAGGAACTTGAGACTGAACAGATGAAACTTGTTCCCAGCGAAACCGAACTCGTGCCGATCACGGTTAAGGCGACCGTTTCCACCGTCAAGGACGAGGTCAAATTCCTGACGACACTTGCCGAAGTGCTGGATGAAGGGAAGGATGACGTCCTCAAGGCTGTTGGGGATGAATTGCCGGCAGCGAAAGAAGCCGCGAAGGAAACCAAGCTCGCCGAGCAGGCGACGCTGATGACCAAGGTGACCGAGGAAGATTTCACTGTGAAGATTGAAGCGGCGCGGCTTGCGCAATTGGAGCCGACGAAGGAAACAGATCCCGTTCCTTACTACGAGCAGGAAAAGAAACTGGCGCTTGCAAAAATTTCCGCCAATGAAGCGAGGCGGAAGGCGGGGTTGCCGCAAATCCATTGACGGGAAGTGGCATCTCCGCTTTGGGCGCGGTCACCCCTTCCGGATGCTTGCGGCGTAAAGTGCCACGGCCGCGGCGTTGGAGACGTTGAGCGACCCGACGGCGTTGGGTGCCATGGCGATGCGGACGATCCCGTCGCAGGCCTCGCGGGTCAGGCGGCGCATGCCGTCGCCTTCCGCCCCCAGGATCAGCGCCAGCGGCCGGTCTACCGGCAGGTCCGTCATGGTCTCTTCCGCCTCGCCGGCCAGGCCCACGATCCAGTAGCCGAGTTGTTTCATCTCGTCGATCGCGCGGGCGAGATTGCCGACGCGAACGAAGGGAACGGTTTCCAATGCGCCGGAGGCCGTCTTCGCCAGGGCGGCAGTCTCCGGCGGAGCATGGCGATCCTGCACCACCACCGCGACCGCGCCGAATACGGCGGCCGATCGCAGGATCGCGCCGACATTGCGCGGGTCGGTCACCTGATCGAGGATCAGCAGGGGCCGGCCGGGCTGGGCATCGGGCAGATCCGTCAGGGCAGGCGGTTCCAGGGGCAGAACTTCCAGGGCCAGACCCTGATGGACGCTGTCCGGCCCGGCGAGACGGTCGATATCTTCGCGGTTTCCGACTTCGATGGCGATTCCGCGGCGCGCGGCGGCGGCGGCGATCGACTCGGCGGCCTGCTCGGTCGCCACAAGCCGCCCGCAGCGGCGTTCAGGATTGGCAAGGGCGGCTGCGACCGGATGGGCGCCGGTCAGCCAGTAGCGATTGCCGCCGGCACCGGAGGATCCGCCATCCTTGCGCGGGCGGCTCTGCGGGCCTCCCGACCGGGCGCCCGATTGGCGGTTCTGCCGCTTTTGCGGCCGTGATCTCTTCGGTTTGTTCATGACCGCGTCTTACGCCCAGAATGCCTGGGCGGCAAGCGGCCAGAGGGGTTTGCGCCGGTGGAACGATTTGTCGATGGGATTCCGCAACTTGCCCGTTGACAAGGGCCGGGCGGGACTCTAAACCCCGTCCCGCCGTGCGGAGCGGCTTGTCGGTGTCATCTGGAGGGATGCCCGAGTGGTTAAAGGGGGCGGACTGTAAATCCGTTGGCTTAGCCTACGTTGGTTCGAATCCAACTCCCTCCACCACCGACGCTCAAAGCGGCTCCGTTGTCGGCCAGAGCATCGCGAAGCGGTCGATCCGGCGGGCCGGACCGGGCGCTTCGAATGTGCTTTGCGGGTGTAGCTTAATGGTAAAGCTCCAGCCTTCCAAGCTGGCTACGTGGGTTCGATTCCCATCACCCGCTCCAGGTTGTCGGCCAGGATCCGGCCACGCGCACGGGATCGAATGGCCAGAGAGGTTCGAGATGGTGCGGTCCGTTGCCGGGCGCACGCTGTGTGAAACGAGCGTTCCTGAGTGACGCGAACGTAGGGAAGCGGAAAAAGATGGCGAAGGAAAAGTTCGAGCGTACGAAACCGCACTGCAACATTGGCACGATTGGCCACGTTGACCATGGCAAGACGACGCTGACGGCAGCGATCACGAAGACGCTTGCGGAGACGGGCGGCGCGACGTTCATGGACTACGCGAACATCGACAAGGCTCCGGAAGAGAAGGCGCGTGGGATCACGATCAACACGGCGCATGTTGAGTATCAGACGGAGACGCGCCACTACGCGCATGTGGACTGCCCCGGCCACGCTGACTACGTGAAGAACATGATCACGGGTGCGGCGCAGATGGACGGCGCGATCCTGGTCGTGAACGCGGCGGACGGCCCGATGCCGCAGACGCGCGAGCACATTCTTCTGGCGCGTCAGGTTGGCGTTCCGGCGATTGTGGTTTTCCTGAACAAGGTTGACCAGGTCGACGACGAAGAGCTGCTGGAACTGGTCGAGATGGAAGTGCGCGAGCTGCTGAGCTCGTACGACTTCCCGGGCGACGACATTCCGATCGTTGCGGGTTCGGCGCTGGCGGCGCTGGAAGGCCGTGACGACAACATCGGCAAGTCGAAGATCCTCGAGCTGATGGCGGAAGTCGACCGTTACATTCCGCAGCCGGATCGTCCGAAGGACCGTCCGTTCCTGATGCCGATCGAAGACGTGTTCTCGATCTCGGGCCGTGGCACGGTTGTGACCGGTCGCGTCGAGCAGGGCATCGTGAAGGTCGGTGAGGAAATCGAGATTGTCGGTATCCGCGACACGCAGAAGACGACGGTGACGGGCGTCGAGATGTTCCGCAAGCTGCTGGACAGCGGCGAAGCGGGCGACAACATCGGCGCGCTGCTGCGCGGCATCGGCCGTGAGGACGTTGAGCGCGGTCAGGTTCTGGCGAAGCCGGGCTCGATCACGCCGCACACGAAGTTCAAGGGCGAAGCCTACATTCTGACGAAGGAAGAAGGCGGTCGTCACACCCCGTTCTTCACCAACTACCGTCCGCAGTTCTACTTCCGCACGACGGATGTGACGGGCACGGTGACGCTGCCGGAAGGCACGGAAATGGTGATGCCGGGCGACAACATTTCGATGGATGTCGAGCTGATCGCGCCGATCGCGATGGACGAAGGTCTGCGCTTCGCCATCCGTGAAGGCGGCCGCACCGTCGGTGCCGGCGTCGTCGCGTCCATCATCGAGTAAGGTTACGGTATGCCGGGGTGCCCTGAGGGCGGCCCCGGCACCTTCCGAGAGTTCGCGTACCGCGTAGGGGTATAGCTCAGTTGGTAGAGCGACGGTCTCCAAAACCGTAGGTCCAGGGTTCGAATCCTTGTGCCCCTGCCAGTTTTCCCGGTGACAGACGCTTCGCAGCGCAGGCCGGGGAGCCGGAAAAAGCGTATAGATCTGCGACGCGTTTGCCGAACAGCCGCGAGGCGAAAGGGCAAACGCGCGCAAGTTTTTTATGCCGGATTTCGGTTTTTTGCGTTTGGGGTGTTGTGCTTACGGCCTGAAAGGCTTACACCACGCCGGTTTCACGCGGCGTCGCTCCAGCGTAAAGATCGGGGCGCGACACCGCGTTTTCCGTCTTGCCGGGCGCCAGGGATGCATCTGGGCGACCGAAAAGTGGCGGAAATCCGCCGGGTTTCGCCCGGTGAAATTACAGTGAAGCGGTTCGGTGGGTTTGTCCAGACCGCGGTGCTTTTTAAGGAGTGAGACGAAGGATCATGGCGAAGACCAATCCCGCGCAGTTCGTCCGCCAGGTGCGACAGGAAGCCAGCAAGGTGACCTGGCCGACCCGAAAGGAAACGGGCATCGCCACCCTGATGGTTTTCATCATGGTGACGATCATGGCGGTCTTTTTCCTCGCGGTGGACGGAATCATCGCCTGGCTGGTCCAGCTCATTCTGGGGCGCTGATCCCGCTTTAGTCCGATCCGCGGTTGCGGCGGGTCGCAGGTATGAACGATGAGGTAGGTCGTGGCGAAACGCTGGTACGTAGTGCACGTGTTCTCTGGCTCCGAGAAAAAGGTGGCCGAGTCCATTATGGAGCAGGTGCAGGCTCAAGGTCTGGAAGACATGCTGGAGACGGTTGAGGTTCCGACCGAAACCGTCGTCGAGATGCGGCGCGGCAAGAAGGTCAATGCCGAGCGCAAGTTCTTCCCCGGCTACGTTCTGGTGAATTGCGAGATGAACGATGTGACCTGGCATCTGGTGAGCAACACCGCCAAGGTCACCGGCTTCCTGGGAACCGGCAAGCGTCCTTCGCCGATCTCCGAAAAGGAAGCGCAGCGCATCCTCGACCAGGTACAGGAAGGTGTGGAGCGTCCGAAACCCTCCATCACCTTCGATATCGGCGAGCAGGTGCGCGTCAGCGACGGGCCCTTCACCTCCTTCAACGGCACCGTTGAGGAAGTGGACGAGGAAAAGGCCCGGCTCAAGGTTACGGTGTCGATCTTCGGTCGCGCGACACCGGTCGAACTCGAATACTCCCAGGTCGAAAAGCTCTGAGGGTCGGGTTCGCGATTACAGCGATCGAGAAACGTCGCGGCAGGCCAGTCCCGGACAAGTCCACCGGGAGCCGTTTGAACCGCGGCGCGACCTTATCCGCCGACCGGCAGCCCCGCAGGGGTGGTTCGGTGGAAACGACGAAAAGGAAGGTTTGAAATGGCGAAGAAGAAGATTGCGGGCTACATCAAGCTCGAAATCAAGGCGGGTCAGGCGAACCCGTCCCCGCCCGTCGGCCCGGCTCTGGGTCAGCGCGGCATCAACATCATGGAATTCTGCAAGGCCTTCAACGCGGCGACGCAGTCGATGGAGCCGGGAACCCCGACTCCGGTCGTCATCACCGCCTATGAAGACCGCAGCTTCACCTTCGTGACAAAGACGCCGCCGGCGTCCTACTTCCTGAAGAAGGCTGCAAAGGTGCAGAAGGGCTCCGGCACGCCGAACAAGGAAAAGGTCGGCTCGGTCACGATCGCGCAGGTGCGCGAGATCGCGGAAGCCAAGCTGCAGGACATGAACGCGGTGACCGTGGAAGCGGCGATGGAGTCCATCAAGGGCTCGGCGCGCGCCATGGGCATCACGGTGACGGAGTAAGCGTCATGGCGAAACTGGGTAAGCGACTGAAGGGTGCCTACGAAGGCATCGACCGCACGAAACTCTACGCGGTGGAAGAAGCGATCGATCTGCTGAAGGGCGCTGGCGCGAAATTCGACGAATCCGTCGAAATCGCCATGAACCTGGGTATCGATCCGCGTCACGCCGATCAGCAGGTGCGTGGCGCCTGCGCGCTGCCGCACGGTACCGGCAAGTCTGTTCGTGTCGCGGTTTTCGCGCGGGGCGACAAGGCCGATGAAGCCAAGGCGGCGGGCGCCGATTTTGTCGGTGCCGAGGACCTGATGGAACAGGTTCAGGGCGGCATGATGGATTTCGACCGTGTCATCGCCTCGCCGGACATGATGGCCATCGTCGGCCGTCTGGGTAAGGTTCTGGGTCCGCGCGGCCTGATGCCGAACCCGAAGCTCGGCACCGTGACGCCGAACGTCGCCGACGCGGTGAAGAACGCCAAGGCCGGTGAAGTTCAGTTCCGTGCCGAAAAGGCGGGCATCGTTCATGCCGGCATCGGCAAGGCGAGCTTCTCCTCCGAGCAGCTGGCCGAGAACGTCCGCGCCTTCGTGACCGCCATCCAGTCGGCCAAGCCGTCGGGTGCGAAGGGCACGTATATCAAGCGTGTTTCGATTTCGTCGACCATGGGCCCGGGCATCAAGCTCGACCTGGCGTCGGCGCAGCCGCAGGCCTAAGGGCGCGCGGTTAGGGTTTCCGGTGCGGCTTCGGCCGTTCCGGAGAACCGCGTTTTCCGGTTCGCCGGGGATACGCGGGTACCTGTCCGAGATTGACGGTGGTCGGCCCGGTTTTCCGGTTCGGCCTTAAGCGGGGCACCGGCCGTCATGAGATAGGTAGGACTGGAATGCAGACGGAGTTCGTAACGGGTCGACTGTCGGCCGGGCTCGATCGCCGTTTCCATCCTCCCGGGCAGGAAGTGGGTTCGCCCCTGAAAAGGCGGACTTTGTTGAAACCGGTTCTGATTGCCCCGAACGATTCATGGGGCGGGACGAACCACAACAGCGGAGACGATCAGTGGACCGATCGAAAAAGGAAGCCCTGGTCGCCGAGCTGCGCGAGACCTTTGAAGCGTCCAGCCTGGTGGTTGTTACCAGCCAGTCCGGCATGACGGTTTCGGAAGTCTCGGACCTTCGGCAAAAGATGCGCGATGCGGGTGCGGGTTACAAGGTAACCAAGAACACGCTCGTGAAGCTGGCGCTGAAGGGAACGAAGTTCGAGCACCTGGACGAGGTGTTCACGGGTCCGACGGCGATCGCCTTCTCGAAGGATCCGGTTGCGGCTGCCAAAGTGGTGACCGATTACCGGAAAACCAACGAGAAGATCTCGGTCGTCGCGGGGGGGCTGGACGGCTCCGGGCTTGATGCCGCTCAAGTCGATGCGCTGGCGAAACTGCCTTCGCTCGATGAGCTGCGTGCCAAGCTCGTAGGCGTGATCCAGGCTCCGGCCACCAAGGTTGCTGGCGTGCTTCAGGCGCCGGCTGGCCAGTTGGCCCGCGTGTTCTCCGCGTACGGAAGCTCGAATTGAGGTGCGGCTCGGGACAAGCACGAGTCCAAACAATCTGCCTGAATGGAGTGATGAGAAATGGCTGATCTTGAGAAACTGGCCGAAGAGCTCTCGAACCTGACCGTCATCGAGGCGGCTGAGCTCTCAAAAATGTTGGAAGAAAAATGGGGCGTTTCCGCCGCGGCTCCGGTCGCTGTGGCTGCTGCTCCGGGTGCCGGCGGTGGCGATGCCGCTCCGGCCGCCGAGGAAAAAGACTCCTTCGACGTCGTTCTTGCCGCCGCCGGCGACAAGAAGATCAACGTCATCAAGGAAGTCCGTGCCATCACGGGCCTCGGCCTGAAGGAAGCCAAGGACCTCGTCGAAGGTGCGCCGAAAGCCGTCAAGGAAGGCGTTGCCAAGGAAGAGGCCGAAGAGCTGAAGAAGAAGCTCGAGGAAGCTGGCGCGACCGTCGAGCTGAAGTAATCGGCTTTACGTCGTGGACGGGATCGATCGGCCGTATGGCCCGACCGGTTCCGTCCCGACGGCGTTTTGAAGAGGGGCGAAGCCGGCTGTCGGCATCGTCCCTCGACGCGCCTCGGATACCCGGCTTCGGGTAATGCGAGGCGATCCCGGTCCGGTCGCGGCGCATCCGGCGTCCGATATGGATCGGTTGCAGAAGGCGAAACCCGTTTCGGCGGCCGCGCAAGGCGGTCATGGACGATACGGGTGGCGCGAAACAGATGAAGGATGAGGAACGAGATGGCGATGTCGTTCACCGGTCAAAAGCGTATCCGCAGAAGCTTCGGGCGTCTTGCGGAAGTGGCGCAAATGCCCAACCTGATCGAAGTTCAGAAGACCTCCTACGATGCCTTTTTGCAGACCGGCGTTCCCATGGATCAACGGGAAAAGGCCGGCCTTCAGGAAGTGTTCAGCAGCGTCTTCCCGATCAAGGATTTTTCCGACCGGAGCCGCCTCGAATTTGTTCGCTATGAGCTGGAACGTCCGAAATACGACGTTGAGGAATGCCGTCAGCGCGGCCTGACCTATACCGCGCAGCTGAAGGTGTCGCTGCGTCTCGTGGTCTGGGACGTGGACGAGGAAACCGGCGCCCGCTCGCTGCGCGACATCAAGGAGCAGGAAGTCTACATGGGCGATATCCCGCTCATGACGGAACACGGCACCTTCATCGTCAACGGCACCGAACGCGTGATCGTTTCGCAGATGCACCGCTCGCCGGGTGTGTTCTTCGATCACGATAAGGGCAAGACCCATTCCTCGGGCAAGTATCTGTTCGCCGCGCGGGTGATTCCGTATCGCGGCTCCTGGCTCGATTTCGAATTCGACGCCAAGGATCTTGCCTATGTCCGCATCGACCGTCGCCGCAAGCTGCCGGCAACGACGCTGCTGCTGGCGCTCGACAACGAAGAGACCGCCCGCAAGCGCGAAGAGCTGGCCCTGGAGGGCGAACAGCTGGATCCGGGCCTGGCCCAGGGCATGTCAAAGGAAGACATCCTGGCGGCCTTCTATGAGAAGATCACCTACACGCTGACCAAGAGCGGTTGGAAAACGCCGTTCGACGCAGAGCGTCTGCGCGGTCAGAAGCTGACTCACGATCTGATCGACGCCAAGTCCGGCGAAGTCATCGTCGAAGCGGAAACCAAGATCACTCCGCGCCTGATCCGCAAGCTGTCGGAAGCCGGTGTGAAGGACGTTCTGGCGCGCCAGGACGATCTGATCGGTCGTTTCGTCGCCGAGGATCTGATCGATGAGAAGACCGGCCTGGTCATCGTCGAGGCCGGTGACGAACTGACGGAAGAAAACCTGCAGCAGCTGGTCGACAACGGCATCGTGGATCTGCCGACCCTGCATATCGACCGGGTCAATGTCGGTCCCTGGATCCGCAACACGCTGGCAGCCGACAAGAATGCCAGCCGCGAAGATGCGCTGATCGACATCTACCGTGTCATGCGCCCGGGCGAGCCGCCGACGCTGGAAACTGCAGAGGCGCTGTTCCGCAGCCTGTTCTTTGATTCGGAGCGCTACGATCTGTCCGCGGTCGGCCGCGTGAAGATGAATTCGCGCCTGGGCTTCGATCTGGGCTCGGTGCCGGATACGACCCGCACGCTGCGCCGCGAAGACATCCTGTCGATCCTGAAGGTTCTGGTCGAACTGAAGGATGGCAAGGGCGAGATCGACGACATCGACCACCTCGGCAACCGCCGTGTACGCTCGGTCGGCGAACTGATGGAGAACCAGTACCGCATCGGTCTGCTGCGCATGGAGCGCGCGATCCGCGAGCGGATGAGCTCCGTCGACATCGACAGCGTCATGCCGCATGACCTGATCAACGCCAAGCCGGCGGCCGCGGCGGTCCGGGAATTCTTCGGCTCCTCGCAGCTGTCGCAGTTCATGGACCAGACCAACCCGCTGTCGGAAGTCACCCACAAGCGTCGTCTGTCGGCCCTCGGCCCGGGCGGTCTGACCCGTGAGCGTGCCGGTTTCGAAGTCCGCGACGTGCACCCGACCCATTACGGCCGGATCTGCCCCATCGAGACGCCGGAAGGCCCGAATATCGGTCTGATCAACTCGCTGGCCACCTATGCCCGCGTCAACAAGTACGGTTTCATCGAAACGCCGTACCGCAAGGTCGTCGAAGGCCGGGTCACCGATGAGGTGATCTACATGTCGGCGATGGAAGAGACGCGCTACACGGTGGCTCAGGCCAACTCGCCGGTCGATGACAAGGGCAACCTGATCGAGGATCTGGTGCAGTGCCGTGCGCGCGGTGACTACATGGTCGCCCGCCCGCAGGACGTGGATCTGATGGACGTGTCGCCGCGCCAGCTGGTGTCGGTCGCCGCGGCCCTGATCCCGTTCCTGGAAAACGATGACGCCAACCGAGCCCTCATGGGCTCGAACATGCAGCGTCAGGCGGTTCCGCTTCTCCAGGCCTCGGCCCCGCTGGTCGGGACGGGCATGGAAGCGCGGGTCGCGAAGGATTCGGGTGTTGCCATCGTCGCCAAGCATGACGGCATCATCGACCAGGTCGATGCGACCCGTATCGTCGTGCGCCGCACGGATGCCGAGGCCGCCCGCGAAAGCTCGGTCGATATCTACAACCTGCTGAAGTTCCAGCGCTCCAACCAGTCGACCTGCATCACGCAGCGCCCGCTGGTGAAGGTCGGGGACGAGGTCAAGGCCGGCGATATCATCGGCGACGGCCCGTCGACGGATCTGGGCGAGCTGGCGCTCGGCCGGAACGTGCTGGTCGCGTTCATGCCCTGGAACGGCTACAACTTCGAAGACTCGATCCTGATTTCCGAGCGGATCGTGCGCGATGACGTCTTCACCTCGATCCATATCGAGGAATTCGAGGTCATGGCCCGCGACACCAAGCTGGGTCAGGAAGAAATCACCCGCGATATCCCGAACGTTGGCGAAGAGGCTCTGAAGAACCTCGACGAAGCCGGTATCGTCTATATCGGGGCCGAGGTCGAAGCTGGCGACATCCTGGTCGGCAAGGTGACGCCGAAGGGCGAATCTCCGATGACTCCGGAAGAGAAGCTGCTGCGCGCCATCTTCGGTGAGAAGGCTTCCGATGTCCGCGATACGTCCCTGCGCATGCCCCCGGGCACGAAGGGCACGATTGTCGAGGTCCGCGTCTTCTCGCGCCGTGGCGTCGACAAGGACGAGCGTGCCCTGGCCATCGAGCGGGCGGAAATCGAGAAGCTGGCCAAGGACCGCGACGACGAACGCGGCATCCTGGAACGCTCCTTCCGCAACCGCTTCCTGGACATGGTCGAGGGTCAGAAGATCACGGCTGGACCGAAGGGCTTCAAGACCGGCGGCAAGGTGGAGCGCAGCGAACTGGACGACCTGACCACCGGTCAGCTGCGCCAGGTTGCGGTCGACGACGCCACGATCAACGATGATCTGGACGTGCTGCGGAAGCAGTTCGACGAAGCCGTCGCGCGGGTTCAGGCCCGTTTCGACGACAAGGTCGAAAAGGTCCAGGCCGGCGACGAACTGCCCCCGGGCGTGATGAAGATGATCAAGGTCTTCGTCGCGGTGAAGCGCAAGCTGCAGCCGGGCGACAAGATGGCCGGCCGTCACGGGAACAAGGGTGTCATTTCCAAGATCATGCCGGTCGAGGACATGCCCTACCTGGAAGACGGTACGGCGGTCGACATCGTGCTGAACCCTCTGGGCGTTCCGTCACGTATGAATGTCGGTCAGATTCTGGAAACCCATCTTGGCTGGGCCTGCGCCAGCCTGGGCAACCAGGTTCGCGATGCGCTGGAACAGTACAAGGCCGGCGGCAAGGCGATCGACATGCGCAAGACGCTGGAAGGCGTTTACGAGAAGGCCGAGATCGTCGACGAAATCAAGAAGATGGACGACGACGCGGTTCTGGAACTGGCCGGCAATCTGACCGGCGGTATCCCGATCGCAACGCCGGTCTTCGACGGCGCCCGAGAGGACGACATCAACCAGATGCTGGAAAAGGCGGGTCTGCAGACCTCCGGTCAGGTCTGGCTGACCGACGGCCGTACCGGGGATGTCTTCGAACGGCCGGTGACGGTGGGCATCATCTACATGCTGAAGCTGCACCACCTGGTCGACGACAAGATCCACGCCCGTTCCATCGGTCCGTACTCGCTGGTCACCCAGCAGCCGTTGGGCGGCAAGGCGCAGTTCGGCGGTCAGCGCTTCGGTGAGATGGAGGTCTGGGCTCTGGAAGCCTATGGCGCATCCTACACGCTGCAGGAAATGCTGACGGTGAAGTCGGACGACGTTTCCGGGCGTACCAAGACCTACGAAGCCATCGTGCGCGGCGACGACAATTTCGAAGCCGGCATTCCGGAAAGCTTCAACGTCCTGGTCAAGGAACTGCGGTCGCTGGGCCTGAATGTGGAGTTGATCCAGGAGGAAATGTGATCGGGCGTTAAGACTCGCCCGTCCCCTTTCCTCCAAAGCTTGACAGCGCCGTTAGACTGAATGGGCGCAAAGGAGAGCAACATGAATGAGTTGATGCAGCTTTTCGGTCAGCCCCAAGGGCTCCAGAGCTTCGATCATATCCAGATCTCGCTGGCCTCGCCCGAGCGGATCCGATCCTGGTCTTTCGGGGAAATCAAGAAGCCGGAAACGATCAACTATCGTACCTTCAAGCCGGAACGGGACGGCCTGTTCTGTGCCCGCATCTTTGGTCCGATCAAGGACTACGAGTGCCTGTGCGGCAAGTACAAGCGGATGAAGTACAAGGGCATCGTCTGCGAAAAGTGCGGTGTCGAGGTCACGCTGTCCAAGGTGCGTCGCGAACGCATGGGCCATATCGAACTGGCCTCTCCGGTCGCGCATATCTGGTTCCTGAAGTCGCTGCCGTCCCGCATCGGCCTGCTGATGGACATGACGCTGAAGGATCTGGAACGCGTCCTGTACTTCGAAAACTACGTCGTCACCGAACCGGGCCTGACGGATCTGAAGATCCAGTCCCTGATGACGGAAGACGAATATCTCGACGCGCAGGACAAGTATGGTGAAGACGCCTTCACCGCTGAAATCGGTGCCGAAGCGCTGAAGTCCATGCTGTCGCAGATCGAAGTCGACGAGGCGATCGAGAAGACCCGCGAAGATCTGGCCGAGACCGGTTCGGAAGCCAAGCGCAAGAAACTGGTGAAGCGGCTGAAGTTGCTTGAAGCCTTCCAGGCGTCCGGTGCGCGGCCGGAATGGATGATCATGGAAGTCATTCCAGTCATTCCGCCGGAACTGCGTCCGCTGGTGCCGCTGGATGGCGGCCGCTTCGCGACGTCCGATCTGAACGATCTGTATCGTCGCGTCATCAACCGGAACAACCGTCTGCGTCGCCTGATCGAGCTGCGCGCGCCCGACATCATCGTGCGCAACGAAAAGCGCATGCTGCAGGAATCGGTCGACGCCCTGTTCGACAATGGCCGTCGTGGCCGCGTCATCACCGGGGCCAACAAGCGCCCGCTGAAGTCGCTGTCCGATATGCTGAAGGGCAAGCAGGGCCGCTTCCGCCAGAACCTGCTGGGTAAGCGCGTCGACTATTCCGGCCGTTCGGTGATCGTTGTCGGTCCGGAGCTGATGCTGCATCAGTGCGGCCTACCGAAGAAGATGGCGCTGGAGCTGTTCAAGCCCTTCATCTATTCGAAGCTCGAGACCTATGGCATGGCGTCGACGATCAAGGCGGCGAAACGCCTGGTCGAAAAGGAACGCCCCGAGGTCTGGGATATCCTGGAAGAGGTGATCCGCGAGCACCCGGTTCTGCTGAACCGCGCGCCGACCCTGCACCGCCTCGGCATCCAGGCCTTCGAGCCGAAGCTGATCGAAGGCAAGGCGATCCAGCTGCATCCGCTGGTCTGTGCCGCGTTCAACGCCGACTTCGACGGTGACCAGATGGCGGTCCACGTGCCGCTGTCGCTGGAAGCCCAGCTCGAAGCACGCGTGCTGATGATGTCCACGAACAACATCCTTTCGCCGGCCAACGGCAAGCCGATCATCGTGCCGTCGCAGGATATCATTCTGGGCCTCTACTACATCACGCATGAACGCAATGATGCGCCGAGCCCCGTCGTCCATATGGACAGCGTGGAAGCCCTGACGGCCGCCCTGGAGCGCGACGATGTCGTGCTGCGGGATGCCGAGACTGGCGCCCTGCTGGACGAAAAGGATCCGAAGGCGGGCTTCAAGCTGATCACCGACGGCAAGGCCAAGGCCCATCGCGTTCCGGTCTATGCGACCCTCGCAGAGATCGAACATGCGATGGAAACCAAGGCGATCAGCCTGCACAGCCGGATCAAGTCGATCTACGACACGGTCGATGCGGATGGCAATCCGGTGCGCCAGCGCGTGGTTACCACGCCGGGTCGCATGATGCTGGCGCAGATCCTGCCGCGCGACCCGCACCTGCCGTTCAGCCTGATCAACCGTCTGCTGACGAAGAAGGACATCTCCAACCTGATCGACGTGGTCTACCGCCACACCGGTCAGAAAGAGACCGTCATCTTCTGTGACAAGCTGATGGGCCTCGGCTTCGGCTGGGCGTGCAAGGCCGGTATTTCCTTCGGCAAGGACGATCTGCTGGTGCCGGAAGCCAAGACCGCCCTGATCGAGGAAGCCCAGGCGCAGGTCAAGGAATACGAGCAGCAGTATCTCGACGGTCTGATCACCCAGCTTGAGAAGTACAACAAGGTGGTCGACCTGTGGTCGGGCACGACCGACAAGGTCGCCGACGAGATGATGAAAATCATGCAGAGCGGCAAGGGCCTGAACTCGGTTTACATGATGGCCCATTCCGGGGCCCGTGGGTCGCCCGCGCAGATCAAGCAGCTCGCCGGTATGCGCGGCCTGATGGCGAAGCCGTCGGGTGAGATCATCGAAACGCCGATCATCTCCAACTTCAAGGAAGGCCTGACCGTCCTTGAATACTTCAACTCCACCCACGGTGCCCGTAAGGGTCTGGCGGACACGGCGTTGAAGACCGCGAACTCCGGTTACCTGACGCGCCGTCTGGTCGACGTCGCCCAGGACGCCATCGTGGTGGAAGAGGATTGCGGCACGTCCCACGGTCTGACCATGCGGGCGGTCATCGAAGGCGGCGACGTCATCGAAGGCCTGGCCGAACGGATCCTGGGCCGGTGCACGGCCGAGGATGTGGTCGATCCGCTGAACGGCGAAATCATCGTCAAGAAGGGCGACCTGATCACCGAACCGGAAGCCGACGCGATCGAAACCGCCGGCATCGTCTCGGTCAAGATCCGCTCGGTCCTGACCTGCGAAACCAAGGTCGGCGTCTGCGGCACCTGCTACGGCCGCGATCTGGCCCGCGGGACCGTGGTCAATATCGGCGAAGCCATCGGCGTCATCGCGGCGCAGTCGATCGGTGAGCCGGGTACCCAGCTGACGATGCGGACCTTCCACATCGGCGGTGCGGCCCAGCGTGGCGCGGAGCAGAACTCGGTCGAAAGCTCGGTCGACGGCAAGCTGCGCATCAACAACCGCAACGTGGTGACCGACTCCGAAGGCCGTCTGGTCGTCATGGGCCGGAATTGCGAGCTGGTGCTGGTCGACGAGCATGGCCGGGAGCGGGCGAAGCACCGCGTGCCGTACGGCGCCCGTCTGCGTCTCGACGACGAGGCCGAAGTGGTGAAGGGCCAGACCCTGGCTGAATGGGACCCCTACACGATCCCGATCATCACGGAAACCGAAGGTGTCGCGCATTACGTGGACCTCGTCGAGGGCGTCTCCGTCCGCGACGTGGTCGACGAAGCCACGGGCATCGCGTCGAAGGTCGTCATCGACTGGAAGCAGCAGGCCCAGGGCACCGATCTGCGTCCGCGGATCACCCTGCGTGACAAGGACGGCGAAGTCGTGACCCTGCCGAACGGCATGGAAGCGCGTTACTTCATGTCCGTCGACGCCATTCTGTCGGTCCATAACCAGACCGAAGTGAAGGCGGGTGACGTGCTGGCCCGTATTCCGCGGGAAAGCTCGAAGACGCGTGACATTACCGGTGGTCTGCCGCGGGTCGCCGAACTGTTCGAGGCGCGCAAGCCCAAGGACTTCGCCATCATCGCCGATCAGGACGGCTACATCGAGTTCGGCAAGGACTACAAGACCAAGCGCCGTATCGTGATCCGTCCGGCCGACGAGGAGAAGGATGCATCGGAGTTCCTGATCCCGAAAGGCAAGCACATCACCGTTCAGGAAGGCGACTTCATCCAGAAGGGTGAGATGCTGATGGACGGCAATCCGGTGCCGCATGACATTCTGGAAGTGCTCGGCGTGGAAGCGCTGGCCGACTATCTCTGCAAGGAGATCCAGGACGTCTACCGGCTGCAGGGCGTGAAGATCAACGACAAGCATATCGAAGTGATCGTCCGCCAGATGCTGCAGAAGGTGGAAGTCATGCATCCGGGCGACAGCTACATGCTGGTCGGCGAGCAACTGGACCGTTACGAGGTCCAGACGATGAACGAGAAACTGGAGAAGGAAGGCAAGACCCCGATCACGGTCAAGCCGGTCCTGCAGGGCATCACGAAGGCGAGCCTGCAGACCAATTCCTTCATCTCGGCGGCGTCCTTCCAGGAAACCACCCGCGTGCTGACCGAAGCCGCTGTGAACGGCAAGATCGATACGCTGGAAGGCCTGAAAGAGAACGTCATCGTGGGTCGCCTGATCCCGGCCGGTACCGGTTCGGTGATGAAGCGTCTGCGCGGCGTCGCCGTGGGCCGCGACAAGGTCATCCAGGCGGAACGCGCAGCCGCGCAGGCCGCTCTGGAAGCCGAACAGGCCGCCGAGGCCGGTGCGGATGCGTCGGAATCGGAAACGGAATCGTCGGACGCGGCCGAGTAAGCCGTTCCTGACAGTCAATGAAGAAGGGCCCCGACATGTCGGGGCCCTTCTTCGTTCCCGGCCTGGGAGTCAGTGAATTTCGAGCGTCATGAAGGCGCTGTGCGGGTCCGGACGGTAGTTGCCGAAGGGCCCTGTGCCGACGAAACCGTATTTGGCGTAGAGACTGCGGGCCGGCCGAAAATGCTCGGTGGAGCCGGTTTCCAGACTGAGGCGTGAATATCCCCGTGACCGGGCGACCTCCAGGATGTGGCGCAGGAGCCTGTCCCCGATGCCGCGCCCCCGGCTCGCCGCGCTCGTATGCATGGACTTGATCTCGCCATGGTCCGGGGCGAGTTCCTTGAGTGCGCCACAGCCCAACAGAATGTCGCCATCCCAGACGCACCAGAAGGTGATGTCCGGCCGGCGCAACTTTTCGAGATCAAGCGCGTGGACGCTTTCCGCCGGGGAAATGGATCGCATCAGATCCAGGTGGGATTGCAGCAGAGCGGCAATTTCCGGCCCGCTCAGGTCGTCTTCTCGGATATCCAATGGAGGCCTTCCTCATCATAATCGCGCGCACGAGACGGAAGCGTAATCCGCACCGGCCACGCAGGACAACCGGTCCGTCCTACTGTCCCAGCACGGCCTTGAGGTAGCTGTTCACATTGAAATCGTACTGCTGCAGCGCCGGATTGGCGGCCCGGCTGAAACGGCGAAAATCGATCCGGTCCCAGGCGCCGGCAATCATGATCCGACCGACCTGCGCGACGTTCTTTCGGTACATGAAGGAGAAATCCATCGTGTAATTCAGGCCCAGATCGGCGAAATCGCGGCCGCGGGCATGGTCATGTGCCAGGATCAGGGCGGCGGCGCCCTGAATGAAATGCCCGCCGGCGACATAATGAACCTTGTTCTGAAGAATTGCCGTCATCATCGGCTCGGTCCAGTGAAAGGCCCCGATGACCGTATCCGCGCCGATCCTTCTGTGGGTGTTGCGCAGGACGTTGAGGACGCCCAGCGTCATATTGTCATCGGCCACCCACCAGACCTGAGACTCGGCCGCATGTCGGAAGGCCTTGTAGGCTTCGCGGTCGGCGACCCGTGTGTCCCAGTCTCCCGGAAAGCTGTGCAGCAGGCGGGCATTGCCGATCTTGCTAAGGCCGCGCTTGAGCCCAAAGACGCGAACTTGTGAGCCGACATCCCGTTCCGGGCCGCTCATGGCGACAACCTCGATCACGCCTTTCGCCCCATTCTGTTGGACCGCCTTGACGAGCAGTGTAACCAGGCTTTCCCCGGCCGTTGCGGCATCCGGAACGACCTGACCCAGCCAGGTCTTCACCTTCTCCCGCGGGCCGCCGATCTGGCTGATCTCGCTTTTCTGTAGCGGTGCGTCGATGGTGATCGTGTTGATACCGGCGTAGTGCGCGGCCTGAAAAACCTTGATCGCCACACCGTCCACATTGCGGAACACGATATAGTGGGGCTTCACCGGCCGTTGGGCTGCAAGGCTGACATGTTTCAGGGTATAGGCGGCACTATGAAAGGCATGCTGAACCTCGAGTTCGACATTCAGATCCTTTGCGGCCGCCTTCATGACATCGGTGACGATGCCCCAATGCTTGTCCTCGGGGGGCGCGGGGTTGATGAACAGAATGCGGACCGGACCCTGGATCGGGGCCTGCGCCGCCACACGGGCGGCCGGCGCCATTGCGAACAGGCCGACCAGAATCAGCATCGCGAACGCCCGAACTGTATTGGGAATCATCCGCAACGATCCTTTACCCAGCACGCCGTCCGGACGGTTATGCCATGCCCGAAAGGGCCCGTCACGATCCCCGTCCCCAATCTTTCTGACGATTTCACGATCCGGCGAAAGCCATTCCTTGCCAAGCCGGAACCGGCCGATCTATACGGAAATGACCATGGTGCAGGCTCCCGTTCGCATTTCGGACATCGGCTTGAGACCGGCTGTGTGACGACGGCGTCGAATTTCGTGAAATTTAATTGCGTGAGTCGGCCCAAGCACGTTCTTTTCGAAAGAACCAAAGAATCCCCAAAATCCCTGAGAATCGCGCTTGACGCGGCTAGGGTGCGTGAATAGTATCCGCGCGCCTTGGAAAGGGGCTGGCGGTAGGCCCGATCCGGTGATGAACGAGCAATCGGACAGCATCGGACGCTTCGACTGACCCGGGGAATGTTTCGGCATTCTTTCGCGCGACACCGGAAGCGGTATGAGCCTAAACGCAGCTCAGGCATACCAGAGCTGACTTGGCGTCTTCGCCCGATGGGTGGGGGCGCCGAACACATATTGAGTTTTCATGCGTGGCGGGACCGGAAGGTTTTCCTTCGGTCGGCGTCACGGTTCGCATCGTGCCGGTCGAGAGTCCGGCCATTGCGATTTGGATGGACCAGGGTACCCGGATGTTCCGGGGTGGCCCAAGAAGAGAAACGGCGACGGGAAGATCATATGCCGACGATCAACCAGCTGATCCGCAAAGCGCGGAAGGACAAGCCGGTCCGGGAAAAAGTCCCGGCGCTGGAAGCGTGCCCGCAGAAGCGCGGCGTTTGCACGCGCGTTTACACGACCACGCCGAAGAAGCCGAACTCGGCCCTTCGTAAGGTCGCGCGCGTCCGCCTGACAAACGGGTACGAAGTGACCAGCTACATTCCTGGCGAAGGTCATAACCTGCAGGAACACTCGGTGGTTCTGATCCGTGGCGGTCGTGTGAAGGACCTTCCCGGTGTCCGTTACCACACCATTCGCGGCACGCTCGATACGCAGGGCGTCAAGGATCGTCGTCAGCGCCGTTCGAAGTACGGCGTGAAGCGGCCGAAGTGATCGGGAGGCCCTAAGACATGTCTCGACGCCATAGTGCAGAGAAGCGCGAAATCATTCCGGACGCGAAGTTCGGTGATGTCGTGCTGTCGAAATTCATCAATTCGGTCATGCTGGACGGCAAGAAGTCCACGGCCGAACGCATCGTCTACGGTGCGCTGGACCGCATGGCCGGTCGCGGCGGCGCCGATCCGATGAAGGTTTTCCACGAAGCGCTGGAAAACGTGAAGCCGCATCTGGAAGTGCGCTCCCGCCGTGTCGGTGGTGCGACCTACCAGGTGCCGGTCGAGGTTCGCCCGACCCGCGCCCAGGCGCTGGCCTTCCGGTGGATCATCGACATGGCCCGCAAGCGTTCTGAAAACACCATGGTCGAGCGGCTGTCCGGCGAACTGCTGGATGCTGCCAACAACCGGGGCGCCGCGATCAAGAAGCGCGAAGACACCCACAAGATGGCGGAGGCCAACCGCGCCTTCTCCCATTATCGCTGGTAAGGAGCGTCGACCATGCCCCGCATTACCCCGATCGAACGGTATCGCAATATCGGCATCATGGCCCACATCGATGCCGGCAAGACGACCACGACCGAACGCATTCTGTACTACACCGGCCGTTCCCATAAGATCGGCGAAGTCCATGACGGCAATGCCACGATGGACTGGATGGAGCAGGAGCAGGAGCGCGGAATCACGATTACGTCCGCTGCGACGACGGCGTTCTGGCGTGAGCACCGCATCAACATCATCGACACCCCCGGTCACGTCGACTTCACCATTGAGGTCGAGCGCTCCCTGCGCGTGCTGGATGGCGCCGTTGCCGTGTTCGATGCCGTTGCCGGCGTCGAGCCGCAGTCGGAAACCGTCTGGCGTCAGGCCGACAAGTACGGTGTGCCGCGCATGTGTTTCGTCAACAAGATGGACCGCATGGGTGCCGACTTCTATCGCTGCGTCGACATGATCGTCGATCGTCTCGGTGCGACGCCGCTGGTGGTCAATCTGCCGGTAGGCGCGGAAGCCGAATATGACGGCGTCATCGACCTGATCCGCATGAAGCACATCGTCTGGAAGGGCGAGGATCTGGGCGCGGCGTTCGAATATGTCGACATCCCGGCCGAGATGGCCGACAAGGCGGCGGAGTATCGCGAGAAGCTGGTCGAGACTGCGGTTGAGCAGGACGACGAGGCGATGGAAGCCTATCTGGAAGGCAACGAGCCGTCCGAAGAAACGCTGATCAAGTGCATCCGCAAGGGCACCCTGGCGTCGGCTTTCGTTCCGGTCCTGAACGGCACCGCGTTTAAGAACAAGGGCGTTCAGCCGCTTCTCGATGCCGTGATCGACTTCATGCCGTCCCCGTTCGACGTCGACAACGTCCAGGGCGTCTCCACGAAAGATCCGGACGTCAAGATGGAGCGCAAGACGCGCGATGACGCGCCGTTCTCCGCGCTGGCATTCAAGATCATGGCCGACCCGTTCGTCGGTTCGCTGACCTTCTGCCGCGTCTACTCCGGTACGCTGGAATCCGGCTCCTACGTCCTGAACTCCGTCAAGGAGAACAAGGAGCGTGTCGGCCGCATGCTGCTGATGCATGCCAACAGCCGGGAAGACATCAAGGACGCGATGGCGGGCGATATCGTCGCGATCGCGGGTCTGAAGAACACGACGACCGGCGACACGCTGTGCGATCCGGCCAACCCGATCATCCTGGAGCGTATGGAGTTCCCGGATCCGGTTATCGAGATTGCCGTGGAGCCGAAGACGAAGTCGGACCAGGAAAAGATGTCCCAGGCGCTGCAGCGTCTGGCCGCCGAAGACCCGTCCTTCCGTGTGAAGACCGACGAGGAATCGGGCCAGACCATCATTGCCGGCATGGGCGAACTGCACCTCGACATCATCGTCGATCGCATGAAGCGCGAGTTCAAGGTGGACGCCAATATCGGTGCCCCGCAGGTCGCGTATCGCGAAACCATCACCAAGTCCGTTTCCGTGGATTACACCCACAAGAAGCAGACCGGTGGTTCGGGTCAGTTCGCGAAGATCACGCTGGAATTCGAACCGCATGAGCCGGGTGAAGGCTACTCCTTCGAGAGCAAGATCGTCGGTGGTTCGGTGCCCAAGGAATACATCCCGGGTGTCCAGAAGGGGATCGAATCCCAGATGGACAGCGGCATCATGGCCGGCTTCCCGGTCATCGACTTCGGCGTCCGCCTGGTCGACGGTGCCTACCACGATGTCGACTCGTCGGTCCTGGCCTTCGAGATCGCGGCCCGCGCCGCGTTCCGCGAAGCCATGGAGAAGGCCGGCCCGCGCCTGCTTGAGCCGGTGATGAAGGTCGAGGTCGTGACCCCGGAAGACTACATGGGCGACATCATTGGCGACCTGAACAGCCGTCGTGGCCAGGTCAGCAGCATGGATCAGCGCGGCATCGCCCGCGTGGTGAATGCCATGGTCCCGCTGGCCAACATGTTCGGCTACGTCAACACGCTGCGCTCGCTGAGCCAGGGCCGTGCCCAGTACACGATGCAGTTCGACCATTACGAGCCGGTGCCGCAGGCCGTCGCCGACGAAGTCAAGGCGAAGATGGCCTAAGGCCTTACCGCATCAGGAATAAATGTCCGTCGGCCAGGCGCCGACGCGGAATGGAGAGAAGAGATGGCGAAGGAAAAGTTCGAGCGTACGAAACCGCACTGCAACATTGGCACGATTGGCCACGTTGACCATGGCAAGACGACGCTGACGGCAGCGATCACGAAGACGCTTGCGGAGACGGGCGGCGCGACGTTCATGGACTACGCGAACATCGACAAGGCTCCGGAAGAGAAGGCGCGTGGGATCACGATCAACACGGCGCATGTTGAGTATCAGACGGAGACGCGCCACTACGCGCATGTGGACTGCCCCGGCCACGCTGACTACGTGAAGAACATGATCACGGGTGCGGCGCAGATGGACGGCGCGATCCTGGTCGTGAACGCGGCGGACGGCCCGATGCCGCAGACGCGTGAACACATTCTCCTGGCGCGTCAGGTTGGCGTTCCGGCGATCGTGGTTTTCCTGAACAAGGTTGACCAGGTCGACGACGAAGAGCTGCTGGAACTGGTCGAGATGGAAGTGCGCGAGCTGCTGAGCTCGTACGACTTCCCGGGCGACGACATTCCGATCGTTGCGGGTTCGGCGCTGGCGGCGCTGGAAGGCCGTGACGACAACATCGGCAAGTCGAAGATCCTCGAGCTGATGGCGGAAGTCGACCGTTACATTCCGCAGCCGGATCGTCCGAAGGACCGTCCGTTCCTGATGCCGATCGAAGACGTGTTCTCGATCTCGGGCCGTGGCACGGTTGTGACCGGTCGCGTCGAGCAGGGCATCGTGAAGGTCGGTGAGGAAATCGAGATTGTCGGTATCCGCGACACGCAGAAGACGACGGTGACGGGCGTTGAGATGTTCCGCAAGCTGCTGGACAGCGGCGAAGCGGGCGACAACATCGGCGCGCTGCTGCGCGGTATCGGCCGTGAGGACGTTGAGCGCGGTCAGGTTCTGGCGAAGCCGGGCTCGATCACGCCGCACACGAAGTTCAAGGGCGAAGCCTACATTCTGACGAAGGAAGAAGGCGGTCGTCACACCCCGTTCTTCACCAACTACCGTCCGCAGTTCTACTTCCGCACGACGGATGTGACGGGCACGGTGACGCTGCCGGAAGGCACGGAGATGGTGATGCCGGGCGACAACATTTCGATGGATGTCGAGCTGATCGCGCCGATCGCGATGGACGAAGGTCTGCGCTTCGCCATCCGTGAAGGCGGCCGCACCGTCGGTGCCGGCGTCGTCGCGTCCATCATCGAGTAAGTAGAGACTCCATAGCGGCGGTCCTCATATCCGGGACCGCCGCAATCCTTCCCCCAAGCGGGATGGCCGGCAAGGCCTGAACGACGGGGATGACAGAGGGTGAAGGCATGGAAAGCCAGAACATTCGCATCCGCCTGAAGGCGTTCGATCACCGGGTCCTCGATCAGTCGACCAAGGAGATCTGCAACACCGCGAAGCGGACCGGCGCGGAAGTCCGGGGACCGATCCCGCTTCCGACCCGCATTGAAAAGTTCACGGTGCTGCGCTCGCCGCACATCGACAAGAAGAGCCGTGAACAGTTCGAAGTCCGCACGCACAAGCGTGTTCTGGACATCGTGGATCCGACTCCGCAGACGGTGGACGCGCTGATGAAGCTCGACCTCGCCGCCGGCGTTGATGTCGAGATCAAGCTCTGACGCGGGGGTTGGACCGATGAGAACCGGCGTTATCGCGAAGAAACTGGGCATGACCCGCATCTGGAGCGATGAAGGCGTGCATGTGCCTGTCACCGTTCTGCAGATGGACGGTCTCCAGGTTACGGGTGTGCGCACCCAGGAAACCGACGGCTACACGGCTGTGCAGCTGGGCCTGGGCAAGCGTAAGGTGAAACATACGACCAAGGCCATGCGCGGCCACTTCGCCAAGGCGAAGGTTGAGCCGAAGCGCAAGCTGGCGGAATTCCGGGTCGACCCGGAAAACCTGCTGGCGGCCGGCGACGAACTGCAGGCCGACCACTTCGTGGCGGGCCAGTATGTCGACGCCACGGGCATCAGCATCGGTAAGGGCTTTGCCGGCGCGATGAAGCGGCACAATTTCGGCGGCCTGCGGGCCAGCCACGGCGTGTCGATCTCGCACCGTGCGCATGGTTCGACCGGTCAGTGTCAGGACCCGGGCAAGGTCTTCAAGGGCAAGAAGATGGCCGGTCACATGGGCGCGTCCCAGGTGACGAAGCAGAACCTGGAAGTCGTGTCGACCGATATCGACCGCGGCCTGATCCTGGTGAAGGGCGCCATCCCGGGCTCCAAGAACGCCTGGATCCTGCTGAAGGATGCCGTCAAGAAGGCGCTTCCGGAAGGTCTGCCGACGCCCGCTTCCCTGAAGCCGGCGAAGTCGGAAGAAGCAGCGCCGGTCGAAGCCGCCGAAGCGACGGAGGCCCCTGCCGCCGACGCCGATGGCGACAAGAACGACGCGTAAGAGGTAAGGCATCATGAAAACCAAGATCCTCACGCTCGAAAACAAGGCTGCCGGCGACATCGATCTGAGCGATGACGTCTTCGGTCTGGAGCCGCGCAAGGACATTCTGGCGCGTATGGTCAACTACCAGCTGGCGAAGCGCCGCGCGGGGACCCACAAGGTCAAGAACCGTGCGGAGATCAACGGCAACGGTCAGAAGATCTATCGCCAGAAAGGCACCGGCCGCGCCCGTCAGGGTAACGGCAAGGCGCCGCAGTTCCGTGGTGGCGGCCGTGCGTTCGGTCCGACCCCGCGCGATCATGCGCACGATCTTCCGAAGAAGGTCCGCGCGCTGGCCCTGAAGCATGCCCTGTCGTCCAAACTGGCCGACGGCAAGCTGATCATCCTGGACGATGCCACCGCGGCGGAAGCCAAGACCAAGGCCGTCAAGGCGCAGCTGACCGCGCTGGGCGTGGCCAATGCGCTGATCGTCGGTGGCTCGGAAGTAGACCGCAATTTCGCGCTGGCGGCGCGTAACATTCCGAATGTGGATGTTCTGCCGACCCAGGGTGCCAACGTTTACGACATTCTGCGCCGCGAGACGCTGGTTCTGACCAAAGCGGCCGTCGAAGGTCTGGAGGCCCGGTTGAAATGAGCTGGAAATTTTTGAATAAGACGACGCCCAGCCTGGAGCGCATGTACGACGTCATCGTCGCCCCGGTGATCACCGAGAAGGCAACGTTGGCCGGCGAACACAATGCGGTGGTCTTCAAGGTCGCGAAAGACGCGTCCAAGCCGGAGATCAAGGCTGCAGTCGAGAAGATCTTCGACGTGAAGGTGAAAGCCGTGAACACGTCGGTGGTGAAGGGCAAGACCAAGCGTTTCCGCGGCCGTGTCGGCGTGCGCAGCGATTGGAAAAAGGCCGTCGTGAGCCTGGAAGAAGGGCATTCGATCGACGTCGGCGCCGGCGTCTGAGCCGGACGGCGACCGATACGGGATCGATAGAGGAGTTAAGCCATGGCGCTTAAGAGCTACAAGCCGATCACCCCGGGCCAGCGCGGCCTGGTCCTGGTCGACCGCTCGGACCTGCACAAGGGCGAGCCGGTCAAGTCCCTGACCGAGGGGCTGACCAAGAAGGGTGGCCGTAACAATACCGGTCGCATCACCCAGCGTCGCCGCGGCGGCGGGGCGAAGCGCCGTTACCGCGTCGTCGATTTCAAGCGCCTGAAGCGGGACATGACCGCAACGGTTCAGCGCCTGGAATACGATCCGAACCGGACGGCCTTCATCGCGCTGATCGAATACGAAGACGGTGAGCTGAGCTACATCCTGGCGCCGCAGCGTCTGAAGGCGGGCGACAAGGTTGAGGCCGGCCACAAGGTCGATGTGAAGCCAGGCAACGCCATGCCGATGGCCAGCATGCCGATCGGCACCATCATCCACAATGTTGAGATGAAGCCGGGCAAGGGCGGTCAGATCGCCCGTTCCGCCGGGACCTACGCCCAGCTGGTCGGTCGCGATCAGGGCTACGCCCAGCTGAAGCTGTCTTCGGGTGAACTGCGCATCGTGCGGGCCGAGTGCATCGCCACGGTCGGTGCGGTGTCCAACCCGGACCAGCAGAACATCAACCTGGGTAAGGCGGGCCGCAACCGCTACCTCGGCAAGCGGCCGTCGGTGCGCGGCGTGGTCATGAACCCGGTCGATCACCCGCATGGCGGTGGTGAAGGCCGGACCTCCGGTGGTCGCCATCCGGTGACGCCGTGGGGCAAGCCGACCAAGGGCAAGCGCACCCGTTCCAACAAGTCGACGGACAAGTACATCATCCGTCGCCGCCACGCGAAGAAGTAAGGGTTAGAGACCATGGCACGCTCTGTATGGAAAGGTCCCTTCGTGGAACTCAGCCTTCTGAAGAAGGCGGAGAAGACCCGCGAATCCGGCCGCAAGGAGGTGATCAAGACCTGGTCCCGCCGGTCCACCATCCTGCCGCAGTTCGTCGGGCTGACGTTCGGCGTCCACAACGGTCAGAAGTTCGTGCCGGTAATGGTCAACGAACAGATGATCGGCCACAAGTTCGGCGAGTTCGCGCCGACCCGCACCTACTACGGTCACGCGGCCGATAAGAAGGCGAAGAGGAAGTAACGATGGGTAAGGCGGCAAGAGAACGCACGCTGGCCGATACGGAAGCCCGCGCGGTCGTGAATTCGATCCGGGTCAGCCCGCAGAAACTGAACCTGGTTGCGGCGCTGATCCGCGGCAAGGATGTCGGTTCTGCGCTGAACGACCTGACCTTCAGCCGTCGTCGGATTTCCGACACGGTCAAGAAGGCGCTGGAATCGGCGGTGGCCAATGCTGAAAACAATCATCAGCTCGACGTTGACCGGCTCTACGTCAAGGAAGCCTATGTCGGAAAGGCCTTCGTCATGAAGCGTTTCCGTCCGCGTGCCCGTGGCCGCGTCGGCAAGATCCAGAAGCCGTTCTCGAACCTGACCATCGTCGTCCGTGAGCGCGAGGAGACCGAATAATGGGCCAGAAAATCAATCCGATCGGCCTGCGCGTCGGCATCAACCGGACGTGGGATTCCCGCTGGTTCGCCGGTAAGAACTACGCCGATCTGCTGCACAAAGATGTCGCCATGCGCGAATATCTGCAGGATCGCCTGAAAGCCGCCGGCATCAGCCGCGTGGTCATCGAGCGTCCCGCCGGCCGCGCCCGCGTCACGATCCACACCGCACGTCCGGGCGTGGTGATCGGCCGCAAGGGTCAGGACATCGAAAAGCTGCGCCGCGATCTTTCGACCAAGTTCGGTGGTGATGTTGCCCTGAACATCGTCGAGATCCGCAAGCCGGAACTGGATGCCAAGCTGGTTGCCGAAAACATCGCGCAGCAGCTGGAGCGCCGCGTTGCGTTCCGCCGTGCCATGAAGCGCGCGGTCCAGAACGCCATGCGCATGGGCGCCGAAGGCATCCGGATCAACTGCGGCGGCCGCCTGGGCGGCGCGGAAATCGCGCGCACGGAATGGTACCGCGAAGGCCGCGTGCCGCTGCATACGCTGCGTGCCGATATCGATTACGGGACTGCCGAAGCCGAGACCACCTACGGCATCTGTGGCGTCAAGGTCTGGATCTTCAAAGGTGAGATCATGGCCCACGACCCCTATGCCCAGGACAAGCGGACCGCCGACCAGCAGGGCAGCGCGTCCTCGTCGGGTGGCAACTCCGGCGGTGGGAACCGCTAAGGCGGGTTTGTAAGGAACGAAGGGTTTACGCGGCGGTGATCGCCGCAAACCAAGAGAAAACGGGTTAGAACGATGCTGTCACCGAAGCGCACGAAATTCCGCAAGCAGCACAAGGGCCGGATCCATGGCAATGCCAAGGGCGGCACGGCGCTGAACTTCGGCTCCATCGGCCTCAAGGCCTTGGAACCGGGCCGGGTCACGGCTCGCCAGATCGAAGCGGCCCGCCGTGCGCTGGTGCGTCGCATCCGGCGTCAGGGCAAAGTCTGGATCCGGATTTTCCCGGATGTTCCGGTCTCCGCCAAACCGGCGGAAGTTCGCATGGGTAAGGGTAAGGGTTCTCCGGAATTCTGGGCCTGCCGTGTGAAGCCGGGCCGGATGATGTTTGAAATGGACGGTGTGCCGAACGACGTCGCGACCGAGGCTTTCGAGCTGGCGGCCGCCAAAATGCCGATCAAGTGCAAGATCGTCACCCGCATTGGTGCGTAAGGAAGCGAAGCAATGACTAAGATCGCCGATCTGCGTCCGAAGACGGACGACGAATTGAAGGACCAGCTCGCCGAGCTGCAGAAGGAGCAGTTCAATCTGCGCTTCCAGGCGGCGTCCGGGCAGTTGGAAGATACCGCGCGCGTCCGCACGGTGCGTCGCGACATCGCGCGCATCAAGACGCTGTTGAACGATCGTCGGGGCGCTGCCTCGGCGGCCACGGCCTGATCCGGCCGCGCATTAGGAGGTTCGGATAATGCCGAAACGCATTCTGCAGGGGACGGTTGTCTCCAACACGACTGACAAGACCATTGTGGTCAGGGTCGAACGCCGGGTAAAACATCCGGTCTTCGGGAAGTTCGTGCGCCTGTCGAAGAAATTCATGGCGCATGACGAAAACAACTCGGCGCAAGTCGGCGATACCGTCCGCATTCGCGAGTGCCGTCCGATTTCCAAGCGTAAGTCTTGGGAATTGGTCTCCGGCGCGGACGCTTGACCGAAACAGCCTGATCGGGAGTAGGTGCAATGATCCAGATGCAAACCACCCTCGATGTCGCGGACAATTCCGGGGCCCGGAAAGTCCAGTGCATCAAGGTTCTCGGCGGTTCCAAGCGCCGGTTCGCGTCGGTGGGCGACATCATCGTCGTCTCCGTCAAGGAAGCCATTCCGCGTGGCCGCGTGAAGAAGGGGGCCGTTCATCGTGCCGTCATCGTGCGGACCGCGAAGGAGATCGCCCGTCCGGACGGTTCGACGATTAAGTTCGACACGAACGCCGCCGTGCTGATCAACAAGCAGAAAGAGCCGATCGGCACCCGTATCTTCGGTCCGGTCGTGCGTGAGCTGCGTGCGAAGCAGTTCATGAAAATCGTGTCTTTGGCGCCGGAGGTGATCTGATCATGGCTGCGAAGATCAAAAAGGGCGACACCGTTGTGGTCCTCACCGGCCGCGACAAGGGCAAAGAAGGCGAAGTGCTGAAGGTCCTCCCGAAGGAAGGCCGCGCACTGGTCCAGGGCGTGAACATGGTCAAGCGCCATACGCGTCCGACGCAGGCTTCCACCGGCGGCATCGTCGACAAGGAAGCATCGATCGCGCTGTCGAACATCGCGATCAAGGATCCGAAGAACGGTCAGCCGACCCGCGTCGGGTTCAAGGTTCTCGAGGACGGTCGCAAGGTGCGTGTCGCCAAGCGGTCCGGCGAAATCATCGACGCCTGATGTGGGCGACGGTTTAAGAAGGTAAGGGATACGAGCGATGGCTGAAGATCGTTACGTCCCGCGGCTCAAGAAGCTCTACGACGACAAGGTCAAGAGCGAATTGCTGCAGGAATTCGGGTATGACAACCCGCTGCAGGTGCCGCGGCTGGACAAGATCGTCATCAACATGGGCGTCGGCGAAGCGGTTGCAGACCGCAAGAAACTGACCAACGCCATGGCTGAACTGGCGCAGATCACCGGGCAAAAGCCGGTGGCAACGAAGGCGAAGAAGTCGGTTGCCGGCTTCAAGATCCGCGACAACATGGCAATCGGCTGCAAGGTGACCCTGCGTCGTGAGCGCATGTGGGAATTCCTGGATCGTCTGATCAATATCGCGCTGCCGCGCGTTCGCGACTTCCGCGGCGTCAACGGCAAGAGCTTCGACGGGAATGGCAACTATGCCATGGGTCTGAAGGAACAGATCGTCTTCCCCGAGATCGAATACGATCAGATCGATGAACTGCGCGGCATGGATATCGTGATCTGCACGACGGCTGGAACGAACGAGGAGGCCAAGAGCCTGCTCGCCAAGTTCAACATGCCGTTCCAGGCCTAAGGCGGAGGAGTGACGAGACATGGCTAAGAAAAGCGCCATCGAAAAGAACGAACACCGCCGGAAGCTGGCCAAGCGCTACGCTAAGAAGCGTGCGGCCCTGAAAGCGCTGATTCACGACCGTGAACTGCCGCCGGAAGACCGCTTCTCTGCGGTGATGAAGCTGGATGCTCTGCCGAAGAACGCCAGCCCGATCCGCGTGCGCAACCGTTGCGAAATTACCGGGCGCCCGCGTGCGTTCTACCGGAAGTTCCGTATCTCCCGTATCGCGCTCCGTGACATGGCCTCGCTTGGCCTGGTCCCGGGCGTGGTCAAGTCGAGCTGGTGAGGAGGATCCAATCATGGCGATGAGCGATCCGCTCGGCGATATGCTGACCCGTATTCGCAACGGCCAACACGCCCGCAAGGCGGTCGTGCCGGTGCCGGCGTCCAAGATGCGTGCGCGTGTCCTGGATGTGCTGCAGCGCGAAGGGTTCATCCGCGGCTACTCCGAGACGGAACTCCGTCCGGGCGTCCGCGAGCTGTCCGTCGAACTGAAGTACCACGATGGCGAACCTGCCATCCGTGAAATGATGCGCGTCTCGAAGCCGGGCCGCCGCGTCTATTCGAAAATCAAGGATCTGCCCCGTTTCTACAACGGCCTGGGCATTCAGATTCTCAGCACCCCGCAGGGTGTGATGTCTGATGCCGAAGCCCGCGAAGCGAATGTCGGCGGCGAGATCCTGTGCCGCGTCTTCTAATCGGGAGGGTCGAACGATGTCACGAGTAGGTGTCTATCCCGTCGCGATCCCGAACGGCGTCGAAGTCTCGATTGCCGACGGCGTGGTGACGGCCAAGGGCAAGAACGGCGAACAGGTCGTTAAGGTCCTGGAGAACGTCGAAGTCTCGATCGAGGACAACGCGGTCAAGGTCACGCCGGTCAAACTGACCAAGCGCGCCCGTCAGGCGTGGGGTACGACCCGCGCCCTGATCGCGAATGCGGTCCACGGTGCCGGTGAGGGGTTCACCCGCCGGCTGGAAGTGAACGGCGTCGGCTATCGTGCCCAGGTTCAGGGGTCGACCCTGAAGCTGTCGCTCGGTTTCAGCCACGACGTGAACTATCCGATCCCGTCGGATCTGAACATCGCGATCGAAGGCGACCGTAACAACATCATCGCGATTTCCGGCGCTTCGAAGCAGCGTGTCGGCCAGATCGCGAGCGAAATTCGCGCTTTCCGTCCGCCGGAGCCCTACAAGGGCAAGGGTGTGAAATACGCGGAGGAGACCATCCTCCGTAAGGAAGGCAAGAAGAAGTAAGGAACCGGACAGATGCTCAAGACGAAAGATCTTTTCGCACGTCGCAAGGAGCGGACCCGGTTCAAGGTCCGCAAGCTGGCGAACGGCCGTCCGCGCCTGTCGGTCTTCCGCTCGTCCAAGCAGATCTACGCTCAGATCATCGACGATCGGGCCGGCCGGACGCTGGCTGCCGCCTCGTCGGTCGACAAGGACCTGAAGGGTAAGCTGAAGACGGGTGCCACGGTGGAAGCCGCGGTGGAAGTCGGCAAGCTGCTCGCCGCTCGGGCGAAGGATGCCGGTGTCGAAGTGGTAGTCTTCGACCGCGGCGGGTACAAATTTCACGGCCGGGTAAAGGCGCTGGCGGATGCCGCGCGTGAATCCGGTCTGACGTTCTAAGTCGGGAGCCGCTGATATGGCACGAGGACCGAGAGAAGAGCGGGGCGGCCGAGGTCGCGACCGTGACAACCGGGACAGCAACGAACCGGAACTGACCGAAAAGCTGGTCGCGATCAATCGCGTCGCCAAGGTCGTGAAGGGTGGCCGTCGCTTCGGCTTTGCGGCTCTGGTGATCGTCGGTGACGGCCGCGGCCGCGTCGGCTTCGGATCGGGCAAGGCACGTGAAGTGCCGGAAGCCATCCGCAAGGCGACCGATCAGGCCCGCAAGACGATGATCCGGGTTCCGCTGCGCGAGGGTCGCACGCTGCACCACGACATCCGGGGCCGCTTCGGCGCCGGCCGGGTGCTGATGCGCGCCGCCCCTCCGGGCACAGGTATCATCGCGGGTGGTCCGACCCGTGCGGTGTTCGAGGCGCTTGGCGTTCAGGACGTCGTCGCGAAGTCGGTCGGCACGTCGAACCCGTACAACATGATCAAAGCCGCGTTCGAAGGCTTGAAGGCCACCAGCTCGCCGCGCATGGTCGCGTCGCGCCGGGGTCTGAAGGTTGCCGAGCTGGTCGGCCGCCGCGACGACGGCGTCGACAACAGCGCCCAGGAGGCCCTGAGCAATGGCTGATAAGAAGACCGTCACCATTCGGCAGACCGGTAGCCCGATCCGCCGCCCGAAAGAGCAGCGCGACACGCTGATCGGTCTGGGTTTGAACAAGATGGGCCGCGTCCGCACGCTGGAAGATACGCCGGCGGTTCGCGGGATGATCCGCAAGGTCCATCACATGGTGGAAATCGTCGAGGAGTCGAAGTAACCGCGGCTTATGCCGGCGGCCTTCCCGCTTCTCTCAATCGTTTGAGGATGAGTGCTATGAAACTCAACGAACTCGCCGACAAGGACGGTGCCCGCAAGGATCGCACCCGAGTCGGCCGTGGTGCCGGATCCGGCAAAGGCAAGACCGGCGGCCGCGGCGTGAAAGGTCAGAAGTCCCGGACCGGCGTGTCGATCGCAGGCTTCGAGGGCGGCCAGATGCCGCTGTACCGTCGCCTGCCGAAGCGCGGCTTCAACAATCCGACCCGCAAGGAATTCGTCGAGGTCAATCTGGGCCGTGTCCAGAAGGCGATCGACGCGAAGAAGCTGGACGCCGGCAAGACCGTCGACAGCGAGGCCCTGGTGGCGGCGGGTGTGATCAGCCGGGTGCGCGATGGTGTGCGCCTGCTGGCCAAGGGTGAGCTTTCCGCCAAGGTTTCCTTCTCGGTCGCTGGCGCCTCCAAGGCTGCCATCGAAGCCGTCGAGAAGGCCGGCGGTTCGGTGACCCTGCCGGAGCCGGTCGAAAAGGTTGAAGGCAAGCGCGCCGCCCGCCGCAAGGAAGCGGCAGAGAAGCGTGCCGCCCGCCTGGCCGGCGAGTGATCGCGTGACCGACCGAACCGGGTCGGAGAGTTAAGCGCGCGGGTAGGGGCGACAAGCGACATTCTGTCCTTTCGCCCCTCCCGCGCGTTTCCTATATAAGACCATCTTAATAGACCGGCCGGACCCTGCGGGTCCCGGCGCTGAGGACAGGACGGACCCATGGCATCAGCCGCGGAACAACTGGCAGCGAACTTCAACTTCGGCTCGATCGCCAAGGCGACGGAACTGAAGCAGCGGATCTGGTTCACCCTGGGCGCGCTGATCGTTTACCGTATCGGGACCTATATCCCGCTGCCCGGGATCGACCCGGTCATCCTGTCCGACATCTTCGAACAGCAGCGCGGCGGCGTGCTGGACATGGTCAACGCCTTCGCCGGGGGCGCCATTGGGCGCATGGCGATCTTTGCCTTGAACATCATGCCGTATATCTCGGCGTCGATCATCATGCAGCTCCTGACGGCGGTATTCCCGACGCTGGAGCAGCTGAAGAAGGAAGGCGAAAGCGGCCGCAAAAAGATCAACCAGTATACCCGCTACCTGACAGTCATCCTCGCGGCGGTGCAGGGTTATGGTATTGCTGTCGGTCTGGAGGGCCTGAACACCTCAGCGGGTTCCAGCGCCGTGATCGAGCCTGGCTGGTATTTCCGCGCGACCGCGGTGATCACGCTGGTCGGGGGCACGGTCTTCCTGATGTGGCTGGGTGAGCAGATCACGCAGCGCGGCGTCGGCAACGGGATCTCGCTGATCATCTTCGCCGGTATCGTTGCGGAATTCCCCGCCGCGCTGGCCGCGACGTTCGAGCTGGGCCGCAGCGGTCAGCTGTCCACCCCGATCCTGCTCGGCTTCCTGATGCTGGCGATCGGCGTCATCGTGTTCATCGTCTTTGTCGAGCGCGCCCAGCGCCGGATTCTCGTGCAGTATCCGAAGCGCCAGATGGGCAACAAGATGTACGGCGGGGACACGTCCCACCTGCCGCTGAAGATCAATACGGCCGGGGTCATTCCGCCGATCTTCGCCAGCTCGATCCTGCTGATGCCGCTGACGGTGGCGAACTTCTCCGGCCCGGCGGGCGCGGATGGCGGCCTGCTGGCGGAAATCTCCTCCTATCTGGGGCGGGGGCAGCCGCTGTATCTGGCGATGTATATCGGCATGATCGTCTTCTTCGCCTTCTTCTACACGGCGGTCGTCTTCAATCCGCAGGACACCGCGGACAATCTGAAGCGCAACGGCGGTTTCGTTCCGGGCATCCGCCCCGGCAAGAATACGGCCGACTACCTGGATTACGTCCTGACACGTCTGACTGTGGTCGGCGCGGCCTATTTGGCCCTGGTCTGTCTGTTGCCCGAGTTGCTGATCAGTCAGTTCGCCGTTCCATTCTATCTCGGCGGTACGACGCTTCTGATTGTCGTGACGGTGACGATGGATACCGTCACGCAAATTCAGAGCCATCTGATCGCCCACCAGTATGAAGGGCTGATCAAGAAGGCCAAATTGAGGGGGAAGAAGCGATGAACATCATTCTGCTCGGCCCGCCGGGCGCCGGGAAGGGGACCCAGGCAAAACGCCTGGAGGACTCTCGCGGTCTGGTCCAGCTTTCGACGGGTGACATGCTGCGCGCCGAGGTGCAGAGCGGCAGTCCGCTCGGCCGGGAAGCGAAGGCGGTGATGGAAGCCGGGCAGTTGGTGTCGGATGCACTGGTGATCGGGATTATCGCGAACCGCATCGATCAGCCCGATTGCAAGAACGGTTTCATCCTCGACGGATTCCCCCGAACCGTGGCCCAGGCCGAAGCACTGGATACCATGCTCGCCGAAAAGGGTCTGAAGCTCGACGCGGTTATCGAAATGGAAGTCGACGACGCGGCGCTGACGGAACGCATTACCGGGCGATATACCTGCGCCGAATGCGGCCAAGGCTATCACGACTCGTTCCAGAAGCCGGCAAAGGAAGGCGTCTGCGACAAGTGTGGCGCGACCGAGTTCAAGCGCCGCGCGGACGACAATGCAGAGACGGTGACGTCGCGCCTCGCCGCCTATCATGAACAGACCGCGCCGATCCTGCCCTATTACCGGGACAAGGGGATGCTCAAGAAGGTCGACGGCATGGCGGAGATCGATGAAGTGACCCGCCAGATCGAGGCCGCGCTCGGCTGAGCCGGGCGACTTGCGCCGTTCGGGCGAAAAAACACAGATTCCGGGCGTTTTCCGGCTTCTGTTGCGTTGACAAGCTGATGCTTTTGCCTATACTCCGCGCGCTTCGCAGGGCGGAGCAGGCGGAAGCGCTTGAAATATAAGCGACTTCGGGGTTGGCGCTTCAATACCAGTCCCAGTTACGGATCGATTGAGCCGCATGGGGATATCCCAGAGGATATTCCGAGGCGAAACCGATCCGACCGAAACGAGATGGATCGATGGACGGAGACGTCAATGGCGTCTCCTAAACACGTTTGAAGGAGTACGCGACGTGGCACGTATCGCCGGCGTTAACATTCCGACCAACAAGCGGGTGCTGGTCGCGCTGACCTACATCACGGGGATCGGTCGCACCAAATCCCAGGAAATCCTGGCCGCGTGCAACGTCGAGCCGACGACGCGCGTCAACGAGCTGGGTGAAGACGAGCTGGCTCGCATTCGCGAGGTCATCGACCGCGACCATACGGTCGAAGGGGACCTGCGCCGCGAAGTCGCGATGAACATCAAGCGCCTGATGGACCTTGGTTGCTACCGCGGTCTGCGTCACCGCAAGGGCCTGCCGGTCCGTGGCCAGCGTACGCATACCAATGCGCGCACCCGCAAGGGCCCGGCCAAGGCGATTGCCGGTAAGAAGAAGTAATTCCGATCGCCCTGCGCGGGCGGTCCGGCGCGCGGCGGTGTTTCGCGCGCCAAGATGAAGGACGAAAGAGACAATGGCTAAGGCTCCTGTTCGCAAGCGTAAGGAACGGAAGAACATCGCGTCGGGCATCGCCCACGTGAATTCGACGTTCAACAACACGATGATCACCATTACCGACGTCCAGGGGAACGCGATTTCCTGGTCTTCGGCCGGCTCGAAGGGCTTCAAGGGAAGCCGGAAGTCCACGCCGTTCGCGGCGCAGATGGCGGCCGAAGAAGCTGGTGCGAAGGCGCAGGATCACGGCGTGAAGACGCTGGAAGTCAACGTCAAGGGCCCGGGGTCGGGACGTGAATCGGCTCTGCGTGCGCTGCAGTCGGTCGGTTTCCAGATCACTGCCATTCGCGACGTGACCCCGATTCCGCACAACGGCTGCCGTCCGCGCAAACGCCGTCGGGTCTGACCGATTTCTCGGGGCGGCCGTCCGGTTTCACCGACGGCCCGCCGCCAGCGACCAGGGCGAGCGGTGCCATTTCCGCACCGTTATCCACGCCGGGTCCCACGCTTTACTTGAGCTATGAGGCGAGAACCAAATGAGTGATATTGCCGCGAACGCCCAGAAAAACTGGCAGGCCCTGATTAAGCCGAAGAAGCTGGAAGTCAGCCCCGGCTACGATCCGCGCCGGATCGCCAATGTCGTCGCCGAGCCGCTGGAGCGTGGTTTTGGCCTGACGCTTGGCAACGCGCTGCGCCGGGTTCTGCTGAGCTCGCTGCAGGGAGCGGCCGTGACCTCGATTCAGATTGACGGCGTGCTGCACGAATTCTCGTCGATCCCGGGTGTCCGCGAAGACGTCACCGACATCGTCCTGAACGTGAAGGCGCTGGCCCTGCGCATGCATGGCGAAGGCCCGAAGAAGATGCGCCTGTCCTGCGAAGGCCCCTGCGAAGCGACCGCAGGCATGATCGAGACCGGCCATGACATCGAAGTCATGAACCCGGATCTCGTCCTGTGCACGCTGGACAGCGGCGCGAAGCTGAACATCGAGTTCACGGTCGACAACGGCATGGGCTACGTCCCGGCGACCCAGAATCGTCCGGAAGACGCCCCGATCGGCCTGATCCCGGTCGACTCGGTCTTCAGCCCGGTGCGCAAGGTCTCCTACAAGGTCGAAAACACCCGCGTCGGTCAGGTCACGGACTATGACAAGCTGTCCATGTCCCTGGAAACCAACGGTGCGGTGACCCCGGAAGACGCCGTGGCGCTCGCCGCCCGCGTCCTTCAGGACCAGCTCCAGATCTTCATCAATTTCGAGGAGCCGGAAGTCCGCACCGAGGAAGACCGCCCGTCGGAACTGCCGTTCAACAAGAACCTGCTGCGCAAGGTGGACGAACTGGAACTGTCCGTCCGCTCGGCGAACTGCCTGAAGAACGACAACATCGTCTATATCGGCGATCTGGTTCAGAAGACGGAATCCGAAATGCTGCGCACGCCGAACTTCGGCCGCAAGTCGCTGAACGAGATCAAGGAAGTTCTCGGTCAGATGGGCCTGTCGCTCGGCATGGAAATCACCAATTGGCCGCCCGACAACATCGAGGACCTGGCCAAGAAACTGGAAGAGCCGTTCTGATTTGACGGCTGGAACCGAGAGTTGAATACGCGTTTCGTCCCCCGCCGGCTGTAGCCTTGAGCGACCGGCGGAGACGCCTCAGAAACCACTGTTACCTATGGAAGGACGAGTATCATGCGGCATTTGAACAAGGGGCGTAAGCTCAACCGTACCGCCGAACACCGCAAGGCGATGTTCTCGAACATGGCCAACGCGCTGATCAAGCACGAGCAGATCGTGACCACGCTGCCGAAGGCGAAAGAGCTGAAGCGCGTTGCCGACAAGCTGATCACGCTGGGCAAGAAGGGCGGGCTGCACCGTCGCCGCCAGGCCTACTCGCAGCTGCGCGACGATGCGATGGTCAAGAAGCTGTTCGACGTCCTGGGCCCGCGCTACGAAGCCCGCCCGGGTGGCTACACCCGCGTCCTGAAGGCCGGCTACCGCTATGGCGACAGCGCCCCGATGGCAGTCATCGAACTGGTCGAGCGCGACGAAAGCGCCAAGGGTCAGGACAGCGGCCCGACGCAGGAAGTCGAAGCCGCCGCGGAAGAATAATCCGCGACGCGACGGAACGTTACGGCAAAGGCGGCGCCCCATAGGCGCCGCCTTTTTCGTGCCTTTGCTCCATGTACTGGATGGCTGCATTGCCTTGTGGAGACATCTTTCAAACCGGGGCGTCGCTTCCTACACTAAGGGGATGATGATACGCTCCCTTTCCGCCTTTGGGCTCACCCTTCTTTCTGTCTTCGCCCTGGCCGGTCCGGCGGCCGCCCAGCAGGTGCCGCAGAGCCGTGAACAGATCACGCTCAGCTATGCGCCCCTGGTGGAGCAGGTCGCGCCGGCGGTGGTGAACATCTATGCGACCAAGGTGGTGGAAGCGGCGCGGTTCCGTAGTCCGTTGTTCAACGACCCGTTCTTTCAGCGCTTTTTCGGTGACAATTTCGGCGGCACGCGACGCCGGTCGGAAAATTCGCTCGGCTCCGGGGTGATCGCCTCGCAGGATGGGCTGGTGGTCACCAATCATCACGTCATTGCCGATGCGGACGACATTCAGGTCATCCTGCGCGATCGCCGAGAGTTCCAGGCCGAACTGATCCTGTCGGACGAGCGTACGGACCTGGCGGTTCTGAAGCTGAAGAACCCGCAGGGGAACCTGCCCGTCGTCACGCTGGGCGATTCGGATTCCGTTTCCGTCGGCGATCTGGTGCTTGCCATCGGCAACCCGTTCGGCGTGGGGCAGACGGTCACCAGCGGTATCGTGTCGGGACTTGCCCGGACATCCGTGGACATTTCGGACTATCAGTCCTTCATTCAGACCGATGCGGCGATCAACCCCGGCAATTCGGGTGGTGCCCTGGTCGCGATGGACGGCAAGCTGATCGGAATCAATACCGCGATCTTCTCCGGCAGCGGCGGATCGCATGGCATCGGCTTCGCAATTCCGTCCAACATGGTGGCGGCCGTGCTGCGCAGCGCCGCATCGGGCGAAACGCTGGTCCGCCCCTGGCTGGGCTTCTCCGGCCGCGCCGTTGACTGGGATATTGCCGCAGCCCTTGGCATGGAGCGTCCCCACGGTGTCATCGTCGAACAGATCCGCGCGGGCGGGCCGGCGGCGGCAGCTGATCTGCGCGCCGGAGACATCGTGACCGAAGTCGACGGCAAGCCGGTTGAGGACATCAAGAATCTGCGGTTCCGCGCGGCAACCAAAGGCGTCGGAGAGACCGTCCAACTGACCGTGATCCGCGATGGCAAGACGTTGAACCGGAGTTTTGCCCTGATCGCCCCCCCGGAAGACCCGCCGCGGGATCCGATCACGATCAGACGCAATGCGCCCTTTGCCGGCGCGGTGTTTATCAACCTTTCTCCTGCGGTCACAGAGGAACTTGGCCTGCAACGCGACCGCGACGGCGTGATGGCGGTTGAGATCGCGAATGGATCCCCGGCAGCAAGGCTCGGCCTGAAGCCCGGCGATATCCTGCGTTCGGTCAACGGGTTCGAGATCGAAACCACCAAGGATCTCGCACGGGTGATGAACGATCCGCCTAGTGTCTGGCGTTTGGTCATCGACCGGAACGGCGATCGAAAAACGGTTGAGGTCCGCTAGATCATGGCGCCCGCTGCCTCCGGCCCCGTTCCGGGACTCTTTGAAGCCGAGGCGCCGAGACCGCTTGCCGACCGGCTGCGACCGAAATCGCTGGAGCAGGTCGTCGGGCAGGATCATCTGATCGGACCGGAGGGCTCGCTGCGTCGGATGCTCGACAACGGGCGCCTGACATCCCTGATTCTGTGGGGCGGACCGGGCTGCGGTAAGACCACCCTCGCGCGGCTTCTGGCGGAACAGAGTGGCCTGACCTTCGAGCCGCTATCGGCGGTGTTCTCCGGGGTTGCAGATCTGCGCAAGGTCTTCGAGCGCGCCGCGTCCCGCCGGCAGGCAGGCGAGGGCACGCTGTTGTTCGTGGACGAGATTCACAGGTTCAACCGGGCCCAGCAGGACGGTTTCCTGCCAGTGGTCGAGGATGGGACGGTCGTGCTGATCGGGGCGACGACGGAGAATCCCAGTTTCGAGCTGAACGCGGCCCTGCTCTCACGCTGTCAGGTCTTCGTTCTGAACCGGCTCGACGAGGTCGCGCTGGCCCGGATGCTTGAGCGGGCGGAGGAAGCCGAAGGGCGCGCCCTGCCGCTTGACGAGGATGCGCGGGTTGCGGTGATCGCCATGGCGGATGGGGACGGCCGTTATCTGCTGAACATGGCGGAGGCGTTGTTCGCGCTCGGCACGACGGAAAAGATGAACCCGGCCGGACTGGCCGCGGCGGTTCAGCGGCGGCTGCCGGTCTATGACAAGCATCAGGACAGTCACTTCAACCTGATCAGCGCGCTGCACAAATCCCTGCGAGGTTCTGATTGTGATGCGGCGCTCTACTGGTTCGGCCGCATGCTGGAAGGCGGGGAAGACCCGCTCTATGTCGCGCGGCGCCTCGTCCGGTTCGCCTATGAGGATATTGGTCTGGCCGACCCCCAGGCGGCCCATCAGGCGCTGATGGCGTGGGACACCTATGAGCGGCTGGGCAGCCCGGAAGGAGAGCTGGCCCTGGCGCAGGCCGTCATCTATCTGGCGACGGCCCCGAAATCCAATGCCGCCTACGGCGCCTACAAGTCGGCGCGCCGGGCGGCGAAGGAGACCGGTTCCCTGATGCCGCCGAAACATATCCTGAATGCCCCGACCCGAATGATGAAAGATCAGGGCTACGGTAAGAACTATGCCTATGACCACGACGCGCCGGACGGCTTCTCTGGGCAGAACTACTTCCCGGACACCATGTCGCGCGCCAAGCTGTACCAGCCGGTGGAGCGCGGATTCGAACGCGAGATCAAGAAACGCCTGGACTACTGGGACGGGTTGAGACGAAAGCGGCGACAGGCCGAGATTGAGGATTAGGGGGCGCAGAAAATGGATATCGCGACGCTTGTGGCCAGCCCGGAGGCGTGGGTCGCCCTGGTGACCTTGATTGTGATGGAAGTTGTTCTGGGGATCGACAACCTTGTCTTCATTTCGATCCTGACCAACAAGCTGCCGGAGGCGGATCGACCCCGGGCCCGCCAGTTGGGCATCGGCGCGGCGCTGATCATGCGGCTTTGCCTGTTGAGCCTGCTGTTCGTTCTGGTCGGTCTGACACAGCCGGTTGTGACCGTGTTCGAAGTGGATTTCTCGTGGCGCGATCTGATCCTGATCGCCGGCGGCCTGTTCCTGGTCTGGAAGGCGACCACCGAAATTCATCACCACGTCGACCCCGGGGAAGAAGAGGAAGAAAAGAATACAGCCGGCAAGATCGGTTTCGGGATCGCGATCATGCAGATCTTGCTGCTCGACATGGTCTTTTCCGTCGACAGCATCCTGACCGCCGTCGGCATGACGCCGCATCTGCCGATCATGATCTGCGCCGTGGTCGTCTCCGTCCTGGTGATGCTGTTCGCCAGCGGCCCGCTGGCCCGCTTCATTGACCGCAACCCGACCGTCGTCATGCTGGCGCTCAGTTTCCTGCTGATGATCGGGATGCTGCTGATCGCGGAGGGATTTGGCGCCCATGTGCCGAAAGGCTACGTCTATGCCGCAATGGCATTTTCCGGCCTGGTGGAGGTTCTGAACATGGCGGCACGCCGGGCCCGGCGTATTCGGACGGAGAAAAGCGGGCTACAGGGCTGACGGTCTTGTTGTCGATCAGTCGTTGATCGATATCCGGAAAAGCTCCGCTTCGGCATTGCCGATCGGCCAGTCCTGCCGGTAGCGCGCGGTCAGGTCGACCATCGGATTGCGATCGGCGATGAAGACCAGAACATTCATCATCATCGTGATCCGGCCGTCATGGCCCAGCGGCAGAATTGCTTCTTCAACCCCTCGGACTTCCGGCACCGGGCCGTGGTATCCCATATAGTCGACATGCGGTTCCCCCGTTCGGGCGACATTTTCCAGCGCATTCCAAATGTCCGACCCCGGTCCCTTTCTCGGGATGTCGCGATGCCGCAGGCCCGTATAGGAGCCGCTGACATGGCGGTCGACATAGGTGCCGATCAGGCGAAATCGGAAATCCAAAGGGTCGTGGTCGACATCGATCAGAATGATATGCGGGATGACGCTGGGGATATCGATGGGATCGATGTCCTCGCGGCGCGGCATCGTGCGGTTGCCACGCTTCTGGTTCCAGTAGGCGAATGCCTCCTGGACAATGGGATGCAGATTGCCGATGTGATTGCTTCGGACCATGAACTTCCCAAACAATGGATCGGATTGGTTGCGCGGAAGTCGCGGAAAACCGCGAAAATGAAGCGCCATTCTGGCGACGACGAGATGCTACTCCAACTCTTCGCGCTTGGGTAGCTTTGAATCCGGTCGCTTGGCGGTGCTTGCATAGGACCCTGCCCGGACGCATAACCTCAAACCATGAAAACGGTTCTTGCCATTGCGGCCGGTGGTGCCCTGGGGGCGCTGGCCCGCCATTACTTCGCCGCGCAGATCATGCGCTGGACGGCGGGCGGATTCCCCTGGGGAATTTTCGCGGCCAATATTCTGGGCAGTTTTCTGATGGGGATCGTGATTCACGCCCTGACGCACCTGTCGGAACCGATGCCGGGCCTCAAGGCCTTTCTGACCGTCGGCTTCCTGGGCGCTTTCACGACCTTTTCCACCTATGCGTTGGATATCGTGCTGCTGATCGAACGCGGGCAGGTAGCCCTTGCCGCGGGATATGCCGTCGGCTCTGCGGTTCTGGCGGTGTTGGGACTGATTGCCGGCATGGCGCTGGCCAGGATGGTGATGGGATGAGCGGCGTTCAGACCCTGGAGGTTCGCCCGGACGAGGACGGGATGCGTCTGGATCGCTGGATCCGGACGCGCTGCCCGGACATGCCCCACGGGCGCATGCAGAAGGCCCTGCGCAAGGGCGAGATCCGGCTGGACGGCGGACGGGCAAAGACGGATTCGCGGGTTGCTGCCGGACAGACGGTGCGAATCCCACCCTATGAGGCGGCACCGCCGCCCGGACAGCGCGCGCCGAAGGGGCCGGATCCCCGGGACGAGGCTTTTGTCCGAAAGCTGGTGATCTTTCGCAATGCCGGCATTCTGGCGATCGACAAACCGCCGGGTCTTGCGGTTCAGGGCGGCAGCAAGACCGACCGGCATCTGGACGGCATGCTGGAATTCCTGACCTTCGATGCCGAGGATAAGCCGCGTCTGGTTCACCGGTTGGACAAGGATACCAGCGGCGTGATGCTGCTGGCGCGCGACCGAACGACCGCCACTGACCTGGGACGAGCCCTGAAGGGCCGCCAGATGCAGAAGATCTATTGGGCGATCACGGCCGGCGTGCCGGACCCTGACGAAGGCACGATCCGTATCCCGCTTTCGAAGCAGGGCGGTGCGGGGGGCGAACGCGTCGTCGCCGATCCGGAGGAGGGGCAATCCGCCGTCACCGAGTTTCGTGTAATGGAACGGGCGGCGAACAAGGCCGCGCTGGTCGCCCTGTGGCCCAGAACCGGGCGCACGCATCAGATCCGCGCGCATCTCGCCGCAATTGGCACGCCGATCCTGGGGGATGGCAAGTATGGCGGAAAGGCCGCGTTCCCGCCGGGCGATGAATTGCCGAAGGGACTGCATCTGCATGCGCGATCGCTGACCCTGCCGGCCGGTGTGCCGGGGGCTGGCGCCCGCATCGTCGCGCAACCGCCCCCGCATTTCCGAAAGACGCTGTCCCTGTTCGAATTCGAGACCGCCGGTCCGGATTTCGACGATCCCTTTGCTGACCTGATGGAGTGACCATGAGAACACCGCGGCTCATCGTTTTCGATTGCGACGGGACCTTGGTGGATAGCGGGCATATCATCGTGTCGACCCTGTCCGCCGCATGGCGGGCAGAGGGGCTGGAGCCGCCGGACGCAGATGCCATGCGTCATCAGATCGGCCTGCCACTGGTTCAGGCGATCGCCAATCTGGCACCATCAGCAGGAAACGCCCTGCACGAAAAACTGGCAGAGAATTACAAGTCGGTGTTCGTCGGCGGCCGTGAGGTCGGCGCGCATGAAGAACCCTTGTATGAAGATTGCGCGACAGTCCTAGAGACACTGGCCGGTCAGGAAACCTATCTTCTGGGCGTGGCAACGGGTAAGGGGCGCCGGGGATTGGGGCATACGCTGGCACGCCATGGCATTGGGCACCACTTCACGGTTCTGAAGACGGCTGATGACGGGCCGGGGAAACCGAACCCCGACATCTTGATTGATGCCATGGAAGAGTTAGGTGTTAAGCCTTGGCACACGGCAATGATCGGCGATACGGTATTCGATGTGACGATGGCGGTCCGGGCCGGCGCTCATGCAATCGGCGTTTCCTGGGGGTATCATCCGCCATCCGAGTTGCGAAAAGCGGGCGCGCGCGCCGTCGCCGAGCGCTTTGCTGACATTCCCGGTCTTCTGCAAACGATATGGAGCGATGAGTAATGCGTCGATTTCTGAAAATTGTAGGCGGAATTCTGGCCGGTGTGGTCATCCTCGTGGTCGGCGCGGTTGTCTACATCCTGAATGTCGACCTCAACGCGTGGAAACCCGAGATTCAGGAAGCGGTGCAGGAATCAACCGGCCGGCTTCTGGTGATCAATGGTCCCATCGAGTTTGAACTCGGCTCCGACACCTATCTGAAGGCAACCGACATTTCCCTGACCAACGCCGACTGGGGCAGCCGTCCCCAGATGGTGGAGGTCGGCTCGGTTGACGTCGCCTTCAAACTGTTTTCGCTGCTGGGCGATACCCCGGACATTACCCGGGTCCATGTCGACAAGGTTCGCGCGATCGTCGAAACAAACGCGCAGGGCATGAGCAATACCGATTTCGGCCGGAAACCGGAGGACACGGAGGTTCAGGCGCCCGGCGGAGACGCGGATCTGGTTCTGCCGATCATTCGCGACCTTCGCATCGCCGACGTCGAAGTCGTGATGAAGGACGGTGTCCAGAACACCGAAAAGACCTTCCAACTGACCGAACTGACGCTGGGCAGCGACTCCGCCGACGCGCCGCTGGCGCTCAATCTCGATGCGGCTTTCGACGATCTGGCGCTCATCATGGCCGGGGAAATGGGCTCGCTTCAGTCGATGACCGACGCCGCGCAGCCGACTCCGGTGGATTTCGTCGGCAATCTCGCGGGCATCGACGTCTCGATCATCGGCCAAATTCAGGACCTGGCCGGGCAGCAGGGAATCGATGTCACGGTCAGCGCCCTCGGTCAGGAACTGGCCGACGCGGCCAAGATTGCCGGAATTCAGGTTCCCAGCCTTGGCGGGTTCAAGGTCGACGCGACCCTGAAAGGCAGCGGCGATGCGCTGTCCGTCGACCCGCTTGTTGTGGACATTGGCAAGGCGGATGTCATTCACACGACGGTCAACGGCAGGATTGCCGACGCGCTGGGACAGGACGGCATTGATCTGTCCGTCGCCCTGAAAAGTGACGAAGTCGGTAATCTTTCGCCGATCACCCAGGCCTTTGCCGGACAGGACGTGCCGGCGCTGGGTCCCTTGGACGTCAAGCTGCAGGTCCTCGGCGGGGTCGCCGACGGGCTGAAGGTGTCAGGCCTGAATGCGACGCTCGGTAAGGAAGACCTCATTCTGATCAACGCCGCGGGGGACATCGAGGATGTCGCCCGGCAGAAGGGCATCGCCCTCAATATCGATGTGACGTCGCCGCAGATCGGGTCCTTGACCCCGGTGGTGCAAACGGTCGCCGGCCCGGATCAGAGCATCCCGCCGCTCGGGCCGCTCAGCCTCAAGGTCGCGGTCAATGGTGGCATGACGGATGGTCTGGCCGCGGAGGGCCTGGACCTGTCCCTTGGCGGTGCCGACACGCTTCTGCTCTCCGTTACCGGTGGCGTGGCCGACCTGCTGAAGCAGGAAGGCATTGCCCTGGACATCGCCGCGAAATCGCCCGAGCTCGGAAACCTTTCCGACATTGCAGAGGCCTATTCCGGTCAACCGATCCCCGATATCGGTCCGATGAACATGACCGCCAAGGTTTCCGGCGGGATGGGATCCGGGCTGGGTCTGAGTGACATGACGGTCGATTTCGGACGTCCTGAAACCATCAAGGTGCAGGCCAATGGCGCGGTTGCGAACCTGATGGAACAGACCGGCGTCGATCTGACCGTCAAGGCGGTCTCGCCGGAGGTTGGCAATCTTTCGCCGCTGGTCGAGGCCTTTAGCGATGCGGCGGTTCCTGCCCTGGGCCCGTTGGACATGTCCCTGCGCGTTGCCGGGGATGCCAGCGGCACGATGTCGTTGAGCGAACTGGCCCTGGCCCTGGGCAAGGCGGAAACCCTGCTGGTCGAAGCCAATGGTACGGTCGAGGATCTGGTGAAACTGTCCGGCGCCGATCTGGGCTTCAAAATTGTCTCTCCGGATCTTTCGGTTCTGTCGGACGCCGCGGGCACGGCCGTGCCGTCCATCGGTCCGGTCGATATCTCCGGCCAGATCAAGGGCGATGCCGGGGAACCGGTCTCGCTGGACCCGTTTGCCGCCAAGATCGGCGACAGCGACATTTCCGGCACCCTGACATTTGACGGGACCGGTGACGTGCCCAGCCTCGTCGCCAATCTGTCGTCGAACCGCTTCGACCTCAAGGACGTCTCTCCGCCGTCCGAAGGGGGGCAGCAATCTTCCGGGGGCGGCACGGCATCGGGCGGCGGTTCAGCCGCGGGCGACGGGAAACTGATCCCCAAGGACCCGCTGCCGCTGGAACTGCTGTCCTCGGTCAACGCTGAGGTCCAGTACAAGGCCGGAACTCTGGTTGCGGTCTCGGAGATGACGGATCTTGAAATCGCCATCAGCCTGCAGAACGGCAACCTGTCGATTTCGCCCTTCAAGGCGGGGATCGGCAGCGGCAGTATCGACGGGACGATCGCCCTGGATGCCAGTCAGCAGGCTGCGCCGATCGCCGTTCGGATGACCGGCGAGAAGATGGCGCTGAGTGCCCTGCTTGCCGGTGTCGACATGCGCGACAAGATTGAAGGGCCGTTGGATGTGTCGATCGACCTCAAGGGGGCCGGTAACAATCCGCGGGCCATTGCCGCGTCTCTGGACGGCAAGTTCCAGATGAGCGTCTATGACAGCCGCGTTCTGAAAAAGGCGTTCGAGGATGCATTCGGGAGTCTCATCGCCGACATGCTGGCATCGGAAGGCGGCTGGATCGTCCTGGATTGTGCCGTCTTCGACTATGACCTGTCGAAGGGGCTGGCGGAAACCAAGGCGGGTTACACCGCCTCCGGGCCGGTCACCGTGGCGACCCGCGGGCAGATAAATCTCGGCACCGAAGAACTCGACCTTGCGGTCAAGCCGCGTGGTGCGGGGATTGCGACGTTGCCGCTTCAGGTTACCGGAACCTTCGCCAGCCCGTCCGTCATCCCGGACCCGACCACTGTCGGGATCGGCATCCTGACCGGTGTGTTGACCGGCGGCATTGCCCCGGCCCTGCTGGCGGTGGTCGGCGACCTGCCGGAAGATCACCCGTGCCGCAAGGAAATCGCCGAAAGCCAGGAGCAGTTGCAGAACCAGCCGGAGGATACCGGCGGTGCCGCGACCAATCCGGTCGAAAACCCGGCCAAGGCCATCGAAGAAGGCATTGGCGGCGCCGTGAAGAGCCTGTTTGGGGACTGATCCGGTTGCGGACTTGAGCATTGGCCCCGGCTGCCCTAAGCAGCCGGGGCTTTTTCTTTCAGGACCGGAAGGGCGAAATGAAACGTTTCTACAAGGAAAGCAGTGTCGGAGAGGTCGAAGGCGGCTTCACGGTGCTGCTCGACGGCAAGACCGTTCGTACGCCGGCCAAGGCGGCGCTTGTACTGCCGACGCGGGCGCTTGCGGAGGCGGTGTCTTCGGAATGGGCGGAACAGGGGGACAAGGTCGTTCCGGATTCCATGCCGATGATGACCCTGGCCGCGACGGCCATCGATCGCGTCGCCGCCGCGCGGGGGGACGTCGCCGCAGATGCTGCGGGCTATGCCGGGTCGGATCTTCTGTGCTACCGCGCCGAAACGCCGATCGAACTGGCCCAGCGCCAGGCGGAGGGCTGGGATCCGGTGCTGGCCTGGGCTGGAGAGCGTTACGACGTTCAGTTCAACACGACTGCCGGCATCATGCCGGTTGACCAGCCGGAGGAAACCCGCGCGCGCTTTCGGGCGGTTGCGGAATCGTTCGATGCCCATCACCTGACGGCGGTCCATGTCATGACCACGGCGACCGGATCGTTCCTGTTGGCGCTTGCGGTGGTCGAAGGCCATTGCGAACCGGCTTCCGCTTTTGCCCTGTCCCGGATCGATGAGACCTATCAGGAGGAACTGTGGGGCGTTGATGAGGAGGCGGCGGCGCGGCGCGACCGGCTGGCGCGGGAAATCGACCAGGCGCACCGCTTCCTGACCCTTCTCGCACCTGCGTAATCGTACCGCTGGTCAGGGCCGTAACCGCCCTGTAAAACACTGGATCGAAACAAGACGAACAAACATTCGAGCGGGGGGATTCCCATGCAGGACATTCTTCAACGCCTGGAGGATATGCGCGCCGGGGCCCGGATGGGCGGCGGCCAGGCCAGGATCGACGCCCAGCACGGAAAGGGCAAGCTGACCGCGCGTGAGCGCCTGGAACTGCTGCTGGACGAGGGGTCCTTCGAAGAATGGGACATGTTCGTCGAACATGACTGCACCGATTTCGGGATGGACGAAAACCGCGTGCCGGGGGATGGCGTGGTCACCGGGCACGGGCTGGTCAACGGCCGCCGAGTCTTTGTCTTTTCCCAGGACTTCACGGTCTTCGGCGGATCGCTTTCCGCAGCTCATGCCCGCAAGATCTGCAAGGTCATGGACCAGGCAATGAAGGTCGGCGTGCCGGTTATCGGCCTCAACGATTCCGGCGGCGCACGGATCCAGGAAGGCGTCGCCTCCCTGGCGGGCTATGCCGACGTGTTCCAGCGCAACGTTCTGGCGTCGGGGGTCGTGCCGCAGATTTCCATGATCATGGGTCCATGCGCCGGCGGCGCGGTCTATTCGCCGGCCATGACGGACTTCATCTTCATGGTCCAGGACAGTTCCTACATGTTCGTGACCGGGCCGGAAGTCGTTAAGACCGTCACGAACGAGACCGTGACCGCCGAGGAACTGGGCGGCGCGTCGACCCATACGTCGAAATCCGGCGTCGCGGATCTGGCCTTCGAAAACGATGTCGAGGCGATCCTGCAGCTTCGCCGTTTCATGGGCTTCCTGCCGCTGAACAACAAGGAACGGCCCCCGCACCGCCCGACGGACGACCCGATCGACCGGCCGGATATGTCGCTGGATACGCTGGTCCCGCCAAATCCGAACAAGCCCTACGATATCAAGGAACTGATCCATAAGATTTCCGACGAGGGCGATTTCTTCGAGTTGCAGCCGAACAATGCGGCGAACATCGTCGTCGGCTTTGCGCGGATCGAAGGCCATCCGGTCGGCATCGTCGCCAACCAGCCGATGGTTCTGGCCGGCTGTCTGGATATCGCCAGCTCGATCAAGGCCGGCCGCTTCGTGCGCTTCTGCGATGCGTTCAACATCCCCATCGTAACCCTGGTCGACGTCCCCGGTTTCCTGCCCGGTACGGCCCAGGAATACGGCGGCATCATCAAGCACGGCGCCAAACTGCTTTACGCCTATGCCGAGGCGACGGTGCCGAAGGTGACGGTCATCACCCGCAAGGCCTATGGCGGCGCCTATGACGTCATGGCGTCCAAGCATCTGCGCGGCGATGTGAACTATGCCTGGCCGTCCGCCGAAATCGCGGTCATGGGCCCGAAAGGTGCTGTGGAGATCATCTTCCGCGGCGACCGCGACGATCCGGAGAAACTGGCGGAGAAAGAGGCGGAATACCGCAGCAAGTTCGCCAATCCCTTCGTCGCCGGAAAGCACGGCTTCATCGACGACGTCATCATGCCCCACAACACCCGCCGCCGCGTGGCCCGGGCGCTGTCCATGCTGCGCACCAAAGACCTGAAGAACCCGTGGAAGAAACACGGGAACATTCCGCTCTAAGGGGAGGCGAAAACCATGTTCAAGAAGATCCTGATCGCCAACCGGGGCGAAATCGCCTGCCGCGTGATGCGCACGGCGCATAAGATGGGGATTGCCCCCGTCGCGGTCTATTCGGAAGCCGATGCCGACGCGCTGCATGTAAAGACGGCGCTGGCGCTGGGCGGAGAGGCAGTGCCGGTCGGTCCGGCCGCGTCGTCGGAAAGCTATCTGGTCATCGACCGCATTGTGGAGGCCTGCAAGCAGACGGGCGCCGAGGCGGTGCATCCGGGCTATGGCTTTCTGAGCGAGAACAAGAATTTCGCGCTGCGCCTGGAGAAGGAAGGCATTGCCTTCATCGGTCCGCCGGTCGGCGCGATCGAGGCGATGGGCGACAAGATCGAATCCAAGAAGATCGCCCAGGCCGCAGGGGTCAACACGGTGCCCGGCCATCTGGAAGCCGTCACCGATCCCGAAGAAGCGGTTCGCATCTCAAAGGAGATCGGCTATCCCGTGATGCTGAAGGCCTCGGCGGGCGGCGGCGGTAAGGGCATGCGACTGGCCTGGAACGACGACGAAGCGCGCTCCGGCCTGGTCTCCGCCATGAACGAGGGGCGTAACAGCTTCGGCGACGACCGCGTCTTCATCGAAAAGTTCATCGAGGAACCGCGCCATATCGAAATTCAGATCATGGCAGACGGTCATGGCAATTGCGTCTATCTGGGTGAGCGTGAATGCTCCATTCAGCGCCGCCATCAGAAAGTCATCGAGGAAGCGCCGTCTCCCTTCCTGGACGAGGCGACCCGGAAAGCGATGGGTGAACAGGCCGTCGCCCTGTCGAAACAGGTGAACTACCGGACTGCCGGGACCGTCGAATTCATCGTCGACAAGAACCGGAACTTCTATTTCCTCGAAATGAACACCCGTCTACAGGTCGAACATCCGGTGACGGAATTCGTGACCGGTTTCGACCTGGTCGAATTGATGATCCGGGTCACCAACGGCGAAAAGCTGCCTTTCACCCAGAAGGATGTGAAGCTGAAGGGCTGGGCCATTGAGGCACGTCTCTATGCCGAAGATGCCGAGCGCGGCTTCCTGCCGTCCACCGGCCGCCTGACCCGCTATATCGAACCGGGCGCCATGGACAATCGCGTGCGCGTCGATAGCGGGTGCTATGAGGGCGCCGAGATTTCCATGTTCTACGATCCGATGATCTCGAAACTGATCGTCGGCGGGAAGGACCGGGCCGAAGCCATCCAGGAGATGCGCCGGGCCATCGACGGCTATCATGTGCGCGGCCTCAGCCACAACATGCCATTTCTGGCCAATCTGGCGAAACACCCGCGTTTCGCCGAAGGGCAGATCACGACGAATTTCATTGCCGAGGAATATCCCGACGGCCTGACCGAAGAACACCTGAAACCGGAGGACCCGAGCCTGTTTGCAGCGGTCGCGGCGGTGATTCAGGATCGGGTCGAAGCACGGGAACGTCGGTTGACCGGACAGGAGGAGAACCGGGCGCCGGATCTGCCGACGGACTACACGGTCTTCCTGGGCGACAAGGATCTGGTCGAGGTTTCCCTGCATCTGGAACGTTTGAGCGACGGGACGCGCCTGACGGTCGACGGCCGCGAAATCTATGTCGAAAGTTCCTGGAAGCCGGGTTTCCCGATCTTCCGGGGGGCGGTCGACGATGTCGAACGACTGTTCCAGATCGATCGGGACGGTGCCGGATTCGTGCTGAGCCATGACGGCGCGCGGATCCGGGCGCTGGTGCTGGAAAGCCGGCACGCGAAGCTGCGTCGCCTGATGCCCTACAAGCCGCCGCCCGACATGTCGAAATTCCTGCTGTCGCCGATGCCGGGCCTGCTGGTTCGCCTGATGGTTCAGGAAGGCGATACGGTCGAAGCCGGCAAGGAACTGGCGGTTGTCGAGGCGATGAAGATGGAGAACGTTCTGCGCGCGACCAGCGGTGGAACCGTCCTCAAGGCTCACGCGGCCGAGGGCGACAGTCTGGCCGTCGACCAGCCGATCCTGGAATTCGAATGACGGGATGACATGCAGGGAGCGGCTGCGCTCCCCGTGTCTACTGCGCCCGGTCCCGCCGGTTCAGGGCGTCCAGTACCTTCTGGCGCTGGATCTTGCCGCTCGCTGTCCGGGGAATTTTCCGGGTCGTGAAGATGTTGATTCTCCCGATCAATTCGGGAAGCGTCGAAGAGACGAGCTCGGCCACCGCGTCGAAGGGCAGGTCCGCCTCGCTGACCAGGGCAACCCAGGCCTCGTTCTCCCCCTGGGCGTTGGGGCGGGCAAGGACACAGGCATCCTCGAACTCCGCCAGGGCGGTAAGCTTCCTTTCGTATTCCTCCGCCGGGAATTTCAGGCCACCGACATTGAGCAGGGAATCATCCCGTCCGAGAATCCGGAAACGGCCCGCTTCCGGCTGGACACCAATGTCTCCGGGATAGAACCAGCCATCGTGAAACTTCTCGGTGGTGGCCTGCGGATTGTAGATGTAGCCGGCGACCATCCCGGTCTTGCGGATACGGACCGTCCCTTCCTCTCCCACAGGAAGAGGCGTGTGATCGGCGTCGACGATCTGAACCTCCGATCCGGGGCAGCAGCAATGGCTGCCATCCGGCAGACGAACAGCAATGGTGCCAAGCTCGTTCGTGGCATAGGTCTCGAACAGCCGGATATCCGGTCGCAGTTCCAGGAGCCGCGCGCGTATCGGGTCGGGGATCGCGCCGCCGTAGGAGGTGACCGTCAGCCCCTGCGGTAGTGCACGTATCGTCTTTTCCGCCTGAAGGGTCGTGAAGTGAAACGGCAGAACCGCCGTATGGGTTGCTTCCAGAACCGACAGATTGTCCCAGAACCCGCCCAGGTCCACATGAATGCTGGTCCCACCGGCCCTGAGACAGGCTGAAGCCTGAAACTGGGCGCCCTGGAACGTATAGGGCATGCTGTGCACGAAGCGGGAGCCGGTTGAAAAACCGACCATCCACTGGATCACATCCAGGCGCGGTTCGGTCTGGCCCTGGGTGATGGCAATCACCTTGGGCGCGCCGGTGGTCCCGGAACTCGTCACCATGCGATAGACCGCCTGCGGGTCAGCCGGCGTTTCCGGAGGGGCGACGTCATCGGACCGCGCGGCCCAGATTCCCTCGATGCGCCGCGACGGGCGTGTCTTGTCCGCTGCGAACCGGTCGACCAGGATCAGATCGGCATGCGACAGCATCTCCGCGTGATCCTGCTGCTGGGCATCCGGCAGGAAGGTTGCGCTCGCCACACCCAGCCGCTCCAAGGCCAGGAGCAGGGACATGTGATCGATCAAGCCCGTCCACTCGACACAGGCGAGATCGCCCGGCTGGAGGCCGGATTCGGCCAGGGCGCCGGCCGCAATGCGAACCCGTTCCTGCAACTCGGCGAAAGTCAGCGACCTGTCCTTCCCGACCAGTGCCGTGGCCCGCGGACGAAGGGCCGCGTGAAAAGCCAGATAGTCGCCGGTTCGGGCGACACCGTCTTGCGGCTTTGTCGGGGCGGGGTCAGGCACGTCGGGCGGTTACCTCATATCCCGGTTCTTCCGGTTCGTCGTCGACAAGCTGCGCCGGGAAGCCGGGTGCCACGATCTGCGTGCCGCAGGCATCCTCCAGGCGGCGGATGATGTTGGAGGACCATTCGCGCGGCCCGTAGCGATCCTGACCGTCTTCGAAGATCTTGATCAGCAGCGGATTCAGTTCCAACGGTACGCCAACCTTGTCCGCGACGCTCTGAAACAGGCCGATATCCTTCAATACCAGATCCATCGTGAAGCTGATGTCGCGGCTGCCGTTCAGGATAACCTGACTTTCCGTCTCGTGGACAAAGGAATTGCCGGACGAGATCTTGATGCCTTCGAAAGCCATGCCGAGGTCCAGGCCGGACTTTCCGGCGACCATCAGCGCCTCGCAGACACTGACCAGATTGGCGGTCGCCAGATAGTTGGTGATGACTTTCAGCACCGAGGCGCTGCCCAATGGGCCGGTATGCAGCACACGCCGGCCCAGTACGGTCAGGACCGGCAACAGGCGCTCGAAGGTCGCCCGCTCGCAGCCGGCGAAGATTGCGATGTTGCCGGTGTCGGCACGATGGCATCCACCGGATACGGGGCAATCCACCGGCGCCGCGCCCTTGGCTTCGACCAGCCGGCCCAGCCGCGTGACCTCGGCACTGTCGGTCGTGCTCATCTCGGCCCAGATCTTGCCGTCGGAAAGACCGGCAAGAATTCCGTCTTCTGCGTCCATGACGGCGGCGCTGGCGGCGGGTGACGGCAGGCAGGTGATGACGATGTCGCAAGCCTCCGCCATCGCCTTCGGGCTATCGGCCCATTTCGCGCCGCCATCCAGGAAACGCTGGGCAGTCTCCCGATTCAGGTCGCGCACCGTCAGGTCCACCCCGTTGCGCAGCAGGCTGCCTGCCAGTTTGCCGCCGACATTGCCCAGTCCGATAAAGCCGATTTTCATTCAGTGCGCTCCCAAAATTCAGGGTAACGGCATTGCCGTTATTCTGTGGATTCGCCCCGTACCGTTTCATGGATTTTGCGGATTGCATACCGTCTGTTGCGTATTTGTCGGGCCCGATTGCGCCAAAAATTTTCACTGGTCATAGTGATGAAATCAACGGTGAGACCGAACGGGGGACAATGTGATGCCGGGACTGGCCGAGGCGGTACTGACCGCCCTCAAAGCGCGGGGCGCGGGGGAAGTGTTTGGCATTCCGGGCGACTTTGCCCTGCCGTTTTTCAAGATCGTGGAATCCAGTGCGATCCTGCCGCTTTATACATTGAGCCACGAGCCGGGTGTCGGTTTCGCCGCCGACGGCGCGGCGCGCTTTACCAGCCGCTTGTCTGTCGCCTGTGTCACCTATGGGGCCGGGGCGCTTAACATGATCAATCCGGTGGCCCAGGCCTATGCCGAAAAGACGCCGATGGTGGTGATTTCCGGTGCGCCGGGGGCGGGGGAAGGAACGCGCGGCCTGCTGCTGCACCATCAGGTAAAGCGTCTGGATTCGCAGTGGGAGATCTTCAAGGAACTGACCTGCGATCGGGCACGGCTGGACGACCCGGCAACCGCCCCGGCCCAGATCGCCCGGGTGCTGGATCGCTGCCTGCACGAATCCCGTCCGGTCTATCTCGAAATTCCACGTGATCTGGTTGCGGCGGACATCGCCCCCGTGCCGGATTACAAGCCGCCGCAGGGCCACGCCGAAGCGGCGCAGTCGGCGGCGCGAGAAGTCCTGGCCCGCCTGAAGGCCGCGGCCCGCCCGGCGATGATGGTAGGCGTCGAGGCCCGCCGCTATGGCATTGAAGAGCGGGTGGCGGAGCTTGCACGGGCACTGAAGATTCCCGTCACAACCAGTTTCATGGGCCGCGGCCTGATGGCCGGAAAGAACATTCCGTTTGCCGGCACTTATCTGGGGGCGGCGGGCAAGCCGGAGGTCAGCGCCGTCGTCGAGCAGTCGGATTGCCTGCTGATGCTGGGTGTCATCCTGTGCGATACGAATTTCGGGGTGTCCGGCGGCAAGGTCGACATGCGCCATGCGGTTCATGCCTTCGACGGTCAGGTCCGGGTCGGGCTGCACTACTATCCGGAGGTCCTGCTGGGTGCCTTCGTGGATGCCCTGCTGGCGGAGGCCGAGGCGCTGGGCGCGGCGGAGTCCGGGAAGCGCAAGACGAGGCTCGGCCCGTTGGAAGCCGACGACCAGACCATTCACCCGATGGATATCGCGCGCGGCATCAACGACCTGTTCGACCGCTACGGACCCATGCCGATGACCTCCGACATGGGCGACTGCCTGTTTACCGCCATGGATATCGACAATTCGGAACTGGCCGCGCCCGGCTACTACGCCAGTATGGGTTTCGGCGTTCCGGGCGGGCTCGGCGTTCAGGCTGCGACCGGGCGCCGGCCAATGATTCTGGTCGGCGACGGCGCCTTTCAGATGACCGGATGGGAATTGGGGAACTGCCGGAAATACGGCTGGAATCCGATTGTCGTGCTGTTCAACAACGCCAGTTGGGAGATGCTGCGCGTGTTTCAGCCGGGGCCGGGCTATCACGACCTGCCCGATTGGAAATTTGCCGCCCTGGCCGACAATCTGGGTGGACGCGGCCATCGCGCCACGACCCGCGCGGAACTGGCGCAGGCGTTCGAGGCGGCTCATGCGGACGAAAGCTGCTTTCAACTAATCGAGGTCATGCTGCCGCGTGGTGCCATTTCGGACACTCTGCAGCGTTTCGTGGATGCCATCCGATCGCTGTCCGCCCTGTCCCAGGAAGGGTGACCCGCCGCGTCGATCCGGTTAGCCTGACCGAGAGCAGTGGACAGGAGGCAAGATCGTGACCGACCGTCATGTGCATGTCCGAATCAGCGGCAAGGTCCAGGGTGTCTGGTATCGGGCCTGGACGGAGCAGACCGCCAGGGAGCACGGCCTGACGGGCTGGGTCCGCAACTGTGCCGACGGTTCCGTCGAAGCGGTCTTCAGCGGCCTGTCTTCGGCTGTCGATTCCATGCTGGCGGCCTGTCGCGAGGGTCCGCCTCTGGCCCGCGTCTCCAGGGTTGAGGCCGCCGATTGCGACGCGCCCGCCGTCAACGGTTTCGAGGTCCGCCGCGACGGCGCGCCCTAGGTCGGGACAGGACGGTCAAATTCGGGTCACGAAGGCTTGATTCCGCGGGGTCGCCGCCTCGGTGCAGACTGTGGGCATGAAGTCGTCCCATCTCATGATCGCCCTGATGCTCGGACTCGCGGTGCAGGGGGGTGCCTCGCCCCAAGCCCTGGCCCAGGGGCTGACCTTCGGCTGTGCCGAGCGGATTGGCAGGTTCTGTCTGTCGCAGGCCAGGGCCGAGTTCTCCACGGATTTCTCCCGGGCCGCGATCGACCTTGGCGAGATCCGTTCCGGCGGACCGCCGAAGGACGGCATTCCGGCAATCGACGACCCGGTCTTCGTGTCGGTCGGCGACATTGACGACATTGCCCCGAACGAGCCGGTGGTCGGGCTGCATATCAACGGGGAATGGCGGGCCTATCCGTTGCGCGTCCTGATGTGGCATGAGATCGCCAACGACACGATCGGCGGCGTGCCGGTGGCGGCAACCTTCTGTCCCCTGTGCAACGCGGTGATCGTGTTCGACCGTCGGCTCGACGGCCGCGTTCTGGATTTCGGCACCACGGGTCGCCTGCGGCATTCCGACCTGATCATGTATGACCGGCAGACAGAAACCTGGTGGCAGCAATTCACGGGTACCGCCATTGTCGGCGAGCTGGTCGGGTCGGAACTGGATATCCTGCCGGCGCGGCTGGAAAGCTTCGCGCAGTTTGTCGAACGCGCACCCGCATCCGCCCGGGTCTTGATTCCGGCCAATTCCAACCTCAGATCCTATGGAGCAAATCCCTATGAGGGATATGACAGTGCGTCCTTCCCGTTTCTGTATGACGGGGACGTGCCGGACGGCATAGCGCCGCTCGACCGCGTGGTTTCCCTGGCGGACAAACGGGAGGCCTGGGCCCTGTCGCTGCTGCGGGAAAAGGGGCGGATCGAAACGGCGGACGGGGTCGTGCTGACCTGGACGCCGGGTCAGAGTTCCGCCCTGGATACCTACCGGATCGAAGCAGGTCGGGACGTCGGAACAGTCATCGCGTCAAAGGACGGGCAGGATGTGCCGTATTTCGTAGATTTCGCCTTTGCGTTTCACGCTTTTCGCCCGGACGCGACAATCCACATCAAGTAAAAACCGCCAAATTCGACGTTTTCGTCTAATTGAAGGTCGGTTTTTCGCTAATTTGGCCTCGATCTTGCGATAGGCTTAATGATCGGTGGCATATCGTGTATCCTGATATCGCCGGTCAGCGACATAAGACCAAAACCCTGGAAGGTCGATATGAAGATTGACGAAAAGGAACGGAATCAGGACCACCCGTTGAAGGGCCCTCATCCGACCGACTGACCCGCCGAGCGACGGGGGGTCAGATCCTCCGGCCGATCGGCCCGAATACTTCCGCGAAGGCGGATTCCAGTGCGATGTCCAGATCGTGCATCGTGGCCGGCAGGCCGAGATCCACCAGCGACGTCACACCCAGATTCGCATCGCCGATGCCGCAGGGCACAATCCCGCTGAAATGCGACAGGTCGGGTTCGACATTGATCGCGATGCCGTGGAACGTGACCCAGCGCCGGACCCGCACACCGATCGCGGCAATCTTGTCCTCGCGCCCGTTCCCCCCAGGGTCCGTTCTGGCGACCCAGATTCCGACCCGGCCCTCGCGCCGTTCGCCGACAACATTGAAGCGTGCCAGCGCCCGGATCACCCATTCCTCCAGATCATGGACGTAGCAGCGCACATCGGCGCCGCGGTCCTTCAGGTCCAGCATGGCATAGGCGACGCGCTGGCCCGGGCCGTGATAGGTATACTGCCCGCCGCGACCGGTCTGATAGACCGGGAAGCGGTCTGGCGTCAGCAGGTCTTCGGCCCTTGAACTGGTGCCGGCGGTATACAGCGGCGGGTGTTCCAGAAGCCAGACCTGCTCCGGCGCGCCCTCGGCCCGGATCGCGGCGGCACGGGCCTCCATTTCCGACAGCGCGGTTTCATAGTCCGTCAGCCCGTCGGAGATGCGCCATTCCGGCCGCGCCGTCTCGCTGCGCCGCGCCGATTCACAGGCTGTTGCCGTCTCGCTCATCGTTCCGTCGATTTCCTGGCTTTCCAGTGTTTCGCCCGCTTGATCGGGGGCGTTCGATTGGCTATACCATCGGCCTTCCGGGGGCGAAACCCCTCGGCCCGGCATGATTGTGCGGTCGTGGCGGAATTGGTAGACGCGCAGCGTTGAGGTCGCTGTCCTGGAAACAGGGTGGAAGTTCGAGTCTTCTCGACCGCACCATTTGCCTGCTCCCGATAGGCGTAAAGCGCTGAAGGGAGGCCCTTTCCCCCACCGGCAAATCCGCTAAGATGATGGCGCAGCATCGGTCGGCCGCGAGTCCGCGCCGGGTTATCATTCAATCGGGGGATATCCACGCATGGCGAAGAATTTCGACCAGGAGGCGCTGTACTATCATCGGCTGCCTCCTTACGGAAAACTGAGCGTCGTCGCGACCAAACCGCTGGCCAACCAGCGCGATCTCAGCCTCGCCTATTCCCCCGGCGTCGCCGCCGCCTGCCGCGAGATCGAACGCGATCCGGGCGAGGCCGCGACCCTGACCGCGCGCGGCAATCTGGTCGGCGTCATCTCCAACGGGACCGCGGTTCTGGGGCTGGGGTCCATCGGTCCGCTGGCCGCCAAGCCGGTGATGGAGGGCAAGGCGGTCCTGTTCAAGAAATTTGCCGGGATCGACGTTTTCGACATTGAGGTCGACGAGAAGGATGTCGATCGGTTCTGCGATGTGGTCGCGGCGCTGGAGCCGACCTTCGGCGGGATCAATCTGGAAGACATCAAGGCGCCGGAATGCTTTGAAATCGAACGCCGCCTGCGTGAGCGGATGAACATTCCCGTCTTCCATGACGATCAGCACGGTACGGCGATCATCGTATCGGCGGCCGTGTTCAACGCGTTGGAACTGGTCGACAAGAAGTTCGAGGACATCAAGATCGTCGCATCCGGTGCCGGCGCCGCCGCGCTGGCCTGTCTGGCGATGCTGGAGGCGATGGGCGCGAAGCGTGAGAACATCTGGGTCACCGATATCGACGGGCTGGTCTATGAGGGCCGAGAGCAGATGGACCCCTACAAGGGGATCTATGCGCAGAAGTCGGACCTGCGGACCCTGAATGACGTGATTGACGGCGCGGATGTCTTCCTGGGCCTGTCCGCCCCCAATGTCCTGAAGCCGGACATGGTGAAGCGCATGGGCAAGGCACCGGTCATCATGGCGCTGGCCAATCCGAATCCGGAGATCCTGCCCGAGGACGTGCTGGAAGTCCGTCCGGAGGCGGTGGTGGCGACCGGCCGGTCCGACTATCCGAACCAGGTCAACAACGTCCTGTGCTTCCCGTTCATCTTCCGTGGGGCGCTGGATGTCGGCGCGACGACGATCAACGAGGAAATGAAGGTCGCGGCCGTCAAGGCGATCGCCGCCCTGGCCAGGCGGGAAGTCTCGGAAGTGGTCGCCAAGGCTTATGGCAAGACCGGCGGTTTCGGGAAGGAGCATCTGATTCCGAAACCCTTCGATCCACGCCTGATCCTGGAGATTGCCCCGGCCGTCGCCAAGGCGGCGATGGAATCCGGCGTGGCGACCCGTCCGATCGAGGATTTCGAGGCCTATAACGCGCGCCTGGAAAGCTTCGTCTATCGTTCCGGCACGGTGATGAAGCCGATCTTCGACCGGGCCATCGCCGACCCGAAACGCGTGGTCTATGCCGAGGGCGAGGAGGAGCGCGTTCTGCGCGCCGTTCAGGTCGTCGTGGATGACGGTATCGCGCGCCCGATCCTGATCGGGCGGCGAAAAGTCGTGACCAGTCGTATCGAGAAGCTGGGGCTGCGTCTCACCATCGACCGGGATTTCGAACTCTGCGACCCGGAGGACGACCCGCGCTACAAGGATTACTGGACCGAATACCACGAACTGACCGGCCGAAAGGGCGTGTCGCCGGAACTGGCGCGGGAAGTGGTGCGCACCCGAACCACGGTGATCGGGGCGCTGATGGTGCGACTGGGGCAGGCCGATGCCCTGATCTGCGGGACGATCGGGCGGTTCCGGGATCACCTCAAGCATGTCCGCCGGGTCATCGGGGTACGCGACGGGGCACGGGACCTCTCGACGCTCAACATGCTGATCCTGAACAAGGGTATCTTCTTCTTTGCCGATACCCATGTCAGCTTCGATCCGACCGCCGAAGAGGTGGCCGAAATGGCGGTTCTGGCGGCGGACGAGGTGAAGCGCTTCGGGATCGAACCCAAGATCGCGCTGCTGTCGCATGCGAATTTCGGCAGTTCGGACTCGCCGACGTCAATCAAGATGCGTGAGGCGGTTGCCATTCTGCAGCGCGAGACCGATCTTGAGGTGGAAGGCGAAATGCATGCCGATACCGCGCTGGACGAAACGCTGCGGGCGACGCTGCTGCCGGACAACAAGCTGACCGGCGCGGCAAACCTGCTGATCATGCCGACCCTGGATGCCGCAAATATCGCATACAATGCGGTCAAGATGCTGGGGGACGGACTGTCGGTGGGGCCGATCATGGTCGGCGCGTCGCGGCCGGTTCATGTATTGACGACATCGCTGACGGCGCGGGGGATCGTCAACATGACCGCGGTTGCCGTGGTCGACGCACAAATGGAAGCACGGTCCGCGGAGTAGCCGGACCGGCGCACAGGCTGGAAACAGGCGGGCCACGTCATGTCGGAGACGCTGGAAGAGACGGAATCGCAGGACACTGACGCGTTCGACGAACTCTACGGCCTCAGCGACGAGACCGTAGAGGCCGTCGAGACTGCCGTCGACGAAGGCGAGTCGCCGAGTGCGATCCGCGCGCTCGTCATCCCGCTTCATGCCGCCGACCTTGCCGACCTTCTGGAACGCCTGACCAAGGACGACCGTCTGGCCGTCGTCCATGCGCTGGGCGAGGAACTGGATTCCGACGTCTTTTCCTATCTCGACGATTCGGTGCGAGAGAGCATCGTCGACGAACTGCCCAACGCCGTTCTGGCCAACATTGTTCGTGATCTGGAATCGGACGATGTCGTTGATTTCCTGGAAGATCTGGACGAGGAGGATCAGCGCGAGATCCTGGACAGTGTCTCGGCCGAAGATCGCGCTCTTTACGAACAGAGCCTGAGCTTCCCGGAGTATTCCGCCGGCCGCCTGATGCGGCGGGAGACGGTGACGATTCCGGAATTCTGGACCGTCGGCCAGACCATCGACTTCATGCGTGGCGAGGATACGAACCTTCCGGATGATTTCTACAATCTGATCGTCGTGACGCCTGCCCACAAACCGGTCGGGCTGGTGCAGCTTTCGAAATTGCTGCGAACGAAGCGTGTGGTCCCGGTTTCGGCCGTGATGGAGACCGACAACAAGGTCATGCCGGCCGACATGGATCAAGAAGACGTGGCGTTCCTTTTCCGGCAGTACGGGTTGGTCGAGGCGCCGGTCGTCGATGCGGACGGACGCCTGGTCGGGGTCCTGACCATCGACGACATCGTCGACGTCATGGACGAGGAGCACGAGGACGACATCCTGAAACTCGGTGGGGTCAGCGAGGATGACTTCTATTCCGACTTTCTGGAGACAACGCGGCTGCGGTTCTCATGGCTGCTGGTCAATCTGGCGACCGCCATTGTCGCCTCTCTGGTCATCGCCCTGTTCGAAGAGGCGCTTGCCAAGGTCGTGGCGCTGGCGGTGCTGATGCCGATCGTTGCCTCGATGGGCGGCAATGCCGGGACACAGACGCTGACGGTTGCCGTGCGTGCGCTGGCAACCAATGAACTGACGACCAAGAATGCGTTTCGAATTCTGATCAAGGAGGTGCTGGTTGGCAGTGCCAACGGCATTCTGTTTGCGGTGATCATGGGGATCATCGCCTGGCTGTGGTTCAGCGACCCGCTGTTGGGCGGCGTGATTGCCATCGCCATGATCGCCAATCTCGTCATCGCCGGATTGTGCGGCGTGCTGATCCCGCTCGGCATCGAAAAAGTGGGGCAGGACCCGGCGATTGCGTCGACGGTCTTCCTGACCACGGTGACCGATGTGGTGGGATTCTTCGTCTTCCTGGGACTGGCCAGCTGGGTACTGCTCTAGGTCAGGCACGACTCTTGCTTCTGATCGGTGGAACCACCGCCGATCCGGAGCCAGGCCATGTCACAAGCGTTCAGTTCTGACATTTTTCGCGTCGCCACGGCCTATGAGGCGTCCAAGGAAACGCGGACTGTGTCCCCGGATGCGGCCGAGGCGGCGAAATCCCTGGGCCGGGCACGGTTCTATGACGCGCTGGCCGGCCGGTATGGCCTGCCGGGATCGATCTTTGACGCATCCGACAACGCCCCGTCCGGTTTGACGGCGACCGGCAATCCGGTCAGCGATTATTTCAATCTTCGGGCCATGACCGTCGCGCGCACTCAGGGACTCGCCGACAGGCTGAGCGGCGCCGGCCGACTGGACCGGCAGGACGGCGACCTGATGGGATATCGTTTGGACAGCCTGCCCTATGCCGGGGATTCCGTCTTTTCGACTTCGCCGGTCGCCCAGTTCGTGCGCCAGTTGTCGAGCGCGCGCGGGGAGAACCGAACGACGGATCTGATCGCCCAGCAGGAAGAGCAGTTGCGCTATCTGACCCAGAACGAGGCCGATCCAAAGGCCATTCGTGGCGCGCGAAACGTGCTCGCACAATTGCGTCAGCTGCAGATCGAACAGAACCTCTATGCCCAATTCGACTCGTCGCGGGATCATCGGGACCGGAATCGCAGCGGAACAGGCCCTTTTGGTGCGGCGATCGACATGATCAGCCTGCCGCCCTCGGCGATCTCGCTGTTTTCCCGAAACTGATCCGGAAAATTTTCCCTTTTGCCCAAAATGTCGCCGCCGCCCGAGTGGGTCTCGGACGGCGGCGGGGCGGGGAGGGAATGTGTGAACACAAGTCGAAGGCGTTCACAAAAAAAATCTAACACCCTGAGCGAGCACTTGGGAAGAGAAATGTTCCGCATAAGGCGCTATAATTAAAAATAATCCAGCATTTAGTGTATTTTGAATCGACTTTTACGAGAACCGTGCGGTCGGGCCCTGTGCGATCCAGCGATAAAATCAAATCGAATTATACGATCTGAGGTCAAAGTTAATTCGTTATACGCGATGGCGAAACAGGCATAGCTTGGCCGCGATATTGCGGTTCGGAGTGTGGTCATGGCCATCCAGACAATTTCGGAAACCCGGGACGAAGACAGCGGTTCGATGCTGGGGGTCTGGCTCCTGGCGACGGGGCTGCTGATTTTCTCGTTCCAGGATGTGATCGTCCGCGAATTGAGCGGCGGGTATCCTGTACATCAACTGATCTTCCTGCGCGGGACGCTGGCGATCTGGATGATGGGATTCTATGTCTACTGGCGCTACGGCGCTGCCGGATTCCGCATCAGCCGTCCGTGGCTGGTTCTGTTGCGTGGTCTGATCGGCGTCACCTGCTTCACACTCTATTATCTGGCGTTGGCGAAACTGACCCTGGCGGATACCGTCACCATCACCTTCGCCAGCCCAATCGTGATCGCCCTTCTGGCCGTGCTGGTCCTGAAGGAGCCGGTCGGCTGGCGCCGTTGGTGCGCGATTTTCTTCGGCTTCACCGGCGTCGTCGTCGTGGTCGGTCCGACCGGCAAATTCGATGACCCGGCGGTCCTCTTTGCCGTGGGCGGCACCGTTACCTACGCATTGCAGAACATCATGACCCGTTTCCTGCGCAACGGCATGACCGGGCCTGGGATCGCTTTCTATCAGATGGCCCTGTTCGTCGTGTTCAGCGGCATTGCGGGGCTGGCACTTGGTCACGGCGCATTCTTTGACGACGGACAGCATGCCAGTATCCAGTTCTTCCTGCGTCCGTGGCAGATTCCGGGCTGGACGGATTATGGATTCATCGTCGTGACCAGCGTGATTGCCGCGGTCGGGTTCGTGCTGCTGACCAATGCCTATGCGGTCTCCTCCCCGTCGCTGGTTGCACCGTTCGAATATACCGGCGTGCTGTGGGGCGTGATGGCCGGCTGGCTGTTTCTGGGGGAAGTCCCGGGGGGCTGGACCCTGGCCGGCGCCTCGATAATCGTCGGCAGCGGGCTCTACATCCTCTACCGCGAAACCCGGCACGGCCGCCCGGCCAGATCGCCGCACAATCCGGTTTCCGCCTTGCCGGACCCGCCCGATGTCGATGCCCGCAACCCGCCGGAAGCCGAGAGGTTGCTCGATATCCTGTCCGCCGACGAAAAGCCGGTCGAACCGACGGTACCGGTCGAGGCCCCCCGTCACCCAGCCTGAGAGGGCATCGGCACGATCGGACAGCAAAGTGTTTCGTGCTTGACGTTAACGTAAACGTAAACTAAAAATCTCCCCAATCAAAACCGGATGAACCGGTAGGTTTCGAATGGGAGGGCCGCGTGACCGATATGACGGTCAAAACCATCGCAGATCTGACGCGCGAATTCGGGGTGACTGCCCGGACCATCCGTTTCTATGAAGCGGAAGGCATGTTGTCGCCGGAACGCGCCGGGACGCAGCGCCTCTATCATCCGCGCGACCGGGTGCGCCTGAAGCTGATCCTGCGCGGCAAGCGTCTGGGGTTCTCGCTGGCCGAAATTCGCGAAATCATCGATCTCTACGATTCCGCGCCGGGCGAGGTCGCCCAGCTTTATCATTTCCTGGACAAGATTGCGGAGCGCCGCGCCGACCTGGAACAGAAGCAGCGCGATATAGAGGTGACGCTCAAGGAACTGCAGCAGGTCGAGGAGAGCTGCCGCTCGCGCCTGTCCGAATTGTCCCCGCGCGATGGGCGGGAGGCGGCGGAATGAGCGCCCCGGAATTCGATCCGGTAACGGCCCGCGGAACGGTCTATCCCGAGCATTGCGATCACATGGGACACATGAATGTCGCGGCCTATACGAAGAAATTCGACGAGGCGACCTGGTCGTTGTGGGTCACGGCGGGTATGAGCCATAAGGCCATGACCGCGGAGGGAACGGGCCTCGCCGCGCTGGAAAGCAACTTCACCTACAAGCGAGAGCTGTTCCCGGGCGACACCTACATCATCCGTTCCCGCTTTCTGAAGTTGCGGGATCGGACGGCGACCTTCCACCACCGCATGTACATCCTGGACGGCGAGGAAGAGACCCTGGCCGCGACCTGCACCTACACAGCCGCCTGCCTCGACCGGGCGGCGCACAGGGCGCGGTCGTTTCCCGATGCCGTTGCCGCGAAGGTGCGCGCCCGGCTTGATCCCCTGCCCGAAGAGGTGACGCCATGACCGCCCCGCAGCCCCGCAACCCGGATTTCGCCGACCGTGTCCGCGACAGCTTCGGCCGTCAGGCTTTCATGCGGACGATCGGTGCCGAATTGACAGAGGTCGCGCCGGGCCGCGTCGAGATGCGCCTGCCCTATCGTCCGGAGCTTGGCCAGCAGCACGGCTTCTTCCACGGCGGGGTGATCGGGACGCTGGCGGACAATGCGGGCGGTTATGCCGCCTTCACGCTGATGGCGCCGGAAGATTCGATCCTGACGGTCGAGTACAAGATGAACATCGTCTCGCCCGGGCGCGGCGAGGCGCTGGTCGCGGTCGGTACGGTGCTGAAGCCGGGGCGGACGCTGACGATCTGTGACGTTAAGGTTTATGCGGAAACGGCGGGCGAGCGTAAGCTGTGTGCCACCGCGCTGTGCACCCTGATGACCATGAAAGACATGTCGGACGACAAGGCCGTCTGAGCAGGCCGGATCCAACGGAGAGAAAACCATGATTCCCAACAGCTACCCCAGCCTCGACTTCGACCTCGGCGAAACTGCCGAGATGCTGCGCGACAGCGTGAAGACTTTCTCGTCCGACGAGATTGCGCCGCGCGCCGCGGAAATCGATCGCACGGACCAGTTCCCGATGGATCTTTGGAAGAAGATGGGCGATCTGGGCGTTCTGGGCATCACAGTCGAAGAGGAATACGGCGGGGCCGGCATGGGCTATCTGGAACACGCCGTGGCCATGCAGGAAATCAGCCGCGCCTCCGCTTCGGTCGGCCTCAGCTACGGGGCGCATTCGAACCTTTGCGTAAACCAGATCCGCCGCAACGGCACCGCAGATCAGAAGCAGCGCTACCTGCCGAAGCTGATTTCCGGCGACCATGTCGGGGCGCTGGCCATGTCCGAACCGGGTGCAGGGTCCGATGTCGTGTCGATGAAGCTGCGCGCCGACAAGAAGGGCGACCGCTACATCCTGAACGGCAGCAAGATGTGGATCACGAATGGCCCCGATGCCGACACGATGGTGATCTACGCCAAGACCGACGTAGACGCGGGGCCGAAAGGCATCACCGCCTTCCTGGTCGAGAAAGGGTTCAAGGGCTTCTCCGTCGCCCAGAAGCTCGACAAGCTGGGCATGCGCGGGTCGCATACCGGTGAACTGGTCTTCGAGGATTGCGAAGTGCCGGAAGAGAACGTCCTAGGCGAAGTCAACAAGGGCGTCCGCGTCCTGATGAGCGGCCTGGACTATGAGCGCGCGGTGCTGGCGGCCGGGCCGATCGGCATCATGGATGCCTGTATGGACATCGTCATTCCCTACATTCACGAACGAAAGCAGTTCGGCCAGTCGATCGGCGAATTCCAGCTGATGCAGGGCAAGATCGCCGATATGTATACGGTGATGAATGCGGCCAAGGCCTATGTCTATGCCGTGGCCAAGGCCTGCGACCGGGGCCAGACGACCCGCAAGGACGCCGCCGGCGCAATTCTGTATGCCGGTGAAAAGGCGACCTGGATGGCGCTGGAGGCGATCCAGGTGCTGGGCGGCATGGGCTATATCAACGAAAGCCCGACCGGCCGCCTGCTGCGCGATGCGAAGCTCTACGAGATCGGTGCCGGCACGTCGGAAATCCGCCGCATGCTGATCGGCCGCGAGCTGTTCAACGAAACCGCCTAATCTTTCGGCGTCCCCGACTGCGCGGATAGGACCACTTCAGGAGATTGCAGCAATGACCACGCACGATCCCATTGTCATCGTCGGTGCCGCCCGGACGCCCATGGGCGGGTTTCAGGGCGAACTGAAAGACATGACCGCCGCCCAGCTGGGCTCTGCCGCCATTGCGGCGGCGCTGGGCCGCGCCGGTGTTACCGCCGGCGATGTCGAGGAACTGATCTTCGGCAATGTCCTGCCCGCCGGTCAGGGCCAGGCGCCTGCGCGTCAGGCCAGCAAGGGCGCGGGCATTCCCGACGCGACCGGCTGCACCACGATCAACAAGATGTGCGGGTCGGGCATGAAGGCGACCATGCTGGCGCATGACCTTCTGAAGGCCGGCACCGCCGACATCATGGTGTCGGGCGGCATGGAAAGCATGACCAATGCGCCCTACCTGCTGCCGAAGGCGCGGGGCGGGATGCGGCTGGGTCACGGTCAGGTCATCGACCACATGTTCCTGGACGGGCTGGAAGACGCCTATGACCGGGGCCGGCTGATGGGCACCTTTGCGGAGGAAACCGCGACCCATTATCAGTTCACCCGCGATGCTCAGGACAGTTTCGCCATCGAAAGTCTGAACCGGGCGCGCAAGGCGCAGGAAGACGGCACGTTCGCGGACGAGATCGTCCCGGTCACCGTAAAAACGCGAAAGGGCGAAGTCGAGGTGGCGCTGGACGAGCAGCCGCGTACCGCCAATCCGGACAAGATCCCGACACTGAAGCCGGCCTTTGCGAAGGACGGTACGGTGACGCCGGCAAATTCGTCGTCGATTTCCGACGGGGCGGCGGCGCTGGTGCTGATGCGTCTTTCGGAAGCGGAGAAGCGCGGTCTGGCCCCGATTGCGGAAATCGTTTCCCACGCGACCCATGCCCAGGCCCCTGCCTGGTTCACGACCGCGCCGGTCGATGCCATGCGCAAATGCCTGGACAAGGCCGGCTGGGACGCGAAATCGGTCGACCTGTTCGAGGTCAACGAGGCCTTTGCCGTCGTCACCATGGCGGCAATGCGCGATCTGGATCTGCCGCATGACAAGGTCAATGTGCATGGCGGGGCCTGCGCGCTGGGGCATCCGATCGGCGCCTCGGGGGCGAGAATTCTCGTCACCCTCCTTAACGCGCTGAAGAAATATGATATGGAGACGGGCGTCGCGTCGCTGTGCATTGGTGGCGGCGAAGCCACGGCCATGGCCGTAAAGCGGATTCACTGACCGGAGGACCCCCGATCCCATGCCCTCGATTCTGATCACCGGCGCCAATCGCGGCATCGGCAAACGCCTGGCGGAACTGCACGATGCGGACGGCTGGTCCGTTATCGCGGCCAGTCGCGACCCGGCGAACTGCAACGCCCCAGGCGAGAAGATCGCCCTGGACGTGACCGACGATGCCAGCGTGGCGGCGGCGGCGGAAACCTTGTCCGGACGCCCCATCGACGTTCTGTGGAACAATGCCGGGGTCTATCTGGACAAGAATGTGCCGCTGGAAGATCTCGATCTTGAAAAATGGGAGGAAACCTTCCGCGTCAATACGATCGGGCCGATCAGGCTGGCGCGGGCGCTGATGGACAATGTCGCACGTTCCGACCGCAAGGTTCTGGCGTTCACGAGCAGCCGGATGGGCTCTATTGCCCAGCTCTCCGGCGGCGCCTACGCCTATCGGTCGTCCAAGACCGCGCTGAACATGGCGGTCTCGGTTCTGACCAGGGATGTCGCGTCGCAGGGGATCAAGACCGTTCTGCTGCATCCGGGCTGGGTGCAGACGGATATGGGCGGCGGCTCAGCGGATATCGACGCCGAAACCTCCGCTGCCGGCATGAAGTCCATCGTCGAGGAACTGGACCCATCCCAGTCCGGCAAGTTTCTGAACTATGACGGGAAGGAGTTCCCCTGGTAATGCCAATCAACCGACTGCTCGCGGGCTACCGCAGCTACAAGGCGCTGTACCATGAAAAGCGCGCGGAAATGACCCTGCGGTTGGCGGAACAGGGGCAGCATCCGGCAATCCTTGTGATCGCCTGCTCCGACAGCCGCGTCGACCCGGCGATCCTGTTCAACGCGGATCCGGGCGAGATCTTCGTCGTGCGCAACGTCGCGGCGCTCGTCCCGCCCTATGAGCCGGACGGCGGGCACCACGGCACCTCATCGGCGATCGAATATGCGGTGAAGGACCTGAAGGTCGAGGAGATCATCATTCTCGGCCACCACAAATGCGGCGGCATCCAGGCGATGCGCTCCATCGTCTCCGGTGAGGTGGAGGATGACCACGAGTTCATCGGCGACTGGATGAAGCTCGCCCAGGAAGCCTGTTCCATGCATGGCGCCGATGATCCGAGTTCCGGTGCCTCGGTCGAAATGGCGACGATCAAGCTGTCGATCCGGAACCTGAAATCCTTCCCCTGGATCACCGAACGGGTGAAGGCCGGGAAGCTGCGCCTGCATGGCTGGTGGTTCGACATTCAGACCGGAAACCTGCTGGCACACGACCCGCGCACCGGACAGTTCAGCGTCATCGAGCGGGTGGAGCCGCACGGCCACACCGCCATCGACGCCTGACCTTGCGCGGTCAACAGAACGGACGGAGGAAACGATGATCCTGAATGAAGAACAACAGATGGTCCGAGACATGGCACGCCAGTTCGCGCAGGAGCGTCTGGTCCCCCATGCGGAGGAATGGGATCGCGAGGCGCGTTTTCCGAAAGAGGCGCTGGACGAGATGGCGCAGCTCGGCATGCTGGGCATGATGGTGCCGCCTGAATGGGACGGCGCCGGGACGGATTGTGTCTCCTACGCCATGGCGCTGGAGGAGATCGCCGCCGGTGACGGGTCGGTCTCCGCCATCATGAGCGTTCATAACTCCGTCGGCTGCATGCCGGTGCTGCGTTACGGCACCGACGAGCAGAAGGAAAAGTATCTGAAGCCCTTCGCGCGCGGCGAAATGATCGGATGCTTCTGCCTGACCGAACCGCAGGCCGGTTCCGACGCGTCGGCCCTGAAGACGACCGCCCGGAAGGACGGCAACAAATGGGTGATCGACGGCGCCAAGCAGTTCATCACGAACGGATCCTCCGCCGGTCTGGCGATTGTGTTCGCAGTTACCGACCCGGATGCCGGAAAGCGTGGAATCTCCGCCTTTCTGGTCCCGACCGACAGCGAAGGCTACATCGTTGAGCGCGTCGAGAAGAAGATGGGCCTGAACGCGTCGGACACCTGCGCCCTGCGCTTCGACGGCGTCGAAGTGACGCCGGACATGATGCTGGGCGAGGAAGGTCAGGGCTACAAGATCGCCCTTTCCAACCTGGAGGGCGGTCGGATCGGCATTGCCGCGCAGGCGCTGGGCATCGCGCGGGCGGCACTGGATTACGCCGTCGAGTATGCCCAGGAACGGACCTCCATGGGGCAGCCGATCATGAAACATCAGGCCGTCGGCTTCCGACTGGCCGATGCCGCCGCGAAGCTGGAGGCCGCGCGTCAGTTGATCCTGCATGCCGCTGCGATGAAGGATGCCGGTCTGCCCTGCCTGACAGAGGCGTCCATGGCCAAGCTGTTTGCGACCGAAACGGCCGAGACGGTCGTGTCCGATGCGCTGCAGACCTTCGGCGGCTACGGTTACATGAAGGACTATCCGCTGGAGCGGCTGGCCCGTGACGTCCGCGTGACCAAGATCTATGAAGGCACCAGCGACATTCAGCGCATGCTGATCGCCCGTTCTCTGGCCGCGTGAAGGAGCGGGCAATGGGTATCCTGGACGGGAAGGTGATCCTGGTCACCAAGGTGACCGAATTCGTCGGCGCGGCCGTGGTCGACAGCTGTCTCGCCGAGGGCGCCGTCGTGGTGGCGCAGGACGCATCCTTCGTTGATACAGCGGAACAAAACGCCTTCGAAGGCGCCCATCCCGGGGCGATTGCCCTTGGAACCGAAGACCTTGCCACCGCGGTTTCCGACGTGATCGCGGGCCAGGGCCGGATTGACGGGCTGGTCCCGAATGATGGGTTCCCGGCGATCCGTGCAAAGGTCGAGGATGCGAAGCCCGAAGATATGCGTGCCGGACTGGAGGCCATGGTCGTCGAGCCGTTCCGCCTGATCGGGGCGGCCGTCCCGCATATGAAGGCCCAGGGCGGCGGTCGGATCGTGCTGGCCACATCGGCGGTCCCGTATCGCGGCCTGTCCAATTACGGCATGTATGTCACCGGCCGCGGCGCGCAGAATTCGATGGTCCTGACCTTGGCCCGCGAGCTTGCCAGGACCGGCATTACCGTCAATGCCGTCGCGCCGAATTTCGTGGAGAACCCGTCCTACTTCTCTGAGGAACTGCTGACCGATGAGGCGGCAAAGGCGAAGATCCTGTCACAGATTCCGATGGGCCGCTTCGGAAAGCCTCAGGAAGTATCGGACCTGATTGCCTTCCTGCTGTCGGACAAGGCGGGTTTCACGACCGGCCATGTCATCCCGGCCGCCGGCGGCTGGGCCTAGGAGGTTACGATGTCGGGCGCGATCGACTTCTATTTCGAATTCTCCTCCCCGTTCGGATATATCGCGGCGGAACGCATCGGGGCGTTTGCCGAGAAACACGACCGTTCGGTCAATTGGAAGCCGTTCCTGCTGGGGGCAGCCTTCAAGCGGGAAGGCACGCAATCGCTGGTCTCCTATCCGATGAAAGGGCCGTATTCGCGCCGGGACATAGAACGTTCCACCGCCTATTACGGTCTTCCCTTTCAATGGCCGCCGGAGTTCCCGGTCTTCACGGTGACGGCCGCGCGGGCCACCTTGTGGACGCAGGAACATGCACCGGAGAAAGCCGTTCCCCTGATCCTGGCGATATACCGGAAGGCCTTTGCGGAAGGCGCCGATATCGGGCAGGCGGAGGCGGTCCTGGCATCGGCCCAGTCTGTCGGTCTGGATCGGGGCGCGGTTGGCGCCGGCATGGTGTCTCCGGACATCAAGGCCCGCCTGAAGGACGAGAACGAGGCTGCACTGGATCGCGGTGTCTTCGGGTCGCCCTTTTTCATCGTCGATGGGGAGCCGTTCTGGGGCGTCGACCGGATGGACATGATGGCCGCCTGGATCACGCGGGGCGGCTGGTAGGAACCATGTCGGATCGCGGTGTTTCCTTCGTCGTCCCCGTCTTCAACAAGGCGGATTGGCTTCCGGCGGTGATCGACCGGATCGCGGCGCAGCGCGGCGACTTCGACCGGCAATATGTCTTTGTCGACGACGGGTCGACGGATGACTCGCTGGATATCGTCCGGCGGAAGACCGACGGCTGGGACAATGTCGTCATCGAGAGCCAGGCCAATGCCGGATCCGCGGCCGCGACCAATCGCGGTATCGCATTGGCCGACATGCCCTATGTGAAGTTTGTCGATGCCGACGATCTGCTGCATGCGGATGCGACGCGGATTCTGCTGGATGCGCTGCACGGCGATCACCGGGCCTGCCTCGCCTTCGGCGGGTACAGCGTGTTCCGAAACCTGGCCGATCTCGATCTGGACGGCGCGCTGGAAACGCCGATGCCGGTGCGGCATGCACGCCCATTGCGTGCTGCGATTTCACGGTCGCTGTTCAATCCGACCCAGTTTCTGGCGCGCACCGAGGCGTTGCGCGCGGTCGGCGGCTGTGACGAGCGGGTCGTGTTCAGCCAGGAATATGCACTGACCATGCGGTTGGCGCGGCAATGGGACTTCCTTGAACTGGATGCCGTGATCGCCTATTGGCCGGAAGTCGTCGGTGCCCGCCTGTCCAACAATCAGGGGCGTCAGCTTCAGCGTGTCACCCGGGCGGTGCAGTACTTCCTGGAGGACTATCCCGATACGCCCTGGGCGTTGCGTCAGTACATCTCACGGCGCATGGCCTACCGTGCGTGGAAGTATCATCGCCGTGCCAATCGCGCCTTCTGGCCGACCAGCCCGGTGTTCTGGCGCCAGGCGATGGCCTGGCTGCCGATCCTTGGGGGGCATGCCGCTTTCGTCGAGCGCTGCGGCAGGGTTTATGAATCGGCGGATGTCAGCGCGCTGACACAAGCCAAAGAGGGGCGGGTCCATGGGCAGTAGCAATTACAATCCGGGCTATGACCACGGTTTCTACGCCGATCTGGAGAACACGGCGCTGCCGTCGGCCCGCACCATCGTTCCGATGCTGCGCGACTGGTTCCCGATCCGCAGTGCCGTGGACGCGGGCTGCGGCGACGGGTCATGGCTTTCGGTCATTCTGGAGAGCGGCGCGGATCGTGTTCTCGGCCTGGACGGACCCTGGGTCGATGTCGCGCAGTTGAGAATCCCGCAGGACAGCTTCCGGCGCTGTCGCATTGACGCGCGGATCGAAACCGATCCGTCCGACCGGTTCGATCTGGCAATGAGCCTGGAAGTCGCCGAGCATCTGCCGCCGGAACGCGCCGCCGGGTTCGTCTCCGAACTCTGCGCGCTGGCGCCGGTCGTCCTGTTCTCGGCTGCGATTCCGGGGCAGGGCGGTCATCACCACGTCAATGAACAATGGCCGGAATATTGGGCGGATCTCTTTGCCGCGCGGGGGTACCGGCCGGTCGATACGTTGCGCATGGCGGTCTGGAACGATCCGACGGTCTGCTGGTGGTACAAGCAGAACCTGATGCTGTACGTATCGGACGCGGCGCTGGCGGATAACCCGAAGCTTAAGGCAGAGGCCGAGCAGACCCGGCTGCCGCCGGTCCCGCTGGTCCATCCGGAAGTATTACAGCAGATGCAGCGGCTGGCCCATCCCTCTTTCGGGCGCTGGCTGAAGCAGGGGCGAAAGGCCTTTGCCCGCTCCGCTGCCAAGCGCAAGGCAAGGCGGGGGCTCTGACCGGATCATGTGTGGGATCGCCGGCTTCATCGACACGACGCGCGGGCGCAATGCCGAAGCGCTGGCCGCCATCGCAAAATCGATGTCGGACAGCATGCTGCATCGCGGCCCCGACGATGACGGCGTCTGGTGCGATGCGTCGGTCGGGCTGGCGCTGGGTTTCCGGCGACTGGCGATCCAGGATCTCAGCGAAGACGGGGCCCAGCCGATGTTGTCCCCGGACGGGCGCTTCACCATCATTTTCAATGGCGAGATCTATAACTTTCTGGAATTGCGCCGCGAGTTGGAGACCGGTCGGAACTGGCGCGGTCATTCCGACACGGAGGTCATGCTGGCGGCCTTTGACGCCTGGGGGATGGAGGGGGCGCTGGACCGGTTCGACGGTATGTTCGCTTTTGCTCTCTATGATGCGAAGGCCCGGACGGTCACGTTAGCGCGCGATCGGATGGGGGAAAAGCCGCTGTATTTCGGGTGGGCGGGGAAGAGCTTCGTTTTCGCCTCCGAATTGAAAGCCATTGCCCGGCATCCTGACTTCGAACCGCGTATCGACCGCCGGGCCGTCGACGCGATGATGCGCTACTCCTACATTCCGGCGCCGGCCTGCATCTATGAGGGCATTGAGAAACTCAAACCCGGCGCGACCCTGACGCTGTCGCTCGATGGTTCCGCCGTCTCGCGAGGCCGGTACTGGGACCCGATCGAAGAGGTCGAAAACGCCCCGGTCTTCGACGGTGACGAGGCCTCCGCGGTTCGGGAACTGGAACGCCTGATGCTGCGCTCCATATCGCGCCGCATGGTGGCCGATGTGCCTCTGGGAGCGTTCCTGTCCGGCGGGATCGACAGCGCGACGGTGGTCGCCCTGATGCAGACGCTGGCGGAGAAGCCGGTGCGCAGTTTCACGATCGGTTTCACGGACCGCCGGTTCGACGAGGCGCCGCAGGCCGCGGCCATCGCGCAGCATCTGGGCACTGATCATACATCCGTCACGGTCGCGCCGGAGGACACGCTGCGCATGGTGGAGCGGATGCCCTTCGTCTATGACGAACCCTTTGCCGATGTCAGTCAGTTGCCGACCCTGCTACTGTCCCATCTGGCACGGGAGCAGGTGACGACCGCCCTGACCGGCGATGGCGGGGATGAACTGTTCGGCGGTTATCCGCGATATGAAAAGACCGTCGCACAATGGGAACGGGATCGCCCGTTTTCACGCGGGCTGCTGAACATGATCCCGTTCGGACCGCTGAATGTCATTTCCTCCGGCGTCGGCAAGCCCGGCCGCTTCGGGGACAAGCTGTGGCGCAAGCTGTCCGACCGCTCGAAACCCTCAATCGAGATGCTGTACGAAGGCCAGATGTCGCGCTGGCGCGTCTTTGAGCGACCGACCGGTGATCCGCAGGTCGGCTACTTTGTCGAAGGAACGCGCCGCCCCGGGATCGAGGACGATTACCTGCGCCTGATGCTGTGCGATGCGGTCAGCTATCTGCCGGACGACCTGCTGGTGAAGGTGGACCGGGCCAGCATGGCGGCGTCGCTTGAGACCCGCGCGCCCTTGTTGAACCATGATATCGTGCGTTTTGCCTGGGGGCTGCCCAGCCGTTTCAAGTTCCGCAACGGCAGGGGAAAGGATGTGCTGCGCAAGGTCCTGGACCGGCATGTACCGCGCCAGTTGATGGACCGTCCGAAACAGGGCTTCGAACCGCCGCTGGCAGAATGGCTGCGCGGCCCGTTGCGCGACTGGGCGCAGGCGCTGATTTCGTCCGACCGCCTGCAGGATGGCGGTTTCCTGGATCCGGAACCGATCCGGGCGGCCTGGGAAGAACATCTGAAAGGGTATCGGAACTGGCATTTCGAACTCTGGAACGTGCTGATGCTGCAAAGCTGGCGCGAAGCTTGGAAACTTTGAGGGACAGGCCATGAGCGTACTGACCACGACCTACGATCCGCGATCCGAGGAGGCCGCCGCGAACCGCGACGCCATGAAGACCCTGGTGGACGATCTGAAGACACGCCTGGCGACGGTAAAGGTCGGCGGTGGCGAGCGCGCGCGTGAACGCCATTTGTCGCGCGGCAAGCTGTTGCCCCGAGAACGCGTCCGGACCCTGCTGGACCCCGGGGCCCCCTTCCTGGAACTGTCGCAGCTGGCGGCCTACGGTATGTATGACGATGAGGTGCCCTCGGCCGGCGTCATAACCGGCATCGGTCGCGTTGCTGGTCAGGAATGCATGATCGTCGCGAACGACGCCACGGTGAAGGGCGGCACCTACTATCCCATGACGGTCAAGAAGCATATCCGGGCGCAGGAAATCGCCTGGCAGAACCGTTTGCCCTGCATCTATCTGGTCGATTCCGGAGGGGCGAATCTGCCAAACCAGGACGAGGTCTTTCCCGACCGGGATCATTTCGGCCGCATCTTCTATCATCAGGCCAACATGTCGGCGGACGGCATCGCGCAGATCGCGGTGGTCATGGGTTCCTGCACGGCGGGCGGCGCCTATGTGCCGGCCATGTCGGATGAAAGCATCATCGTGCGCAACCAGGGAACGATCTTCCTGGGTGGCCCGCCTCTGGTAAAGGCGGCGACGGGTGAGGTCGTGTCGGCGGAGGACCTGGGTGGCGCCGATGTCCATTCCCGGGTCTCGGGCGTGACCGACCACATGGCAGAAAACGACACGCATGCGCTGTCCATCGCGCGCCGTATCGCCGGCAACCTGAACCGGGTGAAGCCGGCCAGCCTGAAAATCCGGGAACCGAAGGACCCGGCGCTGGATCCAGAGGACCTGTACGGCATCGTCCCATCGGATCTGAAGAAGCCCTATGACGTGCGCGAGGTGATCGGCCGCATCGTCGACGGGTCTGAGTTCGACGAGTTCAAGAAGCTTTATGGCACGACCCTGGTCTGCGGCTTCGCCCATATCTGGGGTTACCCGGTCGGGATTGTCGCGAATAACGGCATCCTGTTCTCGGAATCTGCTCAGAAGGGCGCGCATTTCGTCGAGCTCTGCTCCCAGCGTGGCATTCCGCTGATTTTCCTGCAGAACATCACCGGTTTCATGGTCGGCTCGAAATACGAATCCGGCGGCATTGCCAAGGACGGCGCGAAACTGGTGACTGCGGTCGCAACGACGTCGGTACCGAAATTCACCGTCATTCTGGGCGGCAGCTTCGGGGCCGGAAACTACGGCATGTGCGGCCGTGCCTATTCGCCCCGCTTCCTTTGGATGTGGCCGAACGCCCGAATCTCCGTGATGGGCGGGGAACAGGCGGCCAATGTCCTTGCGACCGTGAAGGAAGACAACATGGTCAAGCAGGGTCAGAAATGGTCCGCCGAGGAGAAGGACTCCTTCATGGACCCCATCCGTCAGCAGTACGAACATCAGGGGCATCCTTACTATGCCACTGCGCGTCTGTGGGATGACGGGATCATCGACCCGCGGGATACGCGAACGGTGCTGGGCCTCGGCCTGTCCGCCGCGCTGAATGCCCCGATCGAGCCGACACGCTTCGGCGTCTTCCGGATGTGAGGCAGCCATGACCGATAATGTGAAACTTGAAATCCTGCGTGACGGCGGCATCGCCCGCGTCCGAATGACCAACCCGGACAGGCACAACGCTTTCGACGACGGGCTGATCGTCGCCCTGACCGAGGCCTTTGACGGCCTGGGCAAGGAGGACGACGTCCGGGCCGTGGTGCTGGAGGCCGAAGGCAGAAGCTTTTCCGCCGGGGCCGATCTGAACTGGATGAAGCGGGTCGCCGGATATTCCTTTGATGAGAATGTGACGGATGCCCGCGCCCTGGCCCGCATGCTGAAGACGCTGAACTTCCTGCCGAAGCCGGTGATCGCGCGGGTGCAGGGGGCGGCCTTTGGTGGCGGCGTCGGTCTGGTGGCCTGCTGCGACATTGCCATCGGGTCGGAGCGTGCCGGCTTCTCCCTGTCGGAGGTCAAGCTCGGCATCATCCCCGCCGCGATCAGCCCCTATGTCGTCGATGCGATCGGTGCCCGTGCCGCACGGCGCTATTTCCAGACCGGGGAACGCTTCGATGCCGCGACGGCTTTGCGGCTCGGCCTGCTGCACGAAGTTGTGCCGGAGGACGAACTCGATGCCACGGTTGACGGGATTTTGAATGCGATCCTCGGTGTCGGCCCCGTCGCGGCCGCGGAAGCCAAGGATCTCGTCTTCGCGGTCGACGGCCGTGTCAGTGACACCGTGATCGAGGATACGGTTCAACGGATTGCCCGCCTGCGGGCGACCGAGGAGGCACAGGAAGGCATGACCGCATTTCTCGAGAAACGGAGGGCGTCGTGGAACAAAGCCAAATAGAACGCGAACGCGCCAGTTTCATGGCCCACGACCAGCATTCGTTGGGCCTTCCCAGCCTGTTCTACGGATCCCTGCGCGCGCCGGAGGTCTTCGAACTGGTGATCGGCCGTCCGATGCGGGACGTGTCGGCGGAGCCGGTCATCCTGCACCGCCATGAATTGGCACGGATTATTGCCGGCGACGACTTTCCGGGGATTTTCCCGACGCATGATGATGTCGATCTTCAATGCCTGCTGATTGACGGGCTGACCTATGAGGAACAGCTGCGCGTCGCCTGGTATGAATGGGATGAATACAAGCTGGCGCGGTTCGAAACGTCGGACGGCCGGCTTGCCCAGGCCTTCGTGCCGGATGTCGACGCGATTCACCGGGTCCATGGCGGGATCGATTTCCAGCCCTGGTCCTTCGAGGAGTGGCGCGAGCGCAACCTTTCGGCGGCCATTCCCAATGCGCGGAACTGGATGGCGAAGATGCCGGATATCAGCGCCAGGCTTTGTGCCGCGGAATAACCCAACCGGGAAGCAAGACCATGTTCAAACGAATCCTGATCGCCAACCGTGGTGAGATCGCCTGCCGGGTCATCGAGACAGCGCGGCGCCTGGGGGTCGAGACTGTCGCCGTCTATTCGGACGCCGATGCGAAGGCGATGCATGTCGCGCTGGCCGATCATGCAGTGCGCCTCGGACCGCCGCCGGCTCGGGAAAGCTACCTGCGCGGCGATCTGATTTTGCAGGCCGCGAAGGATACCGGCGCGGAAGCGATCCATCCGGGCTACGGTTTTCTTTCCGAGAATGCCGATTTCGCGGAGGCCTGCGAGAAGGCCGGCGTGGTGTTCATCGGGCCGCCCGCCGACGCGATCCGGGCCATGGGGTCGAAATCCGAGGCCAAGGCCCTGATGGACAAGGCCGGTGTCCCGCTGACGCCCGGCTATCACGGCGCCGACCAGGATCCGGCCCATCTGAAAGCGGAGGCGGACCGCATCGGCTATCCGGTGCTGATCAAGGCTTCGGCCGGCGGCGGCGGGAAGGGGATGCGCCTGGTCGAGCGAACGGAAGATTTCGAGGAGGCTCTGGCCTCCTGCCGGCGCGAGGCTTCGGCCAGTTTCGGTGACGACCGGGTCCTGGTGGAGCGGTTCGTGACACGCCCCCGCCATATCGAGATGCAGGTCTTTGCGGATTCGCACGGCAATGCGGTTCACCTCTTCGAGCGCGACTGCTCGATCCAGCGGCGCCATCAGAAGGTCGTAGAGGAAGCCACGGCCCCCGGCATGCCGGAGGCGCTGCGGCAGCGCATGGGCGAGGCGGCCGTCGCGGCGGCGAAGGCCGTCGGCTATCGGGGGGCCGGTACCGTCGAGTTCATCGCGGAGACCCAACCGGACGGCACGCCGGGTGATTTTTTCTTCATGGAAATGAATACCCGCCTGCAGGTCGAGCATCCGGTCACCGAACTGGTGACCGGCCAGGATCTTGTGGAATGGCAGCTTCGGGTCGCGGCCGGCGAGCCCCTGCCGATGGATCAGGCGGAGATCTTCTCCTTCGGTCATGCCGTGGAGGTCCGCCTCTATGCCGAAGATCCGGATGGCGGTTTCCTGCCGTCCATCGGTACGCTGCATCGGCTGCGCTTTCCGGAGGGCAGCGATATCCGTGTCGATACCGGCGTGCGGGAGGGCGATGAAGTATCGCCCCATTACGATCCGATGATCGCGAAGCTGATCGCCTATGGTGACGACCGGAAGGAGGCGATCCGGAAACTGATTGCGGCGTTGCGGTCGACCGAGGCCGCGGGGATCGCCACCAACCGCGACTTCCTAATCCGCGTCCTGGCCGATCCCGATTTCCAGGCCGGCACGCTGGATACCGGCTTTATCGCCGCCCGGGAGGACAGCCTGCTGCCCGGACGCGCGCGGGCGGGGGATGCCGAGCTGATTGCGGCGACGCTTGCGGTGCTGGATTCCGAGGCTGTCTCGGCGCGGCGCCATGCCATCGCGGCGGGCGATCCGCATTCGCCCTGGGCGACGGCGACGGGGTGGCGGCTCAATGATTCCGGACCGGTCGACATCCGGTTCCGCGACTTTGACGGCGAGCGGACTGTTTCGGCCCGGTTCGAACAGGGCGCCTGGCAGTGCCGGGTTGAAAACGGCGAGCCCGTAGAGGCGGTGCTGCGCGGCCTGGATGAGAGCGGCCTTCGGGTCCGGATCGGCGGGCGGCTGCTGCAGTTCGCCCTGGACCGCACCGGCGACCGCTTCACGCTGTTCAGCGCGGACCACACCTATGTCCTGGACCGTGTTGATCCGCTTGCGGCGGCGACGGGGACCGATCAGTCGGATCACGCTCTGACCGCCCCAATGCCCGGGAAGGTCACGGCTGTCTTCGTGAAGCAGGGGGACACGGTTTCGGCCGGCACTTCGCTCATGATCCTCGAAGCCATGAAGATGGAGCATACGATCAAGGCACCCGCCGACGGCGTCATCGCGACCCTGCCCTATGCCGAGGGCGATCAGGTCGGCGACGGCGCGGTCCTGGTTACCTTTGAAGATGACGCCTGACGGCTGAACTCGCCAAGAGACGGGCGTTGCCGGCCGGGGCCGGCCGCTCCACATTGACGGGGGTGCCGTAGCCTGGGAATCGGTTCGCGAACTGGAAGGACAAGGGAGAACGTGCGTCATGTCGGATAGAGTCAAGATCGTCGAGGTCGGTCCCCGGGACGGGCTGCAAAACGAGAAGGCGGCGGTCACGACGGATCAGAAGATCCGGCTGATCGAACTGCTGGCGGAGGCCGGGCTCACCGCAATCGAGGCCGGCAGTTTCGTGTCCCCGAAATGGGTGCCGCAGATGGCGGATTCCGGTGAGGTTTTCGACCGGATGGAAAAACGCCCGACGGTCGATTATCCAGTTCTGACGCCGAACATGAAGGGGCTGGACGCCGCCCTTTCCCATGGCGCCAAGGAGGTTGCGATCTTCGGTGCGGCGTCAGAAAGCTTCTCGCAGCGGAACATCAACTGCTCGATCGCGGAGTCTCTCGAGCGGTTTACACCGGTCTGCGCCCGGGCGCTGGACGAAGGGGTCCGCGTCCGCGGTTACATCTCCTGTGTCCTGGGCTGCCCGTATGAAGGACCCGTCGATCCCGGGGCCGTCGCACGAA
>JAWPMN010000001.1:2097500-2237500 GCA_033344895.1 Alphaproteobacteria bacterium
TTGGCTTAGAAGCAGCCATCGTTTAAAGAAAGCGTAATAGCTCACTGGTCTAAATAAGCCGCCTTGCGCCGAAGATGTACCGGGGCTCAAGCCGTACACCGAAGCTGCGGACTCCTTAATGGAGTGGTAGCGGAGCGTTCCGTAGGTCTGTGAAGGGATACCCGCGAGGGGTCCTGGAGATATCGGAAGTGCGAATGCTGACATGAGTAGCGATAAAGAGTGTGAGAAACACTCTCGCCGAAATCCCAAGGGTTCCTGCGCAAGGCTAATCCGCGCAGGGTGAGCCGGCCCCTAAGGCGAGGCCGAAAGGCGTAGTCGATGGGAACCAGGTTAATATTCCTGGGCCTCTCGGGAGTTGACGGATCGTGGTGATTGTTCGTCCTTATCGGATTGGACGGGCGATGAAGCGGTCCCTGGAAATAGCCTCGAGAATAGACCGTACCCGAAACCGACACAGGTGGGATGGTAGAGTATACCAAGGCGCTTGAGAGAACCGCGTTGAAGGAACTCGGCAAAATACCCCCGTAACTTCGGGATAAGGGGGCCCTTGCATTGGGCAACCAGTGTGAGGGGGCACGGAAACGAGGGTGGCGACTGTTTACTAAAAACACAGGGCTCTGCGAAGTGGCTAACACGACGTATAGGGTCTGACGCCTGCCCGGTGCCGGAAGGTTAAGAGGAGATGTGAGAGCGTCGAATTGAAGCCCCGGTAAACGGCGGCCGTAACTATAACGGTCCTAAGGTAGCGAAATTCCTTGTCGGGTAAGTTCCGACCTGCACGAATGGCGTAACGACTGCCCTACTGTCTCCAACGCGGACTCAGCGAAATTGAACTCTCCGTGAAGATGCGGAGTTCCCGCGGTCAGACGGAAAGACCCCGTGAACCTTTACTATAGCTTCGCAGTGGCAACAGGACCGTCATGTGTAGGATAGGTGGGAGACGTTGAAGCCGGGACGCCAGTCTCGGTGGAGTCATCCTTGAAATACCACCCTTGACGCTCTTGTTGTCTAACCGCGGCCCGTGAAACCGGGTCCGGGACCCTGCGTGGTGGGTAGTTTGACTGGGGCGGTCGCCTCCCAAAGAGTAACGGAGGCGCGCGAAGGTGAGCTCAGAGCGGTCGGAAATCGCTCGACGAGTGCAAGGGCATAAGCTCGCTTGACTGCGACATCGACGGATGGAGCAGAGACGAAAGTCGGTCCTAGTGATCCGGTGGTCCCGCGTGGAAGGGCCATCGCTCAACGGATAAAAGGTACTCCGGGGATAACAGGCTGATACCCCCCAAGAGTCCACATCGACGGGGGTGTTTGGCACCTCGATGTCGGCTCATCTCATCCTGGGGCTGGAGCAGGTCCCAAGGGTATGGCTGTTCGCCATTTAAAGAGGTACGTGAGCTGGGTTTAGAACGTCGTGAGACAGTTCGGTCCCTATCTGCCGTGGGTGTTCGAGACTTGAGAGGATCTGTCCCTAGTACGAGAGGACCGGGATGGACATACCTCTGGTGGAGCGGTTGTCACGCCAGTGGCACTGCCGCGTAGCTATGTATGGACGGGATAACCGCTGAAGGCATCTAAGCGGGAAACCCCCCTCAAAACCAGGTCTCGCCTGAGAGCCGTGGTAGACCACCACGTCGATAGGCCGGGTGTGGAAGCGCAGTAATGCGTGAAGCTTACCGGTACTAATTGCTCGAATGGCTTCCATCTCCCCTTCGCATGACGGTAAATCCCAAACAGGATCTACCCGAACGCTTAGGCGAGTGGGCACCAAATCAAAATAGACAATCTCGCGAGAGACGCCGTCCAATCCAATGGATCCGGCCATCACGCAAAACACTCAAAAACGCTTCAATACTTCCTCTTGGTTCCCATCGACGACTTGGTGGCCATAGCGGAGGGCCCAGCACCCGATCCCATCCCGAACTCGGCCGTGAAACCCTCCTGCGCCAATGGTACTTCGGCTTAAGCCGCGGGAGAGTAGGTCGCCGCCAAGTCTTCCATGGGAACCAACACCATGATCCAATACCCAACCCCAACGCGGGGTGGAGCAGCCCGGTAGCTCGTCAGGCTCATAACCTGAAGGTCGCAGGTTCAAATCCTGCCCCCGCAACCAAGCATACAAATACCATAGCCCCGTTCCTCCGAGCGGGGCTTCTGCTTTAGGAAGCAAATACAAAGCAGATCCCCAGACACCCAAAAGGAGGGGACGGCGCAGCTAATCCGACCCAACAACACGGCAGGAATAGCGTAGATAAAGCGCCTCGGAACTCTCCGAACGCTCCTCCAGTACCGCCTCGCGCCCAAAACCCGCGCAATGACGCGCCGCCGCAGCCCCGACCTGCTGTCCAACAGGCGCGACACCAGATCCTCCCGAAACCGCCCGATACAACACAAAATCAGAACCCGACCCAACCTCCTCATAAGGGCGGGCCAGAGTGACACAGGCACTGAGCAGCAGTGCCGCCGCAAGGCCTGGCCCATACCTGGCTGGAAGATGGATCATTTGGGCAATGCGCCTGTCAGGCATGGCCGTCGGCGTCCTTTGTTAGTTCCGATGCGCCAGACAGGGGTCGAGCACGATCTGACTTTTGCCTAGCCGATCGTAGCCGCCGCTGAAGGTGACGTTGTCGCCAGATTGCATCCCGTTGGTCTGATACGCAATGCAGAGGACTTGGACCTGATCCTCGGGACACATGATCAGATAGGCCAGAGCGCCGTCGCTTCCGACATGCGTAAGCCTGCCTGGAATTGCCATGTTCAACCGCCCGTCATGATCGGGGACACGGTCGATCCAGTCTGAATTGGTTTCACATCTGGTGGGATGGCGCGGCGAGGTGTCCGCCGCGGCAAACGGACCAGCCGGGTCGCAGCACGGTTTAGCCATGGCCTTCCGAAGGGAAGGAGCGGTGATACCAAGGGTGGTGATCACAAGGGTCGCAGTGGCCGCAAATAAGGAGATGCCCTGCACCGGGGACTCCCGCTTGAGATGTTTGTTGCCCCTGTTGTCGACCGGCATGGTGTTTGGGTCAATGGCGCGCGGAGGCGCGAACGGGGGCGGATGTCTTGGCGGGGCCCGTTGGCGGCCCTGACCGCGTCGAACGGTGTTTCAGTCCGTCGCAAGGGGGCCAAGACACGGTTTGTGACACGGGCCAAAAAATATTTCAGGGCGGGGCTCCTCTCCCTCTTGCAGGTCCTCCCGGGACATCCCAATTCTTCGCGCGGGGCGGGACGGTTCCTGCCCGCGGCATCGACTAGGACGATGCCGGCATACCTGTAAAAGTGGAGAATTGCGGCAATGAAACGTGTCGCATCCGCGCTCGCGGTAGCAGCGCTTCTGACTTCGTCTCTGGCCCACGCCGACGAAGCGGTCTTCAAATCTGCCGACATGAACGGTGACGGTGCGATGAGCGCCGAAGAATTCAAGGAAGCCTTCCCGTCGCTCAGCGGTGACGCCTTCACGTCCGCCGATACGGACGCGAACGGCTCGGTCAGTGCCGACGAATTCGCGGCGGCTGCCGCGGCCGGCACGATCGCGCTGGAATAACCTGCGACGCATCACATTTGCATGACTGACGACTGCCCCCGCCGCTTGGCGGGGGCATTTTTTGTGCGCACGGCATTCGCCGAAATCGAAGATGCACAAGACTGCACCATCGGCTAGAAAACGGTCGTAACCGATCGGCGCTGCTTCGGGAGAGCGCTGCCTGTCGGGTCACCTAACCCAATTCAGAGACGCACATGCCCGAGACAGTCATTCGCCCCCAATCAGACGACCTGGACAGCGCGCAGGGCGCGCCATCTGTTCACAGCGAACGATGCTCCGTTCTGGTCATCGGTGGCGGCCCGGCAGGATCGACCACTGCGGCGCTGTTGGCGGAACGCGGTATCGACGTTCTGCTGCTGGAAAAGGAACGGCATCCGCGGTTTCACATCGGTGAATCCCTGTTGCCCCGAAACATCCCGATTCTGCGTCGGCTCGGGCTTGAGACCCGGTTGGAGGAGATCGGGGTTCTGAAGCGAGGGGCAGACTTCTCGGTCCCGGATGGCAGCCGCCATGTCGTGTTCAATTTCTGCGAGGCCCTCCGGCCGGACGAGCCCACCGCGTTTCAGGTCCGCCGTTCCGAATTCGACCATATGTTGATCGAGAATGCGGAACGTATCGGCGCCCGAGTCTTTCAGGAGACGCGTCTGGACGATCTCGAGATACGGGACGATGGCGTCACTGCCCGGGCCGTGTCCCGGGACGGCCAGGCGGTGATTGTTGATGCCGACTGGGTCGTCGATGCGACCGGCCGGGACAGTTACCTGAGCCGCAAGCTGGGGCTAAAGAAACGCGATCCGCGCCATGCCAGCGCCGCAGTATTCGGTCATTTTGACGGTGTTGCCCGGCGCCCGGGGCAGGAGGCCGGCAATATCAGTATCTACTGGTTTGACCAGGGATGGTTCTGGGTCATTCCGCTTCGTGATGGCTGCACCAGCGTCGGAATGGTCTGCTACCCGCGCTATCTGAAGGATCGGGGCAGCAGCCTGGAGGCGTTGTTTTTCGAGACGGTAGGCAAGACGCCCGGACTGGCCGAACGGATGCAGGCGGCCCGGGCCAGGGACGGGGTCCAGGGTACCGGCAATTTTTCCTATCGGTCGACGCGCATGTCGGGGGAGCGCTTTCTCCTGGTCGGCGATGCCTATGCCTTCATCGATCCGGTCTTTTCCAGCGGCGTCTATCTGGCGATGCAGGGCGCCGAATATGCCGCCGATGCGGTCGAAAGCTGTCTGAAGGACCCGAAAGGGGAGGCCCGCTACCGCCGCCGCTACGAACGCCGGGTGAAGCGCGGCCTGCGGGTTTTTTCCTGGTTCATCTACCGCTTCACCAGCCCGGCCTTCCGGACATTGTTCACACGCCCGACAAACAGGTTCTCGCTGCGTGCCGCGGTGATTTCGGTCCTCTCAGGCGATGTCTATGGTCGAACCGTTCTTTGGCCGCGCCTGATGCTGTTTCGGGCGGTCTACTGGGTGACCAGCGCCCTTCTTTGGCGCCGGGGAGGCGTCTATCGCGGCCGGCTGGAGGAACACGAAGCCCCATTCAGCTGACGCGGGCCAGCATCCGCTCCCGGCGAAACAGGCGCGCCAGCGACCGGCCGACAAAGTACCAATGAATGAAAAATGCCTCCAGCAGCAGTCTGGAACAGAATGCCGCGCTCCAAATCATTTGAGCTTCGGCGGCGCAGAGTGTGGGGCGCATGCCGAGCCCGCGTGCCAGGACGTCTATCCGGGCCAGGTGATACCGGTTCGAGACAATGATCGGCACCGTACTTTCGGCCGTGAAATGACCGCGGGCGGCGCGGAGATTCTCCAGCGTATTTCGGGAGCTTTCCTCGCAGAGGATACGGTCGTCGGGGGTGCCCTGCGCCTGCAGCCATTGCCGGCCGGCCATGGCTTCGCTCAATTCGGCGCCGGGCCGTGTGGCTCCGCCCAGAATGATGATCTGTCCGTCGGGAAAGGTGGCGGCACGGGACAGGCGCGCCCTGAAATCCGGAACCGGCGATCCGTCGGATGCAAGGCAGACTCCCGGTACAAGGATTGTCGGTGGGGGCCTGACCCGCCGCGCTGGTTCGACCGTACTCGGTGTCTTGGCGGCGTGGCGCGCGACCCGTGCGAGACAGAGCAGCAGGCTGATTCCGCCCGTCAGGACGATGCCGGCGCAGGAGGCCAGCAGCATTGCCAGGCCGTCCGGCCCCATGCTGCGCAATCGGCCGAAGCGGGACGGCACGCTTTTCGAGACGTCATGAACGGGTCCGAACGCGTCGGCCATGGTTTCGCGGAGCCGAAGCTCCGCCCCCTTCTCACTTGCCCCTATCGATGGTTTGTCATATCTAACGCCAAGGCAATTAGCACGGTCGTAATCCCAGAATTTCAATAAGAATTTCGATCTGCGGCGCGCTCTCCTCACGTAGAGCCGGATGCAAGATGAGTTGAAAAGGTGGAAGGTAAGTGTCGGAAAAGTCGGCCTTTCAGGTAGAAGTCGCGGAATTGATCATTGAGGCCCTGCATCTCGAGGATGTTTCGCCCGAGGACATCGATCCCGACGAACCTCTGTTCGGGGAAGGCTTGGGGCTCGATTCCATCGATGCGCTCGAACTTTCCCTGGAAATCTCGCAACGCTATAACTACACCATTCGGTCGGACGATCCCGAGATTCAGAAAATCTTCGGCTCGCTGCGCACGTTGACGGAGGCGATCGAGGCCAACCGCGGAGGATGATGGGCGATGGTGTTGCAGATTCTGCGGCTTCTGATTCCCGTCCTCACGATTGCCGGCGTTCACCTCTGCATCGTCTATGGCTTCGGTCTCTATGCCCTGACTTGTCTTGCTGCGGCCGTGGGCATCAACGCGATTCTGGTTGCGCTGACACAGGGCGCGCGGGGCCTGTTCTGGATCCTGACCGGTGTGGCGGCAACCCTGGCGGCGGCGCAGATTCTGGCGGTATTTGCCGAGCCTGACATGGCGCGTATCGTCGCCTTGCCGCCCATTCTGATCCACGGATGGTTTGCCTGGATGTTCGGACGCACCTTGTTGCCGGGCCATGAACCTTTGATCCGCCGGTTCAGCCGCCTGCACAGGGACAGGTTCCCGACCGAACTGGAACGCTATACCCGTATCCTCACCATCCTCTGGACCGTATTGCTGGGCGCCTTGACGATTGCATCCGCGGGACTTGGCCTCATGGCGACGCCGGAGACATGGTCCTGGAGCGTGAACATCGCAATGCCGTTGATCTGCGTCTCCTTCTTCCTGGGCGAACATGCCTATCGCGGCATCGTCTTTCGCCATATCGGTGGCAATTCGCCGGTGGAAACGATGCGCACCCTGTTGAGCCCGAAGACCTGGATCGCACCGTGACGGGCCCGGCGCTGATTCTCAGCGACGAAGGGCCGGTTTCGCGCGAACAAATCTTCGCGGCGGGCGCGGAACTGGCGCACCGTCTCGCGGCGGCGGCGCCCGGACCGATCATGCCGCTCTGCAGCCGCCGTCGGGATCTCTTCGCGGCGGTCGTCGCGGGCCAGCAGGCTGGGCGAGAGATCATCCTGCCGCCCGATGACGCCCGCAGCGCGATTCGTTCGGTGCTCGGTCGATACGGATCGGCCGTGGTTCTGCTGTCAGCCCACGACCCCGATGTAAACGGCGTGGAATGCCTGCGGGTGACCGACGATTTGTTCGGCGCGGCCGCTGCGGGGACCAGCATGGTCTGGCGAAAGGATTGCGGCGTCACGCTCTACACGTCCGGATCGACGGGGGAGCCGGTTGCGCATCGCCATGACCGAAGCTTCTTTGACGCCGGTGCCGCAGCCTGGCGACGCATTCTGGGAACGGATGAAGGGCCGGTGAGCATGGTCGTCACCGTTCCCGGACAGCATATGTTCGGCTTCGAATCCAGTGTGCTGTTGCCGCTTGGCACGGATACCGTATCGGTTCTGGACGCGCGTCCCTTCTTCGCCGCGGATATCGTCCGGGCGCTGCAGGCCGTTCCCGATCGAAGGGTCCTCATTCTGACGCCCCTGCATCTCCGCGCCCTGGTCGAGACCGGAGAACGCCCGCCCCCGATCGATCGCGCGGTCGTCGCGACGGCGCCGCTGGATGCAGACCTTGCCGCCCGGGGAGAAGACCTGCTCGGCGGGCCGATCCTCGAAGTCTATGGCAGTACGGAAACCGGGATGCTGGCAACCCGACGCACAGCATTGGGGGAGGATTTTCGCCCGCGCCTGGATGTCGGGCTGACCATAGAAACCGATGGCCAAGCTACGGCGCGCGGGGCGTTTCTGGGCGAAGGATTGGTGCTGAACGACCGGCTTGAGCCGACGGAGACCGGTTTCCGACTGGTTGCGCGGGACCGCGATCTTTTGAAGGTCGCCGGCAAGCGCGCCTCCCTGGCAGGGCTGACCGCCGCGTTGAACGACCTGCCTATGGTCCGCGACGGGGTCGTGCTGCCGCCTGCCGAACAGAACGAGGGGCATACCGCCGCCGCGCGGCCCGTCGCGGCCGTGGTTGCGGAGCCGGGTACTTCCGCCGATGACATTCGCCGTGGCATGCGTCAGCGCGTCCCATCGGTCTTTGTCCCGCGGCGCGTAGCCTTCTTGGACGATCTGCCAAGAACGGCCGTGGGTAAGGTCCAGGTGGAAACGGTGCGTGCGCTGATCGAGGAGGAGGCCGGATCTGCGATTTTGCTGCAGGAACCGGCCTTCACGATCTCAGACGAACATCCAGCTCTGCCCGGGCATTTTCCGGGAAATCCAATCGTTCCGGGGGCTGTGACGTTGGATCATGCGATTGCGGCCGCTGGGCTGAGGTCCGTCGAGGTCCTGCTGTCGGTCCGGTTTCACGATGTTCTGCGCGCCGGCGAACGCTGCACGGTCGCCAAGCGGGCAATCGGCGACGGGACCAGGGTTGCACTGGAATGCAAGTCGGGGGACAGACGTATTCTGTCGGCAAAGGTCGCGATCCGCGGGGAGGCAGCGTGAATGGGGCGACGAACAGACCGAGCGAATGGGCCGGCCGCGCCGAACGCGGCAGCCCGTTTCTAATTCGCTTCATTGTCTGGGTTGCCCGCAATATCGGCCGGGGGACGGCCCGGTTCCTGCTGCACCCGATCAGTCTCTATTTCGTGATCATGGCGCCGAATGCGCGGCGCCATTCGGCCGCCTTTCTGTCCCGGGTCCACGACCGGCCTGTCGGGATCGGGGCGGTTTACGGTCATTTCCACAGCTTTGCTGCGACGATCCTGGATCGTGTCTTTTTCCTGACCGACCGGTTCGACGTGTTTCGGTTGGAGTTTGATGGACTGGACGCCATCGACAAGGCGGTCGAGAACGGGCGCGGCGCCATTCTGGTCGGGGCGCATTTCGGCAGTTTCGACGCGATGCGGGCATTGGCCCGCAAGCGGCCGGATCTGCGTCTCAAGGTGCTGATGCATGAGGGGCCGGATGGCCGGGTCGCGGCCGCCCTGAACCGGATCAATCCGGAACTGGCGGACACGGTTATCCCTTTGGGACGGCCGGAAAGCATGTTGCGGGTCGGCGAATGGCTGCGTGACGGTGGGGCCATCGGTATACTGGGCGACCGGGTGCCGGCCGGGGACAAGACGCTGCGTCAACCCTTCCTCGGCGCCCCGGCGGGATTCCCGATCTCACCCTGGATTCTGGCCGCTGTGACGGGGGCGCCGGTGGTGATGTTTGCCGGCGTGTACCAGGGTGGCAATCGCTATATGATACGGTTCCGGTACCTCGCAGAGCGGGTGCGACGGGAAAGGGGCGGGAAGACCTCCGCCATCGAACAGGAGCTCTCGCGTTACGTGGAAACACTTGAAAGATGGGTTCGGGCTCATCCCGGGAACTGGTTCAACTTCTATGATTTCTGGCATTAGGGCGAGTGTCGCAGTCCTGTTGATCTGCTGGTCCGCTGTCGCAGGGGCGTCGGACTGGGGGCTGTCGGAACTCGGCGAAGCCCTGGGCAATGCGACCGAAGGCCGGGTTGGATTCCGCGAAGAACGAACGGTTGCTTACCTCTCTTCGCCACTTGTTTCGACCGGCTATGTCGCCCGCCATGGAGACCGCATCGAAAAGCATGTCGTCGCGCCGAAAAGAGAAAGTCTGATTCTGGATGGCGCCAACATGGAGGTGGAATCCGAGGATGGCTGGCAAAGCTACGACGTCGACGACCACCCCATGCTGCGGGGCCTGTCCGCTGCACTGCAGGCCGGGCTGACCGGCCGCTTCGGTCCTGCCGAAGATGTGTTCGATATCGCGTTGAAGGGGGATCGCGATGGATGGTCGATATTCCTGTCGCCGAAGCCGGGGGCGGTCGCGGAAGCGGTCGAGGAAATCGTGCTGCAGGGGGCGGACGATCGTATCGAAACGATAGACATCCGTTCGACGGATGGCGATCGCAGCACCATGACCCTGCTGCATGACGACGAATGAGACGGCTAGCGGCTACATGGGGCGCGACAGCGTTCGTCGCCGTGATGCTGGCAATTTTGGTCGTCCAAACAACGAATGTCGTCACGGATCTGTCCTTCTTCCTGCCGGACAGCCGAAATGTAGAAAGCCGGGCCCTGGCCGCCGGCTTCGACCGTCCCGGCTCACTGATGATGGTTCGCCTGTCCGGCCCGTCCGAAGGCGACATCGCGAGGATCAGTGACCGTCTGGTCAGGGGGCTGCGGGCGGATCCGCTTGTCGCTTTCGTGCGCAACGGTCGACCGTGGGTTGACCCCCAACTGCGGGACTATCTGCTGACCCATCGATATCTGCTGGGCCCAGAGTTTGAGAGCGACCACTTTTCCGAACCCGCATTGAAGCGGGCGATCGGGGCGGAACTGGCCGGGCTGGCCGGCGCGGCGGGATGGGCGACACGAGATATCTTTCCCCGCGATCCGGTCGGACGGTATCGCGCCGTGATACCGATGCCGCCGGCCGGCCTGGGTCCCGAGCGCCGTCATGGCGTCTGGATGGATTCGGACGGACGCGCCCTGCTGCTGATCCAGTTTTCCGCGCGCGCCGGCGATACGGCGGCACAGGCAACGGCGATCAATGCACTGAACACCGCGCTGGCCGCGGAACGGGTGGACTGGCCCGGCCTGTCGGCGGAGGTCAGCGGGCCCGGTGTGTTTGCGTTGCGTGCCAGCGAGAAGATCCGCGCGGACATGATGCGATTGACCCTGATCGCGAGTGTGGCGGTGGCGGCGCTGTTGCTGCTGATGTATCGCAGTGGGGCTTTGCTGCTGCTGGCCGGAATTCCGGTCGGCCTGGGCGTTCTGAGCGGCATATTGATCACGCAGGCGGTCTTCGGGTCGGTCCATGGCGTTGCCATCACTTTCGGCGTGGTCCTCGCCGGGGTCGCCGTCGACTATCCAATTCATCTGTTCGGTCATCGACGTCCGGGAGAGGCCGCCACGGTCGCGGCACAGCGCATTGCCCGCCCCATGACCGTCGGCGCGGCGACGACCCTGGTCGGGGTTCTGGCATTGACGCAGTCCAGCTTTCCGGGACTGGCACAGATCGGCGTTCTGTCCGCAACGGGGGTCGCCGTTTCTCTGGCGGTCAGCCGCTATGTCCTCCCGGTCCTGATGGCGGACAGGACATATGCCGGCCGGCCGATCTACAGCAATGTGATCTGGACCCGGCTGCGCGGTCTTCGCCGCCCGCGCCTCGCGATGGCCTGTCTGCTGGCACTGGGCTTTCTTGTCATCACGGCTGCCGCGTTCTTCAGACCGGAACCGGTTTGGGAAACCGACCTGTCCCGTATCGGCGTGGCGGATGGCGATGCGCGTGCCCTGGACGGCGCGCTGCGCAAGGCCCTGCATTTGCCCGATGTCCGGCGCGCCCTGGTCATTGAGGGGGACACCGAACAGGACGTTCTGGCGCAATGGCCGGAAACGCTGGAACGGCTGGATGTCGCGATCGAAGCCGGGCGTCTCGGCGGCTACCCGGCCGTGGCTGGCCTGCTGCCTCCGGAGGCAAAGCAGCGCGCGCGGCAGGCTGACATGCCGTCGGAGCAAACCCTGCGCCAGGCCCTGACCGGCGCGGTCTCGGATTTGCCCGTCGAGCCATCGGTGCTGAGCCCGTTCCTTGCCGATATCGAGAACCAGAAGCATGCCCAGCCCCTTCTGCCGGACGATCTGCGCGCCGGGCCGCTTGGCCTGCTGTATCCCTTCCCGTGGCAAACCGACAATGGCTGGGCGGCGATGGTTCCCCTGACTCCGCCCATCGACCTGTCGATGGACGACCTTGCCGGGGCTCGCCTCGTCGACCTTGCGGCGGTGGCGCAGGACATCGTGAGAGACTATCGGGCCGAAGCGACTTTCTTGCTGCTGGTCGGGCTGGGCATCGGCGCTGCCGTACTGGCGGTCGGGCTGCAATCTTTCCGCCGACTATGGCGGGTGCTGCTTCCCCCCGCCGGGGCTGTGGCACTGACCGCCGCGCTGTTGCTGGCCGCGGGGGTCAGCCTGAACCTGTTCCATCTGCTGGCGTTGCTGCTCGTCGCGAGCATCGGGGTTGACTATGCATTGTTCTTTCCCGATTACTCAGCGTCGGATCAGGACGGAATCGACGGATTCCGGTCGGTAGCGGCCTGCTGCGGGACGTCTACGGTTGTCTTTGCGGTACTGGCAACGTCTTCCATTCCGGTCCTGAGCGCGATTGGAACGACCGTCGCAATCGGCGCGCTCCTGAGTTTCGTTCTCACCCTCTGTCTTGCTGGCGGATCCAGATCGACGTGACCTTTCAGCCCTTCATCACCGCCTATACCTGTGTCAGTGCCGTCGGGCGCGGTCGGGATGCGCTGAAATCGGCGCTGATCAGCAAAACCGGCGGGCTTACCCGCTATGAGGACCCGGTCGGTGTGCTGGATACCTATGTTGGGCGTGTCGACGGATTGGACATGGTGGCGGTGCCGAACGCCGTTGAAGCCTTCGACTGCCGCAACAACCGGCTGGCGGAGCTGACCCTGCGCCAGGACGGCTTCGAGACCAGGGCGGCGGCGGCGCGAAAACGCTATGGTCCGGAACGGATCGGGGTTGTCCTGGGGACCAGCACGTCCGGTATCGCCAGCGGAGAGGATGCGTTTCTCAAATGGTCTGGCGAAGGTCCCCTGCCGCCGGAATTCGAGTTCGAGAAATCCCAGGATCTGTATTCCCTGTCCGAGTATGTTCGCAGGCGTCTGGACCTTCGCGGTCCGTCCTACACGATTTCTGCCGCTTGTGCGTCCAGTACCAAGACTTTTATCGATGGTGCGCAGCTGATCCAGGCCGGACTGTGTGATGCGGTAATCGTCGGCGGTGTCGATACGTTGTGCGAAACCTCGCTGCGCGGTTTCAACGCCCTGCAACTGCTGTCGCCGGTCCCCTGTCGGCCCAACGATGTGGACCGGCAAGGCATCTGCATCGGAGAGGCGGGAGGCTTCGCCCTTCTGGAGCGAGAGCATGGCGACGATGGGCCGGCCCTGCGCCTGACCGGCTTTGGCGAGAGTTCCGATGCGCACCACATGTCGTCGCCGCACCCGGAAGGCCTGGGCGCCCGCATGGCGATGGAGCAGGCATTGCAACGGGCTGCGCTGACCGCGGCGGAGATCGGCTATGTCAACATGCACGGCACCGGCAGCCTTCTGAACGACCGGGTGGAAGATCGCGCCATTGCGGATGTGCTGGGACCCGACATGCGCTGCAGTTCGACCAAGGGGTGGACCGGGCACACACTGGGCGCGGCCGGTGCGGTGGAGGCGGCGATCGTCCTGATCTCCCTTGAGGCAGGGATTGCCCCGGCGAACCTCAATCTGGAGACACTGGACCCCGATGCCCTTTGCCGACCGCTGACGGACACCGTCCCGGCGGATCTGGTCCACGTCCTGACCAACAATTTCGGGTTCGGCGGTAACAATTGCAGCCTGTTGTTCAGTCGCGAGGACAGGCCATGAGAATGCGCGTGGCGGGCATTTCGGCGATCGGGTCCGGTTTGAGCGACTGGGGCCATGCGAGGCGCGTCCTTACCGGTGAGGCGCCCTGGGAGCCGCAATCTCTCTCCATTCCGTCGCCCACGATCCTTTCGGCCAATGAACGGCGGCGGGTGAGCCGTCTGGTGCGCCTGGCGCTGGGCGTCGCAGAGGGCGCGTGCGAGGATTCCGGCATGTCGCGCGACGCCACGGATTGCGTCTTCACCAGCGCCCTGGGGGACGGCGCGGTGACCCATGCGGTCATGGCGGCGCTGCGGACACCGGCACGCTCCGTTTCGCCGACGCATTTTCACAACTCCGTTCATAATGCGATGGCGGGCTATTGGAGCATCGGCGCCGGAAACCATCGGGCCTCGACCAGTCTGGCCGGGGGGCAGGGCAGTTTCGGTGCGGCGCTTCTCAAGGCCGCATTGACCATTGTGCAGTTCGAGCGTCCGGTGCTGCTCGTCGCCGCAGACCATCCCTTTCCGCCGCCGCTGAGCGAAACACGCCCGTCACTTGGCGCGTTTGCCGTCGGACTGGTTCTGACGCCCGATGCGGCCGATGCGTCCGGTCCGCTGCTGACGGTTTCCGGTTGCGCCCAGGGTCCCGGGGACCCACCGGCCAGGACGGAATTGCATGGTTTGTGGCAGACCTGCCCGGCCGCACGCGCATTGCCGCTGTTGGAAAGCCTAATCGACCCGAAACCTGTGGTGCTGGAGGCGGGCAACGACTATTTCCTGTCGGTGGACGTGTCGGCATGAACCGGGATCGCATCCTTGCCGATCTGGTGCCGCATGCCGGGGCGATGGTTCTGCTGGACGAAGTGGTATCCTGGGACACGCAGAAGGTCCTGTGCCGAACCCTCAGTCATCGCCGGGCAGATAATCCGTTGCGGCGGGACGGACAGCTGTCGTCGACGGCTGTCAGCGAGTACGCCGCGCAGGCGGCGGCGGTCCACGGTTCTCTGAACGATGGGGCCGTGCCCGGCGGTTTCCTCGCCGCCCTGAAGGATGTCCGGCTGACGATTGACGATCTTTCCGGGATAGACGCGCCGATCCTGGTCGAGGCGACGCGGTTGATGGCCGATCCGGCGGCGCTGCTTTATACCTTCCGGCTGTATCGCGACACACCGATGACGGAAGAAATTGCCACCGGCCGGCTGACGGTTCGCCTGCTGGACATGGAGGACGCATGACGGACAAGCGGCGACGCGCGTTGGTGACGGGCGGTGCCGGGGCCATCGGCTCGGCGCTGTGCCGCCGTCTGGCGGCGGACGGTTATCACGTCACCATCCACTACCGCAGCAGCCGGGATTCGGCGGAAACCCTTCGGCGCGAAATTGAGGCGGATGGCGGCGCAGCGGATACGCTGGGCTTCGATGTGACCGACGCGGCTGCTACGGAAACGGCCTTGCAGCAGGCCCTTCAAGGCGGGGCCTACCAGGTTCTGGTCAGCAATGCCGGGGTGACGTCGGACGCACCGTTCCCGGGCATGACTATGGCGGACTGGCAGACACCGATCGATGTTTCCCTGAACGGGTTCTTTCATGTCGCTCGCCCCCTGATCATGCCGATGATGCGCACGCGCTGGGGACGGATTGTCGCCGTGACGTCGCTGTCGGGACTGATGGGCAACCGGGGGCAGGCCTCTTACGCCGCCGCAAAAGCCGGGCTGCACGGCGCGGTCAAGACGCTGGCGCTGGAGGTCGCGACGCGGGGCGTAACGGTCAACGCGGTGGCCCCGGGGGTGATCGATACGCCGGATGTCCGTGACGCTTTCCCGCCGGAGCGGATCAAGGCACTGGTCCCGATGCAACGGGCGGGGCGGCCCGAGGAAGTGGCGGAGGTGGTCGGGTTTTTGTGCTCACCCGGCGCGTCTTATGTCACTGGGCAAATTGTGTCCGTCAATGGCGGCGTACTCTGATACCGGGAATTCCCAGAATTTCTGCTGTTCTCCGGCGACTCGATACTTGAAGTGAACCGATGCTTGGGGCAGTGTGCCGGCAGGGGATCGGGGAGAAATTGTTCTATGCGAAAGACCGAGTTTTCCGATGCCGCGCGACCGGGTGAAGCGCTGGCCGTTGTCATTCCTGCCTACAATGAAGAGCGCTCAATCCGGGCGATTGCGGTCGGCGCATTGAACGCGACGACCAATGTGATCGTCGTGGATGACGGATCCACGGACGATACCGCGACCCAGCTTGCCGGATTGCCCGTTCGTCTGGTTCGGCTGCCCCGCAACATGGGCAAGGCAGCCGCCCTGCGCTGTGGCTTTCGCGAGGCGCTGGCCATGCAAGTCGACGGTGTCGTGACGCTTGACGGCGATGGTCAGCACCGACCGGAAGATATTGCCACGCTGGCGGCCGCTGGTGCGGCGGGGGACCGCGTCGTCATCGGCAGCCGGCTGCATGACGGGGCGAAGTTTCCTCGGGCGCGGCTGATCGCGAACCGGATTGCAAATTTCTGGATTTCCTGGGCCGCCGGTCACCGGATTTCGGATTCGCAAAGCGGGTTCCGGTACTATCCGATCGGCCTGCTGCGTGCTCTCGATCTGTCGTCCCTGAGCTATGGCGGATTTGTTTTTGAAAGCGAAATTCTGATCCGTGCCGCTCAGCGTGGATATCTCAGCACGTCCGTTCACATTCCGGCGCTTTATGACTCGGTCGCATTCCGCGCCAGCCATTTCCGGCCCGGTCGGGACATTACGCGGATCGTGTTGATGGTCGCGTGGTCGTTGATCCGGCGCGGAATGTATCCGATGGGACTCTATCGGTCTCTGTTTGCGTAGACTCTGTTGGTTGGTATCTCGATACCGGCTTGTCCGGGCGGATCAAATCAAACACCTTAGCCGCAGCCAAAGTTTGTAAAAGGAGATGGTATATGTACCGCAACGTGGCACGGATCTTTTTCGTTCTTCTGATCGCGGGCGGCCTGGCGGCCTGTCGCACGGCCCCGGTCTACAACGTCGAAAACGCCCTGTTTACCAAGGAAGCGCCGAGCGTGACCGCGGCGTCCGACATGATCAAGGCCGCCGGTGCCAGCCTGGGTTGGCAGATGGCGGATGACGGTCCCGGCCACATTGTGGGCCGTCTGCCGATCCGCACGCATCTTGCGGTGATCGACATCACCTTCGACACGACGCGCTACAGCATCATGTACAAGGACAGCAACAATCTGAAGTATGACGGCACCCAGATCCATTCGAACTACAATGGCTGGATCCAGAATCTTCAGAATGCGATCACGGCACGTAGCTCGGTCTACTGATCCGGTACGCATCGCCTTAATGGAAGCGGGGGCGGCTCATCGGGCCGCCCCCGTTCTCTTTCCGGCCCTCGTCGCGATCAGCACCCGCTGCTGCAGGCGCCGTCGCCGTCGAATTCCATCGTTCTACCGCTGAGCGGCAGGTAGGTCGGCACGGAAACGGCCTTCAGAAACGCATCGGTGCGGGTTCCCGCGACCGGATTGCCCCCCTCAGTCGCGACCTCGTTCGCATGGGACGGAATGACCGCTTTCGGCCGGATCAGATCGTTGATCACATAGGCGGCCTCGGTCGGTCCGGTGGTGAAGGTATCGCCGATATTGATCACGGCGAGCTCGGCCTTGTACTGCTCCCCGACCACGATTTTCTGTTCTGCGGTTACGCCGGTGTCGCCGGACAGGTAGACGACCAGCCCATTGCTGAAGGTCAGGACATAACCGGTCGGTGGTCCGGCATAGGCCGTCAGTCCGGATTCATCCAGCATATGTCCCAGATCGCCGCCGATCATGGCGCCGGCAATGCCGTTTGAATGCACAGCCGGTACCGTGGTGATCGTAACACCGCCGACCTTTCGGGAGGCACCGAAGCGTACCAGTTGAGACTTGCCGGGATCGCCGCCCAGCGCCTTGAGCTTTCCGGCAAAGAATTTCGGCATTTCGCTGCCGGTCACGATTGCGGATTGCTTGGCCAGCGCGATGTTGACCGTGTTCGTGTTGGGCAGGACGACCTGGGAAATGTCCGGACTGTCGCAGGTGCCCGCATTGACCGCCGATATATGACGGTCGCCGACATGGTCGCCATGCATGTGACTGACCAGGATGGCATCGATGTCGCCAAGACGCGGATCGTCCGCGCCGGCGACCGTGCGACCGACATCATAGAGAATTCGTGTGCCGTCTGGGTCCACGAACAGCATTGCACGGTCGAACTTGCAGAATTCGCCATCGTGGCTGCCCAGTGGAGTGACGGCCACGGTCTGCGCCTGTGCCGCCAGCGCGGTAAGACCGATAACGGCGCCCGTCAGCACGCCGCCAACCTGTTTCCCAAAGAACATGCCGATGTCTCCCCTTAAGTGGTGTGTTTTCCCGCTAACATCGAAATGGGGCGGTATATTGTTAAGGCAAGTGGAATGGAGCGAACCATGCCGCATGCAGAACACCACGTTCGCAAAATGCGGTGAAGGATTGATGTCGAAATGCGGAAGGCAGAGGAATGCCGGCGATGGAATTGGTACCGCTTCACCCGGATTTCGGGGTCGAGATACGCGGTCTCGCGTTAACCGAGGACAGGCTGTCGGAACTCTATCCTGTCATCCGCGATCTGTTCGACCGTCATTCGCTTCTGCTGTTTCGCGACCAGGGCTTCACCGAAACGGCCCACATGGCGCTGGCACGCTTGTTCGGGCCGGTCGAGGATCGGCACGACCGCCCCGAACCCAAGATCAGCCCGGTCACCAACCTGACGGAGGACGGGGCAGTCGTATCGACTGCGACAGACCATCGCTTGCTCAACCTCCAGGCCAATTTCCTGTGGCATACGGACAGTACGTTTCTGCCGGTTCCCGCACTGGCGAACATCCTGGTGGCGCGTGTGCTACCGGATCGGGGCGGCAACACGGAATTCGTGTCCACCCGCGCGGGGTATGACCGCCTGCCAGCGGCTACACGTGCCCGACTTAGAGGCACGTACTTTCGCCATCGCTATGCGCATTCGCGTGCGAAGGTCGATCCGGATCTGGCGAAGGGCGCCTTGTTCACGAAATGGCCGGACCAAACCTGGCGTGCGGTCTGGACCAATCCCGTGACCGGTGCTGAAGCGCTCTACATTGCATCGCACGCCTTCGAGGTGGTGGGGATGGACAGTGGAACGGGGCGGGCCTGGATCGATGACCTGCTTGCTGCCATGACCCCGTCCGGAGCTATCTATTCCCATGCCTGGCGGCCGGGTGATGTGTTGATCTGGGACGAGCGGGCGACCCTGCACCGTGGGTCGCCCTGGCCCTACGAACAACCGCGAAAGCTCGACAGCTTGTGTGTGACGGCGCGGGCTGTCGACGGTCTCGACGGCGTTCGGGCGGCCTAACCGAAGCGGCAGACGACCTTGCCGTAATGGCCGCCTTTCAGCAGCCGTTCCAATGCGCCGGGAAGGTCCTCGAACTCGAACCGGTTGTCGTCCAGCACCGGGCGGGTTTCATGCAGCGCCATCGCCGCAACCATATCCTCGAACATTCTCAGGCTGCCGCAGGTGACGCCCTGAAGCCGGACATTCTGGGTGACGACCCGACCGAGCGGGATAGCCGGCACCGATCCGCCGAGAACGCCGATCAGACTGATCGTGCCGCTGGGTCGAATGGCGGCCACGGACTTTTCCAGTGTGCCGCCGCCGCCGATATCGACGATGTGGTCCAGGCCACGACCGCCGGTCAGGCGGCGCGTCGCCTTGTGCCAGTCGGGATCGGTCGAGTAGTTGATCGCATGATCGACACCCAGCGGTCGGGCCCGTTCCAGCTTCTCGTCGCTGGAGGAAATCAGGACGACTTCCGCCCCCTGCATCTTGGCGAACTGCAATGCGAACAGGGAGACGCCTCCGGTACCCTGGATCAGTACCGTGTCGCCCGCCTTGACCCGTCCCTGCTCGACGACGGCGTTCCAGGCCGTCACGGCGGCGCAGGGCAGGGTGGCCGCCTCTTCCGGTGACATATGCGGCGGCGCTTTCACCACGCAATTTGCGGGGATGGCCATGAGTTCACACATTGTCCCGTCCAGCGGACCGCCATGCCCGCCCTCCATGGACCGTTCGCCGATCTGACCATCCTGCCAGGTGCGGCTGAAGTTCGGGCAGACCCTGTCGCCGACCTCGAAACCCTTCACCCTCTCTCCCATGGCGATGATCGTTCCGGCCCCGTCGCAAAGCGGTATCAGCGGTGGATTGCCGCCTCGCCGTCCGTATCCGCCCTGCATCAGGATCGCATCCCGGGGATTGATCGCCACAGCCTCCATCCGGATCAGAACCTCGTCCGGACCGGGCTCCGGGTCAGGCAGGTCGACCGGCCGGATGTTGTCCAATCCCCAGTCGTTTTCCAGGCGCATCGCTTTCACGGTCCTACTCCCTCTTTGTCGCAGTCGCGCCATCTCGACATTTCAACGGACGCACTTCAAGCTGCGGCAACAAAAATAGTGAGGGTCCGGGGAGATGGAGTTCGACTATGTCATCGTGGGCGGTGGTTCCGCCGGTTGCGTGCTGGCAAACCGCCTGACCGAGGACGGCCGCTCTACCGTGTGCCTGGTCGAGGCCGGGGGGGAGGACAGCAATCCCTGGATTCACATGCCGGCGGGTTACATCCGGACCATGGTGAACCCGGCGATCAATTGGCTGTTCGAGACGGCGCCGCATGCCGCGACGGGCAACCGGCCGCTGCCGGTACCGCGCGGAAAGGTGCTGGGCGGGTCCAGTGCGATCAACGCCATGCTTTATGTGCGGGGGCAGGCGCGCGACTACGACACTTGGGCTCAATCGGGGTGCACCGGGTGGAGCTTTGACGACGTCCTGCCGTATTTCAAACGGGCGGAGCATCGCGAGCAGGGGCCGGATCATTGGCACGGTACCGGCGGACCCCTGAATGTCACCTACCCAACCGAACGCTATCCGATCCTGGACCGCGTCATCGATGCCGGGGGCGAGTTGGGGTATGCCACGAACCATGACTACAATGCGGAACAGCAGGCCGGCTTTTCCTATTTTCAGGTGACCCAGAAGAACGGGCGGCGCTGGAGCGTCAAGAAGGCCTATCTGGACCCCGCGCGGAATCGAGCCAATCTGACCGTCGAGACCCGGGCTATGGCGCGCCGGGTGCTGTTCGACGGGAAACGGGCACGCGGACTGACCTATCGGAAAAATGGCCAGGACCGGACCATCCATGCCCGCAGAGAGGTGATCCTGAGCGCGGGAGGGGTCCAGTCCCCGCAACTGCTGGAGCTCTCCGGCGTCGGCAGCGGAAAGGTTCTGCAGTCCCTTGGAATTCCCCTCGTGCACGATCTGCCGGCGGTCGGGGAGAACCTGCAGGACCATTACGTATCGCGCCTGACCTGGCGTCTGAAGAATGCCGAAAGTCTGAACCGGCTGACGCGCGGCCTGCCGCTGATGGGCGAACTGTTCAAATACCTGCTTCGGAACCGGGGGGCGTTGACCATGCCGGCCGGAATCGTGGTCGGCTTCGCCAAAAGTCGGCCGGACCTCGATGAGCCGGATATTCAGTATCACATCGCGCATGCGACCTTTGCCGATGCCAAGAAGCGCCAGTTCCACAAGTTTCCCGGGCTGACCATCGGGCCCTGCCAGTTGCGCCCGGAAAGCAGGGGGCATGTGCATGCCGTGTCGCCGGACCCGGATGCGGCACCGGAAATTCAGCCGAACTTCCTCGCCGATCCACTGGACGGGGAAATCCATGTTGCAGGGATGCGTCTGGCGCGCGCGCTGGCGAAAACGGAAGTGCTGTCCCCCTACATCGATTCAGAACTGACGCCCGGTCCGGATTGCGACGACGATGCGGCGCTTCTGGATTATGCCCGGGCGACCGGGGCGACCCTGTACCACCCGACCTGCACCTGCCGAATGGGCGGTGACGCGGCTTCTGTCGTCGATCCGGAACTGAGGGTGCGCGGGGTCGATGGTCTGCGCGTTGTCGATGCCTCCATCATGCCGCGGCTGATCAGCGGCAATACGAACGCACCGACAATCATGATTGCAGAAAAGGCATCGGACATGATCCGGGGGAAACAGGCATGAAACGGGCGACCGGCAAGACGGCCATGCGGGTTCAGGCGGTTCTGGGCGACGCGTTCGAGGTCCTGGAATTCGAGACCAGCACCGCCACCTCGGATCAGGCCGCGGCCGCGATCGGCTGCGAGGTTGCACAGATCGCGAAATCCCTGGTCTTCCAGGGCAAGGGCAGCGGCGACGCGATCATGGTCATCGCCAGCGGTATCAACCGCGTGGATGAGAAGAAACTGAAGGACCTCGTCGGCGAGAAGATACGCCGTCCGGACGCCGATTTCGTCCGGGAGGTCACCGGCTATGCGATTGGCGGGGTGTCGCCGGTCGGGCATGCGACGGCAATGCGGATCTATCTGGATGAGGATCTGAAGGCCTATTCCGAAATCTGGGCGGCTGCCGGTGCGCCGAACGCGGTCTTTCGGCTGACACCGGACGATTTGGCGCGCCTGACCGGCGGGGAATACGCCGATCTGGCAAAGCGTTAGGTCCGGAACGGACAGCCTGCGCCGATCCTGGTCTAGTCTGAAGCCCGGTCCTGAAGCGGCAAGGTTACCTTGAACTGTGCGCCGCCGCTTGGCCGTTCCGCCAGCAGTTCCAGATTGCCGCGCAACCGCTGCATGATCTGCCAGCTGATGGCGAGGCCAAGCCCGGTGCCCGAGCGTCCGTCCTTGGACTGGCGCCAGCCGCGAGAGAATTTCTGGAAGATTCGTTCCCGGTCCTGCGGAAGGATCCCGCCCCCGTTGTCTTCGACATAAAGGCAGTAGCGGTTTCCCTCGATGGCGCTGCGGACGGTAACGACCGGGGTCTCCGCAGTATTGTACTTGATCGCGTTGGTGATCAGGTTGAGATAGACCTGTCGCAGCCGATCGTCGTCTGCCTCGATGATTGCGCCGCGGGCGTCGTCCTGGAACGCCAACTCTACATTCGTCTGCGACGCCAACCCCTGGCACGTGGCGATCGCGCGCTCCAGCGTCTCGGACGCATTGATGCGTTGCAACTCCCAGGTCGCCTGCTCTCCCTCCAGCCGGGCCAAGTCCAGAATTTCATCCAGAAGCCGCGTCAGGCGCTGGCTTTCCTCCAGGATGATCCCGGTGAAGCGTTTGGTTTCCTTCTCGTCCATATCGGGCGTATCCAGAAGGATCTGTGCGAAGGAGCGGATTGAAGTCATCGGCGTGCGCAACTCATGACTGACCTGACTCAGGAAGTCATCCTTCTGAACGTCAAGTTGCTTCAACCGTTCATTCGCGTCGCGCAATTGCCGCGCCGTCTGCTGCAGCTGGTGGGATTTGACCTCCAACTGGCGGCTGTAGTCGATCACCTGCTGGGTCTCGTCGACGATCTTCATCAGTTCGTCCAGGCTGATCGTCTCGCCCTTGACCACCTGCAGGATCATCGCACGGGCGGTCGCAGCCCCGACGCTGCCCGCCAGTTCGCGTTCCAGATGGCCGATGAACTCGTCATCGGCACGCGGCAGGTGGCCCGGCACCCCCTGGTTCTGGGCGAACTCGCTGAACACCCGATAGGCGGACTCCGTGCCCAGAATGCGCTGGGCGACGACGAAAAGGTCGTTGCTGGCGGCGTAACGGCGGATGAAGCGTGCCTCATTGTCCGCCGGGGTGCGGAAGACATCGATGAACAATGCCCCCTGCAGCCGTTCCAGTGGTTTCGGGTCGAAGATCAGCGAGACAATGACGAAAATCAGCGTGTTCAGGCACAGGCTCCAGAACAGGGCGTGGACCAGAGAATCCATGCCGTCCATGCCGAACAATGATTCCGGACGCAGGTAGCTCAAACCCCAGGGCCCGTTCTCGATCACGGAAAGCGGCAGCAGGAACTCGCCCTGGAAACTGGGCAGGAACAGCGTGTAGAGCCAGATCAGGAACCCGGCCAGCAGCCCTGCAAAGGCTCCCTTGGCGGAGGCCTGTCGCCAGTACAGCCCGCCGATGATGCTGGGCAGGAACTGGGCGACCCCGACAAAGGCGATCAGGCCGATCGCCGCCAGGGCGTCGGATTTCGCGCTGAGACGGAAGTAGACAAAGCCCAGCAGCAGGACCAGACAGATGCTGGTGCGCCGACTGATCAGCAGAAGCCGCCGCACATCGCCGCTCGCCTTCATCTCCACCCAGGGCAGGCGCAACGCCAGCGGCATGACGACGTGGTTCGACACCATGGTCGACAATGCGATGCAGGCGACGATGACCATCGAGGTGGCGGAGGAGAAACCGCCCAGAAAGGCGATCAGTGCCAGAAGATCCTGGTTCATTGCCATGGGCAATGTCAGGACGAACATGTCCGGATTTGCGGTCTCCGGCAGGAAGGTCAGGCCGCCAATCGCAATGGGCAGGACAAAGAGGCTGATCAGCAGCAGATACAGCGGGAACATCCAGGATGCGGTGTAGAGATGCCGCTCATCCGCATTTTCCACCACGGTTACCTGGAACTGACGCGGCAGGCAGATGACCGCCGTGGCCGCCAGGAAGGTCAGCGTGATCCAGCGCGGGCCGAACACTTCCTCGGTGTTCAGCAGCCCCGGCGGCGCCAGCGAGAAGATTTCGGACGGACCGTCCGCCAGATAGAAGACGACGAACAATCCGACCGCGATCAGGGCGAAGAGCTTCACCAGCGCCTCCAGGGCGATGGCGGCCACGACGCCGTGGTGGCGCTCGTTCGCGTCGATGTTTCGGGTACCGAACACGATGGTGAAAACCGCCATGCCGGCGGCGATCCAGAACGCCATCGTGTAATCCGGATCGGCAAAGACAGGTTGATCCGGATTGGCGAAACCGCCGCCGCTGATGACCTGGAAACTGGTCGTCACGGCCTTGAGCTGCAGCGCGATGTAGGGGGTCGAGCCGACGATGGCGATCAGGGTAACCAGCACGGCGAGGCTTTCGCCCTTGCCGTATCGCGACGAGATCAGGTCCGCGATCGAGGTGATCCGGTGCACCCGGCCGATCCGCACGAGCTTGCGAAGCAGGAACCAGAAGCCGATGAAGACAATGGTCGGCCCGGTATAGATCGTGATGAATTCCATGCCGCTGCGCACGGCCGACCCGACCGCCCCGTAGAAGGTCCACGACGTGCAGTAGACGGAAATCGACAAGGTGTAGATGATCGGCGACTGAAACAGGCCCAGTTGACCGGCGCGGGCGCGCTTGTCACCCAGATAGGCGACAAAGAACAGCAGGGCGACATAGCCCAGTGAAACGGCGAAGACGAGATTGGCGGAAAGCATCGCGCGGGTCCGGGGCCGCCGTCAGGGCGGCAGGTCCTTGCCGTCGATGCGGAAGGCGTCTTCGTGATCCGGCGTGTCGAGACGTCGGGAGTTCCAGGCGGTCAGGGCGACCGCGGCGATCCAGATTCCGAACAGGTAGACCACGACGGCGGGAATGCCGAAAATGCTGCCGGCCCCGGATGCGATGTGAATCAGGGGCGGCATAATCAGGAAGGTACAGACAACCGGAATAACGACGGCGATATCGCGCGCCTTTCGAATGGTGGAGGCAGATCGAACGCTTCGCCTCATCCGCCGGCCAGCTCCCGTACCGTGTCGATGATATGCTGGTTTGAGAAGGGCTTGGTGACGAAGGCGTCGGCGCCGATTTCTTCGGCCATGCGCCGGTCCTGACTCTGCCCCTTCGCGGTCAGGATGATTATTGGAATCGATTTGAGTTCGGCGTCGGACCGAACTGTTTTCAGGACTTCGAAACCGTTCATCTTCGGCAGCATGACATCCAGGATCACCACGTCGGGGCGATCGCCGCGGATGCTGTTCAGTGCCGATTCCCCATCAGGTGCGGAGGCCACATCACAGCCCGATCGGCTCAGGATGAAGCTCAGCGACTCGACGATGTTCGGTTCGTCCTCCGCGATCAGAACCCGCGTCGGCACGGCCGTTCCCTCCCAGACATTCATCGCGTGTCGATTTTTCTCGACTTATTGAAGCGACCGTACCCCTGGGTCTTTCTCGACGCAATGGGCTCAATGGCGTTACATCGCCGCAGCATCCTGGATCGGGGCCTCCTCTCGGTAGATGCAGGCGCGCCGCGCGCACAAGCGACAGCTCGGCCCGACCGGGACCGTCAGTCCGGACGCCGTCAGGTCGAGGCCGTCGGCATAGATGGTCCGGTCCGCATAGAGCGCGTCGCAGGCGATCATCACGCTGACCAGGTGCCGAGGCGCGTTGAAACGGTACTGCACCTTTCCTTGCGCCCGGGCGACGAACAGGAAACGTTCGCCGTTGGGAAACTCGGCGATTTGCCGACAGATCGCACCGGGAGTCTGGAATGCATTGTAGACGGCCCAGAGCGGACAAGCGTTGCCGTATCGCGGCAATGGCAGTCGGGACAGTGGCATGCGTTTGGTGACGAAACCTGCCGGATCCGTTCGCATGAAGGCGAAAGGCACGCCCTCCGATCCCGGACGCTTCAGTGAAACCAGCCGGTGGCAGACCTGTTCGAAGCTGGCGCCAAACTTTCGGGCCAGGAACTCAACGTCGTAGCGCGCGTCTTCCGCCGCTGTCCTGAACGCGTCATAGGGCATCAGCAGGCAGGCGGCGGCGTAGGAAGCCATGGCGCCGGCGGCCCTTTCACGGGATTCCGCGCTGCGCAGCAGCGGCGATAGCTTCGCCAGCCCCCGGATCGTGTCCCCAAGCCGCAGCCTGCAGACCAGTCGGGCGAGCTGGAACCGGCAGGTGGATCCGGCCGCACTCTCCAGAATGCTGAAGACACGAGCTTCCGCGTCGTAGTGAACTTGGTTCCACAGCTTCTCCAGATCCATACCGGCTTCGCGCACGAAGCGCACGGTCACGCCGAGGCGCCGGTCTAGATAGTCGATCAGCCTCGAATCCGACGGTGGGCCGAAAGGGTCGACTTCCCCGCTTAACGCGGTGGCGGCGTCTTCCAGCTCGGCAATGTAATTGTCGCAGGCCACGATGAAGTCGTCGACTTCCTCCGCCGGGGTCATGGCGGCGGTGTCGGTATCGGCTGTATCGAAAAACTGTGCGATGCCTTCGGCGATGCCGGACAGGTTGGTGCTTTCCTTGAACAATACCGACTGGAATCGTGACCGTTCCGGCTCATTCAGGTCCGGCACGGTTTCCAGGATCTCCGCCGCGGAGCGGATGGCGGTGATCTTGGTCAGCATGGTGTGCACCGCATCGCCCAGATAGGGGTCCTGATTGAGCCTGTCGGACAGGGCGGCGACGGTCTGACTTCTGTTCATATAGGCCCGGTACAGGGCGACGATGGCCTGGGCCCATTCCGGGGATCGGGCCACCAGATCGGAGGCGGTGGCGTCGAGATTGAAGTTGCGCAGAACCGGGTCTCCAGCCAGTTCGCGCAGCTCCTGCGCCAGGCGACGTTCGGATTCCCCGTCGAGCCATTCCACATCGACTTTCAGCAGTTGCGCCAGTCCAGGCATCAGGCGCGAGGCGATGTTTCTCTTGTTCCGTTCGATCAGGTTCAGATAGGAGGCGGAGATGCCAAGACGTTCCGCGAGTTCGGTCTGAGTCATGCCGAGTTTCGTGCGTCGGTCGCGGATCTTCAGGCCAATCGCGGCCTGGCCGCCGGGGCGGGAAATTTCTGCGCCCCTTCCGGTCTGGCGGCGAGGCGGTCGGGCCGCGGCGGCAGGTTGGGGATGATTTTCGGCCTTTTCGTTCATTGCGCGCGTGATCCGTAACCCGTTCGAAAATTTCGCTTTTGTGCGGTGCAGCGTAAAAAATTGACAGGAAATGTTTTGTTTGATGTTTAATTTTTACAGAAAAATCGTTACATGTCAATGAGTTATTGAATTTTTTACAAAGTTAATTTACAAATGCCTCTGCGCCCCGGTTGCGCGTCCCATTTGAGGGGCGGCCGAGGGTGCAGCCGCTCTCGGACTCGCCCGCTCACGGCAGCTCCAACGGGGGGCGGGAAAGCGAACGAGACACGATATCTAGGAGGAAACGAACATGGGTGGCTTCAAGTCCAAGATTGACCGCCGGACCCTACTTAAAGGGACGGCAGCCATGGGTGCGGCGGCATTCGCCTCTCCCTATTTCTTCACCAAGGGTGCCAGTGCGTATGTGAACGAGCCGAAAGGCAGTTCCGTTACTTTCGGTTTCAACGTGCCGCAGACCGGTGCCTATGCCGATGAGGGCGCGGACGAACTGCGCGCGTATCAGCTCGCGGTCGAGCACCTGAACGGTGAAGGCGACGGCGGTATGCTGAACACCTTCACGTCCAAGGAGCTGAAAGGGAACGGCGTCCTGGGCAAGAAGGTCGAGTTCACCACCGGTGACACCCAGACCAAATCGGACGCGGCGCGCGCCTCGGCCAAGCGCATGATCGAAAAAGACGGCGCCATCATGATTACCGGCGGTTCGTCCTCCGGTGTGGCGATCGCCGTGCAGTCGCTGTGTCAGGAAGCGGGGGTCATCTTCATGGCCGGCCTGACGCACTCCAATGACACGACCGGTAAGGACCGTCGTCGCAACGGCTTCCGCCACTTCTTCAACACCGAAATGTCCGGCGCCGCGCTGGGCCCGGTGATGGAAGCCAATTACGGCAACGACCGTAAGGCCTACCACCTGACCGCCGACTACACCTGGGGCTGGTCGCAGGAAGGATCGATCAAGAAGTATTCCGAAGCCATCGGCTGGGAGACGGTCAATGCCGTCCGCACGCCGCTGGGTGCCGGTGACTTCTCGCAGTACATCACGCCGGTTCTGAACTCCGGTGCGGACGTGCTGATCCTGAACCACTACGGCAAGGATATGGTCAACTCGCTGACCCAGGCCGTGCAGTTCGGTCTGCGCGACAAGCAGGTCAACGGCAAGAACTTCGAAATCGTCGTTCCGCTGTATTCCCGCCTGATGGCCCAGGGTGCCGGTGAAAACGTGAAGGGCATCTTCGGGTCCACCAACTGGCACTGGTCGCTGCAGGATGAAGGCTCGCAGGCCTTCGTGAAGTCCTTCGGTGCGAAGTACGGCTTCCCGCCGTCACAGGCCGCGCATACCTGCTACGTGCAGGCGCTGCTCTACGCCGATGCCGCCCAGCGTGCCGGCTCGTTCAACCCCTGCGCCATCGTCGAGGCCCTGGAAGGCTTCGAGTTCGACGGCATGGGCAACGGCCCGACGCTGTACCGCGCCGACGACCACCAGTGCTTCAAGAAGGTTCTGGTCGTGAAGGGTAACGAAAACCCGACCTCCCAGTTCGACCTTCTGGAAGTCGTTCAGGAAGTCCCGGCCGAGAAGGTCACCTACGACCCGAACGGGGATGAGTTCAAGGGCGATCTCGGGGCCTGCAACGCGGGCTAAGGGATCGATCCCAGAGCATTCCGGCAAGGCGACCGTTCCGATCCATCGGGACGGTCGCCGACCCGGGTCGCGGGGTTCCGGGGGAAACACGGTGACCGCGAATTTGTTTGAGAACAATCGTCGCTACTAGGGGAGGGCTGTCGCCATGGACGCGATACTCCTACAGGTGCTCAACGGCCTCGACAAAGGGGCGGCCTATGCGCTGATCGCGCTGGGTCTGACGCTGATTTTCGGGACGCTGGGCGTCGTGAACTTCGCGCATGGCGCACTTTTCATGCTGGGCGCGTTCTGCGCCGTTACCATCAATCAGGCCCTGACCCTTGAAAAGGTTGTGCTCTCCGAGACCGAAACGACGGCCTGGGGCACACCGCTTGAGATCAGGACACCCTTTGCACAGGAATGGTTTGGCGATTTCGGCCTGACCATCATCGACTATTCCGTGCCGCTTTCGATCCTGATCGCCATTCCATTCATGCTGATGGTCGGCATCATCATGGAACGCGGACTGGTGCGCTTCTTCTACAAGCGCCCGCACGCGGAACAGATTCTGGTGACCTTCGGCCTTGCCATCGTGCTGCAGGAAATCGTCAAGGCGATGTACGGCGCCAACCCGATCCAACAGGACGCCCCGTCCATCGTTCAGGGCGCGGCCGATATCGGCGCGCTGTTCGGTGATCCGGGTGCCCTGGTCTATCCGTGGTGGCGCATCGTCTATCTGCTGTTCTCCGGCGTCGTGATCGCGGGGGTCTTCGCATTCCTGCAATTTACGACATTCGGGATGGTCGTCCGGGCCGGCATGGCCGACCGGGAGACAGTCGGACTGCTGGGCATCAACATCGACAGGCGTTTCACGATCGTCTTCGGGATCGCGGCGGTGGTCGCCGGTCTGGCCGGGGTCATGTACACCCCGATCCTGCCGCCTGACTACCATATCGGGATGGACTTCCTGGTGTTGTCCTTCGTCGTGGTCGTCGTCGGCGGCATGGGCAGTCTGCCCGGCGCCGTTGCGGCCGGCTTCCTGCTGGGCGTGCTTCAGTCCTTCGCGTCGATGACCGCCGTCCGGGATGTCCTGTCCAAGGTCGGCATCGTCGGCCTCGACCAGATCATCATTTACCTTGTCGCCATCATCGTGCTGCTGGTTCGTCCGCGCGGCCTGATGGGACGCAAGGGTGTGATGGAGTAAGGCCAATGATGAAATTCATTTCGCAATCTTCGGAAAAGGGCGATCTGGTCCTGATCGCACTCTTCGCCGTCGCGGTGTTCACCATGCCGCTGTGGCTCGCCCCCTTCGGCGCGAACTATCCCGACCTGATGCAGCGTTTCGCGATCTTCGGGATCTTCGCGACCGGTTTCAACATCCTGTTCGGGCTGACCGGTTACCTGTCCTTCGGACACGCCGCCTTCCTGGGTGTCGGATCCTATACCGCGGTCTGGACGTTCAAGCTTCTGGGCATGAACCCGATCCCGGCGCTGATCGCGTCGGTCATCGCGGCCGGGCTGTTCGCCCTGGTCATCGGGTTCATCAGCCTGCGCCGTTCGGGGATCTACTTCTCCATCCTGACGCTGGCCTTCGCCCAGATGTGCTACAACCTCGCCTATTCGGTGCTGACCCCGATCACCAACGGGGAGACCGGTCTGCGCGTCCTGAACGAAGATCCGCGCATCTTCGACGACAAGACGGTGGAGACCACGGGGCCGCTGATCTCGCATATCTTCGGGTTCCAGATGCAGGGCATGCCCGGCTTCTACTTCTGCGCCATTCTGCTGATCATCACGGTGTTCATTGCCATGCGGATCTTCCGCTCGCCCTTCGGCATGATGCTGAAGGCGGTGAAGACCAACCAGAACCGCCTGAACTATACCGGGGTCAACACACGGCCCTACACGCTGGCGGCCTTCGTCATTTCGGGCATGTATGCCGGTTTGGCCGGGGCGCTGATGTGCGTCATCGACCCGCTGGCAGGGGCGGAGCGCATGCAGTGGACCGCCTCCGGGGAGGTCGTCCTGATGACCATCCTGGGCGGTGTCGGCACGATCATCGGCCCGATCATCGGGGCCGGCCTGATCAAATACTTCGAGAACATCTTCTCGGCGTTCAACGATCAGACGCTGGCGAACATCTTCAGCTTCCTGCCGGACGGCCTGATTGAGCCGGTCGTGTCGGTGACGTCGCTGTTCGTCGGTGAAGGCTGGCACCTCAGCCTGGGCATCCTGTTCATGCTGATCGTCATCTTCCTGCCGGGCGGTGTGACGGAAGGTCTGTCAAGGATCGGCAAGCTGATCGCGCGCCGGACCGGTGTTGCGCCGAAGAAAGAAACCGAAGGCGGGCGTCATTCCTCGCCGGCGCCGGGAGAATAACCATGGGCATCTTGGAAGTCAGAGACGTCAACAAGAACTTCGGCGGTCTCAAGGCGCTGAACAACGTCAACCTGGATGTGGAGGAAGGCTCCGTTCACGCGATCATCGGTCCGAACGGGGCCGGCAAGTCGACGCTGCTGAACTGCTTCGTCGGACGGCTGGATCCGGATACCGGGTCGGTGATGTTCAACGGCAAATCGCTGCTGGGCCTGAAACCGCACGAGATCAACCAGACCGGCGTGGTCCGGGTGTTCCAGACGCCGGAGATCTTCACCGATCTGTCGCTGCTGGAAAACGTCATGATCCCGGCCTTCGCCCGCCGCGACGGGGCGTTCCGCCTCAACCCGTTCCGCGATGTGGACCGGGAAGGCGAAATCCGGGACAAGGCGCTGCACATTCTGGAGGATGTCGGCCTGGCGGAGCAACGCAACAAGATCGCGTCAAGCATGTCGCGCGGCGACAAGCGGCGGCTGGAACTGGCGATGTGCCTGGTCCAGGATCCGGTGCTGCTGCTGCTCGACGAGCCGACGGCGGGGATGAGCCGCGCCGACACCAACGCGACCATCGATCTGCTGAAGCGGATCGGCGAACGTGGCATCACCAAGATCGTGATCGAGCATGACATGCATGTCGTGTTCTCCCTGGCCGACCGGATTTCGGTGCTGGCCCAGGGGACGGTCATCGCTGAGGACGTGCCCGCGAACATCAAGGGCAATCCGAAAGTCCAGGAAGCCTATCTCGGAGGGGCGCATCTATGAGCGACACGATGGAAAAACCCACCGCCCCCGGCGTTCAGGGTGTGCGCGGTCAGGGCGGCAACCACGCCTATTTCTCGTGCTGGGACCTGCATGCCTATTACGGCGAAAGCTACATCGTGCAGGGTGTCAGCTTCGATGTCCGCGAGGGCGAGATCCTGGCCCTGCTGGGCCGCAACGGCGCCGGCAAGACCTCGACGCTGCGGGCCATCGCCCGGGTCGATGATCCGGAACTGCGCCAGGGTGAAATCTGGCTCGATCATCAGCCGCTGCATGAGATGCGCGCCTATCAGGCTGCCCGGGTCGGGATCGGCATGGTGCCGGAAGACCGGCGGATCATTCAGGGGCTGACGGTGCAGGAGAACCTGCAGCTGGCCCAGATCGCGGAGCCGCGCGGCTGGTCGATCGAACGTCTGTACGATCTGTTTCCGCGCCTCGGGGAACGCCGCAACCAGGAAGGCGTGACCCTGTCCGGCGGGGAGCAGCAAATGCTGGCCGTCGCCCGCGCGCTGGCCCGGGACGTCAAGCTGCTGCTGCTGGACGAGCCGTATGAAGGCCTCGCCCCGGTCATCGTGCAGGAGATCGAACGCACGCTGGAGGAGATCAAGAGCCACGGCATGACGACGATCATCGTCGAACAGAATGCCATCGCCGCGCTGCATCTGGCGGACCGGGCGATCATTCTGGACATGGGCCAGGTGGTGTTCGACGGGACGGCCCAGGACGTCCTGGACAATGCCGAACTGCGTCAGGAATACCTCGCGATCTGATCGCGGAAGATGTGCCTGTGGTGCGGCGGTCGCGAACCGCCGTCGCCTCACAAACTTGCTGGCGACCCGGGACGGATATCCGTCCCGGGTTTCTTTTTGCCATCGCCCGGGCGGCAATGGTTCGAATTACGAACAATGTGTTCGGATATCGGTGTTCTGTGGCCGGGAACAGGTGTTGAGCGCGGGAACGGTTTGAGCGTCGGACCCGGGCTGAGATATTCTGGGGCATGGCTGAAAAACAGAAACCATCCGCGCGACACGAGACCGGCATGACGGTGCGGCGCTCCGTTCTGGGCGACGCCCATGTCGACCGGGCCGAGGCGGCGAAGACCGATTTCGACGCGCCCTTCCAGTCCTTCATCACCGAAGGCGCCTGGGGCACCGTCTGGGCCGGCGATCATTTCACCCGGCGCGAACGCAGCATCGTCACCCTGGCGCTGCTGGCCGCGCTGGGTCACGACGAGGAGGTGGCGATGCATGTCCGCGCCACGCGCAATACCGGGGCGACCCCGGAGGATCTGCGCGAGGTGATGATGCATGTCGCCGTCTATGCCGGGGTTCCCGCCGCCAACCGGGCGATTAAGATCGTCAAGCGGGAGCTCGCGGCCATGGCAGAGGAGGAGAGTGCGTAACATGTCCGACACCTTGAGCCCGCGCGACTGGGCCAGCCATCCCGCCTATCGAGATGCCGGCTACAAGTCGACCGGCCTGCGCGGCCCGACCCAGCCGCTGGTTACCCTGCCGGCGGGGATCGGCGAATTGTCCGGCCCGCGTTTCGGCAAGGATTTCGTCTTCGGCGACGATGCCGACCTGACCCGCAACGGCCGCGTCAACGGTGAGCCGCAGGGCGAGCGCATCATCGTGACCGGCCGCGTCACGGACGAGAACGGCCGTGCCGTGCCGAACACGCTGGTCGAGGTCTGGCAGGCCAATGCCGCCGGCCGCTATGTCCACAGCCGCGATCAGCATGACGCGCCGTTGGATCCGAATTTCCTGGGGGCCGGGCGCTGCGCCACCGATGCCGACGGCGTCTACCGCTTCCTGACCGTGAAGCCGGGCGCCTATCCCTGGCCCAATCATTTCAACGCCTGGCGTCCGAACCACATCCACCTGTCGCTGTTCGGGCCCAGCTTCGCCACGCGCCTGGTGACGCAGATGTATTTCCCCGGCGATCCGCTGCTCGACCTCGATCCGATCTTCAAGGCGACGCCGGAACCGGTGCGCGACCGCCTGGTCGCCGATTTCGACATCGAGGTGACCCAGGAGGCCTATGCCCTGGGCTACCGCTTCGACATCGTCCTGCGCGGCGGCGCGGCGACACCGATGGAGGGCTGAGCCATGACATCCGGAGGACAGACCCCTTCCCAGACCGTCGGCCCGTATTTCGCCTATGGCCTGACGCCGGAACAATACGGCTATCCGCTGAAGAGCATCGCCCATCCCACGGTCGGCGGGCTGGACAGCGCCGGCGGCCCGCGCATCCTGGTCGAGGGCCGGGTGCTGGACGGCAACGGCGATCCGGTCGACGACGCCATGATCGAGATCTGGCAGGCCGATGCCCAGGGCCGCTATCCCGGCACCGACACGGCCGCCAACAGTGCCTTCACCGGCTTCGCGCGCTGCGGCACCGGCACCGACCGGGAAAGGCGCTTCATCTTCGAGACCGTCAAGCCGGGCGCGGCCGAGGACGGTCAGGCGCCGCATATCAACGTCATCGTCTTCGCGCGCGGGCTTCTGTCCCATGCCTATACGCGGATCTATTTCGCGGACGAGGCGGCGGCCAATGAGGCCGACCCGGTCCTGGCCGCCGTGCCAGAGCCGCGGCGCGGCACCCTGATCGCGACGCGCCACGAGACCGATCGCGGCGTGGTCTACCGTTTCGACATTCACCTGCAGGGCGCGGCGGAAACCGTCTTCTTCGACGTCTGACCCCCGCATGCAAAATCGCCCAACACTTCGAGGAACCGCCCCATGAGCAGCACGCCGTGCATCATCACCGTCGCCATCACCGGCTCCGTCCCGAAGAAGGAGGACAATCCCGCCGTGCCGATCTCGGTCGCGGAGCAGATCGAATCCACCCAGGAGGCCTTCGAGGCCGGCGCCACCCTGGTCCATGTCCATATGCGCAATGAGGAGGACCAGTCCGTCTCCTCCGACCCGGCGAAGTTCGACGCCTATCTGAAGGGCGTGCGCAAACACTGCCCCGGCATGATCGTGCAGTTCTCGACCGGCGGGCGCGGTCGCGACCCGTCCTCGCGCGGCAGCATGATCCATCTGAAGCCGGACATGGCCTCGCTCGCCACCGGCTCGGTCAATTTCCCGTCCATGGTCTATGAGAACCACCCCGATTTGGTCCGCGACCTGGCCGCCGCGATGAAGCAGAACGGCGTGAAGCCGGAGATCGAGATCTTCGACCTCGCCATGCTCTATGCCGCAAAGGACATGGTCGACCGCGGCGAGATCGAGGCCCCGGCCCATGTCCAGTTCGTCTCCGGCCTGAAAAACGCCCTGCCGGTCCGCCGCGAGGTGCTGGAATTCGAATTGAAGGAACTGCGCGAGCTGATGCCCGACGCCACCTGGACCGCCGCCGCCATCGGCCGCCACCAGCTCCAGATGAACCACTGGGCCCTGGAACTCGGCGGCCATTGCCGCACCGGCCTGGAAGACAACATCAAATTCGACAAGGACCGCCTCGCCGCCAGCAACGCCGAACTCGTCGCCCGCGTCGCGGATCTCTGCGGCAAGTACGACCGCCACCCGGCGAGCGTCGCGGAAGCGCGGGGAATTTTGGGGCTTTAGTGGCGGCTAAAGCTACAACATGAGAATGTTGAATCTAGCAGAAGATTCTTCGAATGACGTCTACCCTCGATCCAGGAGATAGTATATCCTTTGTTGCAATCCAAATTTTTTCGGAACTTTGGGCTGTCGTAGGCAGGTTGCATTAAGGCACAGTTAATCAGGGGGTAGCACCTCAATAGAGTTTACGCTGCCAGATTGGAACGGTTGTGTGGCGCGAGATGAGAAGAATAGTCCTCGGCAGCTTGCGTGACAGGGTAGAAGGGGAGATTGCGGAACATCAGCGAAAGAATTGGGCGCTTAGATCGTCACGATATCCATTATGGACGCGTGTACTGAAGCTCCTTTACGGCGAGCGTAGTTTGTTTGGATTTTTGATTCCTTACGTCGGTATTGTGTCAATTATTGTTGTTTTGGAAGTTTTAATTTCAGATTGGTGGGGGATCCGAATTCCGGCGTGGAGCTACGATAGTACTATCTCTTCACTTCTGAAAGACGTAACGGGATATTTTCTTGGTGCACAGGCCGTAATGATCGGTCTTTTGTTTCCGATAGCAGTGGGGCTTGTTACCTTGATCGTTCAGCGTGAAGACGCCTCAAGCACCGTCTCGGATGTTCAAGTTTATTACAGTGAGACGCTAACATATCGTATCGGAGCCAGTGGTATTGCATTAGTAATGGTCCTCTCCACGCAACTCCTTTGGCCCGCACAGTTCAGTATTCACATGCTTGGATACGGAACGCCATCCGATTTATTTAAGATTGTTTTGACTTCAATACATCTTTTTTGGTTGATACTGAATTTCGCCGCGCTATGGCATTTTCTTCTGACAAGCCTCCGTTTTATGAGGCCTGTAGAACGTGCGTATTTGCGTCGTCGATTTGCAGCTTCGGTATCGATACCTAATGATCTGAGAGAAAGACTGTCTACAGCACTGTACTTGAACCTTAGCACATCCTTAGAAGGCGGCATTGCGAAGGAGCCTCCGGGCGGTACAGAGCCGACACTAATGTTTAGTCCAATTGCTGGAGAATGGGGGGTGGTGGAAGTCGCATCTCCAAATCTTGGAAGGAAGAAACTCATAGACGTTTGGACGAGGCCGCTTGGTTGGGCGGTTCGCAGGTGGTTGAAGCGCACTGGCGCGATAGTTGTGGATGAGCGTCATTCCATGCTTGGGCCCACTCTCATTTTTTGCCCGGAATTAGACCGCTCGTTACCCGAAGGTGGGGTTATCTGTAGGCGCAATGGAGGCGCTTCTCTTAGCGAAGTCGAGAAATTCGTGATCCGACTTAGTTTTCGGTTCGGGCGTGCTTACCCATGAAAGGACAACCCACACCGTCCGACATGCTTGAAGAACTGGTCGACAAAGCGCTCTCCCAAATGGATCGCTTGGCTGTAACCAGTTTTAGAAGCGCGTTGGACGAACTTATAGATTTCCACCGTTTCCTAATCGACGCCTACGAAACGCGAGACGAGACAGGGGCGGCGATGAGCTTTGCCCAGATCGGCTATTGGAGCTCTCTGCATGCAGAGTGGATTCAAGAGTATAGACGTCTCTTTGAGCGCGCCGCCCAGTTCATCGGACGGGAGAATGACTTCATTGTTCATTTGGTACACGTGCCAAATCGGTTGCTGCCACAGGATGCCCGCCACCGAGCGCCAGAGGTGATTGTTAAACTTCTTGATCTCGTAAATATCCTTGTTCTTCAACTTGAACGTTGGGTCACGGAACGAAGAGATTACCATATTTCGCGCTATTCTGAAGAAAAACTGCTCCATCGTGGCGTCATTTCAGACGAAAAAGCCTATAAAGATGTTCTCGAAAACTTGGTTGGTTCATGGGAAAGTGTAGGACAAAATGTTTCTTTGATGTACAAGTGGCGAACTAAAGATGTTCCTGAGTCTGATATTTGGGAGGGGTATTCATTAAGTTGGCCATTTTTGAATCGGCATATGAAAAATACGGCATATTTATTGGCGGTTGCGGTTTGGAATGAAGATGAAGTAGGGGTGGATTACTTCTGTGAAACACTGCTCCGTTGGTTCGGCAGTTTTGAGTATAAATTTGATACTGAACATCTCTTGATTACGACCCTTTTGACGCCAGAAATTCTTGATCTGGAATGGGGTGATGCGTTGGATAGGTTGGGACCCCTGTCACGCTACCAGTACCTGCCACCTCCTACCCCGTCAGGTGTATTTTCGGAAATTTTGCGTAATGCCTTAGCAGATACGATAACCGTAGCTTCTGGTGTGTTTTTAGGATGGTATCTGGAGCGCAAGCAGGAATCAGACATCGCTGTTAGGACGGTTCATCGCTTATTGAATAGATCAGTCGATGATGAGGACGATTTTCGTGAACCTCGCGAATTGGGGTTCCGTCCATTTTTTCACCAAGTTTTTCGTATCTATGCGTCCGGCCCTAGATTTAAAAATTCTGGATATGGCAATTGGTTGGATGAACTCGTAGCTTCTCTTGATTCTATGACTGAAAGAAGGGTCATTCCGGGGAGGGTCTACACCCCATCGACTCGCAGCGAGCGTACAGACTTAATGCTCCCTTGGCTATCCTGCATGCTTGGTCAGCTTGCTACTCATGGCGACTCCGACACAGTCAATTCTATAACTGAAGTTACGGCACGGGAAGAGTTGTTCCCTGACGGCGACCTTTCTCTGCGGAACGTGTTGTACGATTTAAAACAGTTTAGCTCCGCCTTGAGGTCCACGCGTTTGGAATACCTTGGCCGGGGTGCATTGGCTCTGAATCCAGATTTGCGATTGGAAGAGGCGTCTAATCGACTTCAATACATAGTCGATGAAATATCACAGTCAATCGATGCGCAGAGACGGGAACGCCTGAAGAGTCGAGCCGTTTCTATCGCAAAGATTGAAGCTGTGCGGGAGCGAGTTCATCAAGCGCTTACAATGAAACTATCTGGAATCGACCTTTTTAGTGATTATGAGATTTCCATGGTGCCTGGCAAATACATTGAGCGGGAGCACTCGATCGGTGGAATCGAAAAAGGATTGCTTACCGAGCCGCCAATGGCCGATGGGCCATCGAATATCTGGGAGTTTACAAGTGAGGCAATGGCTGAATATGCGTGCCGGTGTGTATGGGGCAGTTTCTCTAGACTCTCTCGACAAATCATTGAGATAGAGAGCGAATTAGAGTTTCTAAAGGTCATGGATTCGGCAGCTCAATCAATGCTTTCGGTGGGCAAGCGCCCAATTTTACTCGTGCGTGATTGGGATGATCCACATTGGATGCAAACCTGGTTCTCCAGGCGGGATGATTTGCCATCTAGAATAAGTATAGAAAGAAAAACTAGTATATCATCAGGGTATTATATGGGGACTGTGAATGAAGTGGATGTTTATCGATTTTCATTTGATTCTGGTCGGGCGCTTCTTTTTAGTTCTGATTTACTGGCTAGAGTTATTTATGCGCCGCGTGATGGAGGACTCGCCGTTGATGTGGAGTTTGTAGACGGTATACAAGCTGAGGCAGGTAAGCTTGTTTTTCGATTCAGCCAAGATTGCAAATGGCTACCAGGCGAGGTTGTTGAGCTAAGGTATTCGGCAAGTTAACCTGATGAACCTAGTATCTAGGATATTAGGGCCCGCTCAAATTGTCTATGTCCTTCACTCAAAGGACCCTCCCCTAAAACGGCAGCCCCACATAGTTTTCCGCCAGGCTCGTCTGTGCGGCTTTTGATTCCAGCAGGTATTCGATTTCCGCCAGTTGCATGCGGTTTTCGAAGGCGCGGGTGTCGGGGAAGGTGTGGAGGAGGCTGGTCATCCACCAGGAGAAACGCTCGGCCTTCCAGATGCGGGCCAGGGCGGTCTGGGAATAGCTGTCCAGGCCGCTGTCGTCGCCGTGCTTGTAATGGGCGATCAGGGCGCGGTGCAGATAGTGGATGTCGGAGGCGGCGAGGTTCAGGCCCTTGGCGCCGGTGGGCGGCACGATATGGGCGGCGTCCCCGGCCAGGAACAGGCGTCCGTGGCGCAGCGGTTCGGCGACGAAGCTGCGCATCGGCACGACGCTTTTCTCCAGCACTTCGCCCTCGTTGACCAGGCTGCCGTCGCTGTCGCCGACCCGCAGGCGCAGCTCCTCCCAGATCCGGTCGTCGGGCCATTGGCCGAGGTCCTCGTCCGGGCGGCATTGCAGATAGTTCCGCGAGATGTCGGCGGAGCGCATGCTGAACAGCGCGAAACCGTTGTCGTGATGGGCATAGATCAGCTCGTCCGAGGCGGGCGGGGCCTTGGCCAGAACGCCGAGCCAGCCGAAAGGATAGACCCGCTCCAGCGTCCGGATCGCGTCCTCGGGCAGGCTGGCGCGGCAGACGCCGTGGAACCCGTCGCAGCCGGCGATGAAATCGCAGGCCAGTTCGACGGTCTCGCCGTCCTTGCGATAGGTCAGGCGCGGGACGTCGGTGTCGTAATCCAGCGGCCGGACATCCTCCGCCTCGAAGACGATTTCGCCGCCCGCGGCCAGCCGCGCGGCGATCAGGTCCTTGGTGACCTCGGTCTGGCCATAGATCGTGACCACCTTGCCGCCGGTCAGATCGGACAGCGGGATGCGGCGGCGCTCTCCGGCCCCGGCAATCTCGATCCCGCCATGGACCAGACCCTCGCGGTCGAGGCGGTCGGCGACCCCGGCGGCGCGCAGCAGGTCGACCGTGCCCTGTTCCAAGACCCCGGCGCGGATCCGTCCCTCGACATAGCGGCGATCCTTGCGCTCCAGGATCACCGAGTCGATGCCGTTCACATGCAGCAATTGCGACAGCAGCAATCCCGCCGGGCCGCAGCCGACGATGCCGACCTGGGTGCGCCGCGTCTTGCTCATCTCTCTGATCCTCGAGGTTCCGGATGGTCGGACAGAGTATAGGGCGTCCCCCCGACCGGCCCTAGAAACGGACCCTCTTTGCAGGCAAAGATTTTTCCGTCATACTGATTATCGAACACACGTTCGTATATCGAACAAACCCACCAGCCGGGAGACGTTTGACGATGATCAGCGAGGAGATGAACCGGACCCTGACCCGTACCGGACCGGGGACCGAGGCGGGGGCGGTGCTGCGGCGCTATTGGCAGCCCGTTGCCCTGACGGCGGAATTCGACGGGCCGCGCCCGGTACGTCCGGTTACGGTGCTGGGGGAACGCCTGGTCGCCTTCCGGAACGGCGACGGAAGCTATGGGCTGATCGACCGGCACTGCCCGCATCGCGGCGCCGATCTGTGCTATGGCCGGTTGGAAGACGGCGGGCTGCGCTGCCCGTTCCACGGCTGGAAGTTCGGGACGGACGGCCAGTGTCAGGAAACCCCGGCGGAACCGGAAGAAAGCACGCTGGCCGAGCGGATCCGCACGACGGCCTATCCCTGTATCGCGCGCAACGGCATCGTCTTCGCCTATCTGGGCGAGGGGGAAGCGCCGGCGCTGCCGGAGATCGACTGCCTGACCGCGCCGGAGGCCTATACCTTCGCCTTCAAGGGGCTGATCGAAAGCAACTGGCTGCAGGCGCTGGAGGTCGGGATCGACCCGGCGCATGCCTCCTTCCTGCACCGCTATCTGGAGGATGACGACCCGGCCGAGGGCTATGGCAAGCAGTTCCGCGACTATGTCGGCGGGACGGACATTCCGATGACCCGGGTGCTGCGCGACTTCCCGCGCCCGAAGATCGAGGTCGAGACGACGGATTACGGCCTTCGCATCACCGCCTTGCGCGACCTGAACGGGGAGGCGATGCATGTCCGGGTGACCAACCAGATCTTCCCGCAGGCCATCGCCATCCCAATGTCGAACGAGATGACGATCACTCAGTGGCATGTCCCGGTCGATGACGAGACCTGCTACTGGTATGCGATCTTCACCAGTTTCGGGAAGCCGGTCGACCACGCGAAGATGCGCGAACAGCGGCTGGAACTCTATGAACTGCCCGACTACATCCCGAAGGTCGGGAAGCGGAACGGCTACGGCTACGACCCGGTCGAACAGAAGATGCGGACCTATACCGGCATGGGCGACGACATCAATGTCCACGACCAGTGGGCGGTCGAATCCCCCGGCCCGATCCAGGACCGGACCAGGGAACATCTGGGCCAGACCGATGTGGCCATCGCCGCCTATCGCCGGATGCTGCTGCGTGCGATCAAGACCGTGCGCAAGGGCGAAGGCGTGTTGCCGATCAACGATACCGAGGGCGGACCGGCGGCGATCCGAGGGCCGGTCGCGGTGGATACGGTGGCGGCGCCGGATGACTGGTCCGACGCCTGGCTTGCCTGCGACCGTGCGCGGCGCGATGCTGCCCCCTGGTCGCCGAAGCCGGCGGCCGCGGCGGAATAGCGGCAGGCCGGGGGAACAGGTTCCGATGACTGTACATTTCGAAGTGCCGGACCCGCAGGGGCGGCGCGACCGGGTGGACCAGGTCCTGGCCCGCGCGGCCGAGGCGGGGATCGAGACGGTCCGGCTGTCCTTCGCGGATCAGCACGGGTTGCTGCGCGGCAAGACCTTGCCGGTGGACGGGTTGCGCGGGGCGCTGGACAGCGGCTGTCCGATGACGTCGACCCTTCTGCTGAAGGATACGTCGCACCGAACCGTCTTTCCGGTCTGGACCAGGGAAGGCGGCTACGACCTGCCCGGGCTGAAAGGGGCGGGCGATATCGTCATGCTGCCCGATCCGGAGACGTTCCAGGTCCTGCCCTGGGCGCCGACGACCGGCTGGCTGCTGTGCGATCTGTTCCTGAAGGACGGGACGCCGCTGCCCTTCTGTACCCGCAGTCTGATGCGCCGGGTGCTGGCGGATATGGCTGATGCCGGGTTCACCTATCGCACCGGGCTGGAGCTGGAATTCACTGTCCTGAAGCTGGAGGATGCGAAGCTGGCCCATGCCGATGCCGGCCATCCCCCGGCCCCCTTCGGCACGTCGCTGACGACGCGGGGCTATCAGTATCTGACCGAAAGCCGCGCCGACGAGCTGGACCCGATCTTCGAGATCATCCGCCGGACCTGCGCCGGGCTGAACCTGCCGCTGCGCAGCCTGGAGGTCGAATTCGGCCCCAGCCAGGTGGAGGCGACCTTCCATCCTCAGGACGGCATGGCCACCGCCGATGCGACGGTGCTGTTCCGCAGTGCGGTCAAGCAGGCGCTGCGCCGCGAAGGCTATCACGCGACCTTCATGTGCCGACCGGCCCTGCCGGAGATTTTCTCCAATGGCTGGCACGTGCATCAGTCGCTGATCGGTGCCGATGGGGCGAATGTCTTCGCCGATGCCGACCGGGTGATGTCGGATACCGGATACGGGTTCCTGGCCGGGATGCTGGACCGGGCGGCGGAGAGCTGCCTGCTGACCACGCCGACGATTAATGGCTACAAGCGCTACCGTCCCTTCGTCCTGGCACCGGACCGTATCCTCTGGGGCCTGGACAACAAGGGCGCGATGCTGCGCGTGGTCGGCGCGGCGGGGGATGCCGCGACGCGGATCGAAAACCGTGCGCCGGAGCCGGCGGCCAACCCGTATCTGTGCCTCGCCGCCCAGGCGGCTTCCGGGCTGGACGGCATTCGGCGACAGGCCGCGCCGCCGCCGCCGACAGAGGAACCCTATGCCGACGGCGAATTGCTGCCGCGCACGATCCTGCAGGCGATTGACGCCTTTGCCGTCAGCGACTTTTATCGTCGGACATTCGGCGACGCCTTCGTCGACTATCTGACGGTGCTCAAGAAGGCGGAGGTCGCGCGGTTCTTCGCGGAAGTGACGGATTGGGAACAGCGTGAATATTTCGAAATCTACTGATACGGCCATGCCGGCGCTGCCGGACGAGAATGACGGCGAAATCGTCCAGACCCTGGCCAAGGGGCTGAAGCTGATCGCCGCCTTCGGTCCGGATGCGCCCAGCATGACCATCGCCGAGGCCGCGACGCTGACCGGGTTCAGCCGGGCCGGCGCCCGGCGCATCCTGCGTACGCTGGAGGCGATGGGCTATGCCGAACAGAATCGCGGCCGTTACAGCCTGACCCCGAAAATCCTGACGCTCGGCTTTTCCTTCCTGCGCTCCAGCGAGATCGGCGAACGGGTCAATCCGATCCTGCGCCGGGTCAGCGATACCCTGCGCGAGACCTGCTCTCTCGGTCTGCCCAGCGGACCCGACATGGTCTATGTCGCCCATGCGATCTGCGAGGATCGTCTGTTCTCCACCCGATTCACGATCGGCGCGCGCCTGCCCATGGCCGCAACGGCGATCGGGCGCGCCTATCTCGCCCATGTTTCGCCGGATCAGCGCGAACAGCTGCTTACCGTGATCGCGCCGCGGTCCGAAACGCAATACACGGTGATCGACCGGGGTGCGCTGAAGGTCATTCTCGGGCGGACGGCGGACCGCGGCTATGCGGTGACGGAGGAAGAGTACGAGCTGGGTGCCCTGTCCGTCGCCGTGCCGGTGCCGGGCGCCAGCGGCCACGCCGTCGGCGCGCTCAACGTCGTCGTCAACAAGGGCCGCGTGTCCGTGAAGACGATGATCGATCAATATGTGCCGGCCCTCCGCGAGGCAGCACGAGACGCCGGCATGGCGCTCGGCTGACTTTCCGGACGGAATCCCGTTCGATATACTGGAAACCGCAATCACGGTACGGAGTTTTCCGGTGAAGGACGGTCTGATCCCGCCGCCACGGCTCGGCGAATTCATCCGCAAGGCGCGCAAGGCCCATCGCCTGACCCTGGAACAGGTGGCGGAGCGCAGCGGCGTGTCCAAATCCATGCTGAGCCAAATCGAGCGCGGGTCGGTCAACCCGACCTTTGCTGTGGTCTGGAACCTGATGCAGGCGCTGGGGCTGGAGATGTCGGATCTGATCGACGGTGCCGCGCCGGAAGCGCCCGTCATCGAACATGTTCACGCCTATTCCATGCCGACCAGCAAGAGCCGGGACGGCCTCGTCACCCTGCACATGCTCAGCCCGTTCCGCACCGTCCTGCCCGTGGAATGGTACGAGATGCGGATGGAGACGGGCGGTGCCCTCGTGTCCGACGCCCATGCGCCGGGCACCTATGAGCACCTGACCTGTCTGGATGGCTCCGTCGCGGTGGAGGTCGGCGATATGCGTGTCGAAGGTCGGGCCGGCGATACGCTGCGCTATCACGCCGACCGCCCGCACAGCATTCTCAACACCGCCGCCGGCCCGTCCCGCGCCATGCTGCTGGTCGCCCTGCCGCATCAGTTCGACGCCGGCCCGGTTTAGCATCGTCGCAGTACCTCCTGTCTAGCGCTCGGGATTGCCCCGGTCGCGCCACATATTGCCCACATTCTGGAAAGATCGTGCCTCGCGAATTTCAACGGAGGGCAGGGCAATGACGGTACTTTCCAATCGGTTCACAGCACTGGCGCTTATAGGCTTTCTTTCGGCCTGCGCGACCTATGAGACTCAGACCACATCCGGGCGGACATATCTGGAAGAGTACCCGGGTGGGCCAACGCCATTGTCGGACCGGTTCACAAAGGATGCAGACGGGAATGATGTCTTGCGGCCCTTGTCGGTGGATGAGGAAGTCGCGCTGGCGGCGAATGTCGAACCACAGCTGCGGTTTCCGGCGCGCATCGGCTTGGCCTACATTCAAAACGGCCAATTAAGCCCGGTCCCGGCGGGACATGGCGCGGCCTGGCTGGGGGCGGCTAAATCGCTCGGCCCCGAGTTCGGGCAGTTTGTGCCGGTGAGCCCGCTTGTGGCGGGAGTGGCCGATTCCAACCCGAGAGAGGCAAGCTCTCTCAAAGGTAGGAGCAGGTTGGCGGAGGCCATGCGCAGTATCCGACTGGCCTCGGCCCGTCAGCATCTGGACGCCGTGCTGGTTTACGAATCCTTTGGCCAGTCCAAGAACAGCGCGACCCCGCTCAGTGCCTTGAACGTGACCCTGATCGGCATGGCGTTGGTACCGGCGAACCTGATCGAGGGGCAGGGCTTCGCTCAGGCGATCCTGTTGGATGTCCGGAATGGCTATACCTACGGAAACGCCGTCGCAGTAGGGGATTCCGCCAGCCTGTCTACATATTCCAACACAGGATCGGCGGAGAAGACGCGCGCGGAGGCGGCGGCCGCCGATGCCGTCGAAACTCTGACGGAGCAGGTGGCGGATATGATGCGCCGCCTTCGGAGCGAACTGGCAGACGTGGCAAAGGTGGATCCCTCCTGAAGTTCGCAGGAGCGTGGTCCGCACATCCGTCTCCCCGTGAAGGCGGGGGGCTGGGAATAGCGGGGGGAAACGCGCCGACGCCCCTGGATTTCCACCTGCGCTGAAATGACGGAGGCTGTGAAGCCATGCCGAACCGAGGAAGGTTTCTGCTTTCGCAGGAACACGATGGGACACCGTGAGTAATGAACGCGGAGAACGCTGAGACCCTCATTGTCCCTCAGCGTCCTCCACGAAACCTCTGAGCTCCCCGCGTTAGATCCGAAGCCTGCGATCAGGCGCTCCGGTACAGTTTTGTCATCACGAACTCGCGGTGCTTCAAGGCTTCGGCAGCCGTCAGGCGGCCGTTGCAGGTGCGGATCGTGATGTCGATCAGGGCGTCGCCGGCTTCGTCCAAAGTCATCTCCCCGCGCAGGATGCCGGAACAGTCCAGATCGACATGCTCACCCATCTCGCGCGCGGTCTTCGGGTTCGCGGTCAGCTTGATCACCGGTTCGATCGGGTTGCCGATGATGTTGCCCTGGCCGGTCGGGAACAGATGCACGGCGAAGCCTGCCGCCGCCTGCAGGGTGACGCATTCCGCCGCCGCCGAGGACGTGTCCATGAAGTAGAGGCCCGGGCCCTTGGCCGGCGCTTCGGCCGGCTCCAGGACGTCGATGAACTTCGTCTTCTTGCCGATCTTCTGCAGGTTACCGAAGGCTTTTTCCTCGATCGTGGTCAGGCCGCCGGCAATGTTGCCCGCCGTCGGCTGGCTTTCCGACAGGTCGGAGGTCTTATGCGGCTCGATGACCTCGTCCATATAGGCCTGCCAGGTCTTCATGAATTTCTCGCCCGCTTCCGGAGTCGCGGCGCGCTGGGCGCAGATTTCCTCGGCACCGGTCAGTTCCGACGTTTCCCCGAAACAGGTGTAGCAGCCCAGCGGATCGACCTTGTCGATGAAGTTACCGACAGTCGGGTTCGACGCCAGGCCGGAGGTCGTGTCGGATTCTCCACATTTTGTGGAAACCCAGAGTTCTCCAAGGTCGCAGGGCTCGCGTTGCAGTTCCGTTGCCCATTGCACGAATTCCTTCGCCTTGCGAGAGGCGGCGGCGACGCAGTTGATTTCACCCTGACCCTCGATCGCGAAACCTTCGACCGGTTTGCCGGTCTTGGCGATGCCCTCAACGATGCGTCCGGTCCATTTCGGTTCGATCCCGATGACGACTACGGCGGCAACATTGGGGTTGCTGCCGGTGCCGATCATGGTGCGGAAATGCAGGTCCAGATCCGCGCCGAATTGCAGGCGTCCGTAATGGTGCGGTAGGGCCAGACAGCCGTCGATATTGTTCGCCACCTTTTCGCAGGCGGCGTTCGACAGGTCGTCCAGCGGCAGGATCACGACATGATTGCGGATGCCGACCCGCCCGTTCTCGCGGCGGTATCCGTTGAAGCTGCGGGAAGCCATCGTTACCACCTCTTCGTTTTCAGGTTCTGGGTATGGACGTGGCCGCCCTTCTTCACGGCGGCGACGATCTTGCCGATGTCGTGCCCGTATTTCAGGACGGTGTCCCCGACGGACAGGTCGCCCAGCGCGATCTTGTGACCCAGCGGAATGGTGTCCAGGGATGTGACGGTCAGGCTCTCGCCCGTTTCCATCACCAGCCCCTTGAGGTCTTTTCCGGCCTCGGCTGTTTCAACCACGACAACGCCGACGGTATCCGCCGCGTCGTGGACCAGGAAATCCGGTCCCGCCATCGATGCGTCTCCTCGATAAGTGTTCCAACCCACTCTACAGGGCGATGGCTCAGGCTTAGCGTAACAAAACCGCGCGATACAGCGAGAAAATCTGCAATCTATCGAAAGCAATTCTTTCGAATGCCGGTCAGGCAACCTCGGTTGCTGGATTTGCGTGGGGGCGATCCCCGGCGGCACGCTCCAGCTCTTCGGTCAGGAGATCCAGCGGACGCGCCTTCATGCTGTCGCGACGCCGGATCAGGCCGATCGCTCTGGGGCGTGCCGTGGGGCCGAGCGGCAACCGGCGGACCCCGGCAGAGATCGGTTCCGGGACGCAATGTTCCGGGATGATGGACACGCCCAGTCCATGATGCACCATCATGGCGATCGCCTCCGGACGGTCGAGCTCCATGATTTCGCGGACGCGGATGTTGCGTGCCTGCAGCCAGTCGTCAATGTCCCGCCCGGTCCAGGCGCGCCGGGTGAAGCGGATGAAGGGGTGTGCCGAGAGAATGGATTCCGGGTCATCGCCACCGACTTCTTTCGGCACCAGCAGAACCAGAGGTTCCAGGGCGACCGCGTGGAAGGTCAGGTTGCCCGGCAGGCGCACCGGTTCCGAAATGATCGCCCCGTCCAGTGCGCCCCGGTCGACCTGGGTCATCAGTTCCGCCGACAGGTCCGGCGATACACGAAAATGCAGCAACGGATAGGTCTCGCGCATGCGCTTCAGAACCCGGGGCACCAATTCGGTCAGGGTGGTCGGGATGGCCCCCAGCACCAGTTCACCCGATGGCGCGTCCTCGTCCTGTGCGGACCGGATCATCGCGTCATAGGCGGCGACGACTTCCTTCGCCTTCGGCACCAGGGCATAGCCGTCGCGGTTCAGCTCCGGCGGGCGCTTGCGACGGTCGAAGATTTCCGTCCGCAGCTCCTCCTCCAGTTTCGCCATCTGCTGGCTGACGGCGGAGGGAGAGATCAGCATCATGTCCGCCGCGGCCGCGAAAGATCCACGTTCGGCGACGGCGATCAGGATGCGGAGACGGCGGATGGACATGATGGGACAACGCGGGCGTAAGGAACGATGAAGAACGTTACCCCATGCGAGCCCACAGGCAAATTTTTTCTAATTTTATGGCAGGTTGCCCGGTGCCGAATGGTCAGAAATCCGTCTTCGCGCCGCCTTCTTCCTTGCGCCGGGCAATGAAGGCCTGAAGCTCTTCGCGGATCGCCTCGTCAATCGGCGGTGCCTCGTATTCGCGCAGGATCTGCTTGTACAGATGGTGCGCCCGCTCATGCGCGGATTGAGCGCCGGCTTCGACCCAGGATTCGAAGTTTCGCCAGTCCGACAGGAAGGGATTGTAGAAGGCGTCGCGATAGCGGTCCTGCGTATGCTGGCAGCCGAAGAAATGCCCGTTGGGGCCGACCTCTCGGATCGCATCGACGGCCAGTTCGCCTTCATCCACCTTCACCGGTCGGTGATAGTACATCCATTGCTGGATCATCTCGCAATCGATGACGACCTTCTCGAAGCTGGCGCTCAACCCGCCTTCGACCCAGCCGGCCGCGTGGAAGATGACGTTGCAGTGGCCGCTGAGGACGCTGAACAGGGAGTTCTGGCTTTCCCAGACCGCCTGTCCGTCCGGCGCATTGGACGCGTTGGCATTCGAGCCACGCCAGGGCAGTCCGTAGAACCGGGCCATCTGCCCGGAAATCTGCATCGCACGCATGTATTCCGGCGTGCCAAAGGCAGGGGAGCCGGACTTCATGTCGACATTGGAGGTGAAAGCGCCCATCACGACGGGGGTACCCGGTCGAATTTCCTGCAACAGGGCGACGGCGGCCAACGCCTCCGCGATCTGCTGTACGACGGACCCGACGATGGTCACCGGTGCCATCGCGCCGGCCAGGGTGAAGGGCGCGATGATCACCGGCTGATTGCGCCGGGCCATCCGCATCGCGCCGTCCAGCATCGGCCAGTCATGCTTCAGCGGTGACGAGGAGTTGATGTTGGTGAACATCCGTGGCTTCGCCTCGAATTCCTCATGCGTGAGCCCGCCGCCGATACGCACCATCTCCATGGCGTCCTCAACCCGTTCAGGGCCCAGGGAATAGGCGTGCAGCACCTTGTCCGTCAGGGTCAGCAGGTCATAGACCGCATCCAGGTGGCGTACGGAGGCGTGGATATCGATCGGCTCGACCGGATAACCGCCATTGAAATTGATGCAGTTGAAGCTTTGCGACAGTCGCAGCAGGTCCTGATAGTCCTTGCGGTTGCCGACACGGCGCCCGCCGACGAGGTCCATGGAATTGGGCGGGCTGGCCACCATGCCGAACGCGGCCTTGCCATTGCCCCATTCGATCTCGCGCGCAGGGTTGCGCGGTGTGATCGTGAAGCTGGAAGGCGCCTTGGCGGTCTGGGCCATGATCCAGTCACGGTCGAAGCGGATGTTCTGACCGTTTGCCCCGACGGTGCAGCCCGCCTTGCGCAGAGTTTCCACCGCCTCGTCGTTCAGGAACTCGATCCCGATATCTTCCAGAACGCGCATCGCGGCGTCGTGGACCTTCTGCACCCCTTCCTCGTCCAAGGGATCGATCGGCCGATCGGCGAAGGTCAGCTGGCCCCAGGGCAACTGGTGCAGACCGGCCGCTGCGGCGGCGGACTGTTCGCGGTTCTGACGCCGGTTCGTGCGTCCGGGACGGGTTCGGGCCATGCAATGTCCTTTCGTTACGGCGGCGCGGGCGGCGGTCGGGGCTCAGATCGGGGGCGGTTACGCGGCGAGATCCAGCACGACCTTGCAGGCCTGTCCGGAGTTGAGCGCCGCGAATCCGTCCTCGAACTTCTCGAAGGGCAGACGATGCGTGATGACCGGTGTCACGTCCAGACCGGTCTGCAGCATGGCGACCATCTTGTACCAGGTCTCGAACATCTCCCGCCCGTAGACTCCCTTGAACTGCAGCCCCTTGAAGATGGCCGCCGTCATGTCGATTTCGACCGGCTTGGAAAACAGACCCAGCAGCGCGATCTTGCCGCCATGATTCATTGCGTTGATCATATCGGTCATCGCAGGTGCGGCACCCGACATCTCCAAACCGACATCGAAGCCTTCCGTCATGCCCAGATCGCGCATGACATCCTTCAGCGGCTCCTTGTCCGCGCGGACGCCGCGCGTCGCGCCCATGCTTTCGGCCAGACGCAGGCGGTCTTCGGAAAGATCGGTGACGACGACATGGCGGGCGCCGACATGGCGACAGACGGCGGCGGCCATCAGGCCGATCGGCCCGGCCCCGGTGATCAGCACATCCTCCCCCACCAGATCGTAGGACAGGGCCGTGTGCACGGCATTGCCCAGCGGGTCCAGTATGGCGACGACATCGTCGGGAATGTCTTCCGGCACGGCAAAGACGTTGTGTTCCGGAATGGTCAGAAGATCCGCGAAGGCGCCCTGGCGGTTGACGCCGACGCCAACCGTGTTGATGCACAGATGCTCCCGCCCGCCGCGGCAGTTGCGGCAGTGGCCGCAGACCAGATGCCCTTCACCGGAGACGCGCTGGCCGACCTTGACCAAGGTGACTTCCTCGCCAACGGCTTCAACGATGCCGCAGTATTCGTGGCCGACGATCATGGGGACGGGAATGGTCTTCTGCGCCCAGGAATCCCAGTTGTAGATATGCAGGTCGGTGCCGCAGATCGCGGCGCGCTGGACGCGGATCAGAACGTCGCGCGGTCCCGGTTTCGGGGCATCCGCGGATCCCATCCACAGGCCGGTTTCCCGCTTCGATTTATAGATCGCACGCATGGGGAGGTCCTTTCGATCTTCAGGAAACGAGCCCGAGGGCCCGGCCGACCTTGGTGAAGGCGTCGACGGCTCGGTTCAGTTGGTCCGGCGTATGAGCGGCCGACATCTGGGTCCGAATCCGTGCCTGCCCCTTGGGCACGACGGGATAGGAGAATGCGGTCACGTAGATCCCTTCCTCCATCAGGCCGGCGGCCAGTTTCGTCGCCAGGACGGCGTCCCCTGTCATGACCGGAATGATCGGGTGCTCGCCGGGCACCAGATCGAAGCCCTCCGAAGTCATGCCGGCGCGGAAGCGTTTGGCGTTTGCCCGTAGGCGGTCGCGCAGTTCCGCCCCCCCTTCCAGCAGGTCCAGCGCCGTGAGCGTCGCGGCGCAGATCGCCGGGGCGAGCGCGTTGGAAAAAAGGTAGGGCCGTGCCCGCTGGCGCAGCAGATCGACAACCGGTTTCGGCCCGGCGATGTACCCGCCGGACGCGCCACCCAGCGCCTTGCCGAAGGTGCCGCTGAGGATCTGAACGCGGTCGCTTACGCGGTGATGATCGGGCGTGCCTGCGCCGCGCCGACCCATGAAGCCCACGGCATGGCTGTCATCGACCATGACGGTGGCATCGTATTTTTCGGCCAAATCGCAAATCGCCGGCAGATTGGCGATGATACCGTCCATGGAGAAGACGCCGTCGGTGACGATCAGGCGCAGCTTGGCGTCCTGCGCTTCCTGCAGACGCGCTTCCAGCTCCGCCATGTCATTGTTGGCATAGCGCAGCCGCCGGGCCTTGCACAGTCGAACGCCGTCGATGATCGACGCATGGTTCAATGCGTCGGAAATGATGGCATCCTCCGGGCCCAGCAAAACTTCGAAGATTCCGGCATTCGCATCAAAGCAGGAGGAGAACAGGATTGCGTCCTCGGTGCGCAGGAATTCCGCCAGCCGCTTCTCCAGGGTCCGGTGCAGATCCTGCGTACCGCAGATGAATCGCACCGACGCCATGCCGAAACCGTGACTGTCCAGGGCTGCCTTCGCGGCCGCGATCAGGCGCGGATCGTCCGCCAGTCCCAGATAGTTGTTGGCGCACAGATTGATGACATGGCTCGCGCGGCCGTCATCCAGCGTGTCGATCTCGCTGGATTGGGGGCCGGTAATGGTGCGTTCGCGCTTGGTCAGTCCTTCGGCCTCGATCGCATCCAGGGCCGCCTGGGCGGCCGTCACCAGCGATTGTCCGATTGGCGCATGACTCATGATTTCCTCCGATATTTAATATCCAGGAATTCGTACAGGATAACGGAATATCGAGTCAATGGCGATTTGGGCCGTCCCTGTCGCAACAGCCTAACACGAATCTGAAATGGTGCCGATCAGTCGCGGTGGCCGAAAATCCCGGCCGGGTCCTTGTCCCCGTAGTAGCCCTTTACGCGATCATCCGCGATCCGTTCCGCCGATCGTCTGGACGGATCGCCATAACCACCGCCACCCGGTGTGCAGACGTCGATGATATCGCCGGGGCGCACCGTGATGTCCTGTTCTTTCGACAGGTGGGCCGGGACATGAACCGTGCCGTCGGCGAATTCGAACCGGACCCGGTTCGGACCGCCATCGGCTCCGCCCAGAACGCCCTGCGGACCGGTACGGCCGTGATCCATGACCATGGAGGCCCGGGCCTCGCCGCGTCGCACCCGGACGCGATAATTGATGCCGAATCCGCCGCGATGTTCCCCGGCGCCACCTGACCCTTCAGCCAGGGCGTAGCGCTCGAACAGGACGGGATAGTATTGCTCCAGCACCTCGATCGGCTGCGACTTTGAAATGCCGATGGTGGAACAGCCATTCGTCAGGCCATCGCCCCCGGCATGACCGCCATAGCCGCCCCCGGAAATGACATACATGACATAGGAACGGCCTTTCTCGGGATCGTGTCCGCCAAGGGCGAAATTGCCGCTGGATCCGGCCGGGGCGGCGAAAAGACGGTCGGGAATGGCCTTGGTCAGGGCGGCGAAAACCGCCTCGGCAATGCGCTGGCTGACCTCCGCCGCACAGCCCGATACCGGGCGCGGATATTCGGCGTAGAGGAATGTTCCCCGGGGATCGATGATCTTCAGTGGCTCATAGGTTCCGGCATTCAGCGGCACATTCGGGAAGACATGCTTGATCGCCAGATAGATCGAAGACCGGGTCGTCGCGATGACGCTGTTCATCGGCCCACGGCAGGGCGGGGACGACCCCGACATGTCGAAGGTCATCTCGTCACCGGCGACCGTGACCGACATGGCGATCTTCAGCGGTTCATCCACGACCCCGTCTGAATCGACGAAGGCCTCGCCGTAATAGGTGCCGTCGGGAACCTCCGCGATGGTGGCGCGCATCAGGCGTGCCGCGCGGTCACGCAATTCCTGGATCGCCCGGGCAACCGTATCCTTGCCATAGCGATCCAGCAGGGCGGTCAGCCGCTTGTCGCCAATCTTCAGGGCCGCGGCCTGGGCCTTGATGTCGCCGATGCGCTGATCGGCAATCCGGATGTTGGACTGGATGATCGCCAGTATCTCCGGATCCAGCTCGCCGCGCTTGAACAGTTTCACCGGCGGGATGCGCAGGCCCTCCTGTTCGACTTCCGTCGCGCGGGCGGAGAATCCGCCGGGGACCATGCCGCCGGTATCCGGCCAATGCCCGGTATTGGCCAACCAGCAGAACAGCTCGCCGTCATAGAAAAACGGCCGATAGAAGCGGACATCCATCAAATGGGTCCCGCCCAGATACGGGTCGTTGCAGATGATGACATCGTCCGGCTGCGGATCGGCGATACGCTCGATCACTGCCTGCGTGCCGTACTGCATCGTCCCGACAAAGACCGGCAGCCCCAGGTCGCCCTGTGCGATCAGGGCGCCGTCTTCGGCCGCATAGATTCCGTCGGACCGGTCCATGGCTTCAGCAATCACGGGGGAAAAAGCCGCGCGGCAAAAGGCGAGGTCCATCTCGTTACAGACCTGCTGCAAACCGTTCTGGATCACTCCCAGCGTGACCGGATCAAGTTCCTGGGTCATGCACCGTCTCCCGTTCCGACATGGACGATCAGGTTTCCGATATCATCTGCCTCCGCCCGCATGCCGGGGGACAGGACGATGGTGGTGTCGAGCTGTTCCACGATGGCCGGCCCTGCCAGGTCGGTGCCCGGCGGCAGGCTGGCCCGGGGCACGATCGGCGTGTCGGTCCAGCCGGTCTCGGCAAACCAGACCGGCCGTGTTGCGTCGCCCCGTGGGACAGGCGCATCCAGCAGAAGGCCCAGATCCAGCGCCGGGCGCGGGCCGATGACGGCGGTGTTCAGATTGACCAGGTTGGCCTTGATCTCCGGCAGCTTGACCTCGAACCGATCCCAGTAGACGGCCTCGAACGCGGCCTGCAGGTCCTCCCGCGTGACATCGGGCGACGCTACCGGGACGGACAGAAGATGGCTTTGCCCGATGAATTGCATGTCGGCGGTATGGATGGTCCGGACCTCGCCGGTTCCGGCGCCGTCCTGGGCCAGGCGGGTCTTCCCTTCCGTCACCTGATCGCTCAGCGTGCGGCGAACCAGATCCATGTCGACCCCGTCCAGCGGCCGATTGACCGTATTCACGAAATCATGGCGCAGGTCGGCGACGGCGCAGCCGAGGGCGTTGGTGATGCCCGGGCGGGCCGGAACCAACAGGGTGGGGATGCCCAGTTCACGGGCAATCGCACCGGCGTGCAGCGGCCCGGCGCCGCCGAAGGCGAACAGCGAGAAATCCCGCGGATCGTGTCCGCGACTCAGCGACACCATGCGGACCGCACCGGCCATGCGGTCGTCGGCGATTCGCAGAATGGCGGCGGCGGCCTCTTCCCAGCTGAGCCCCAGCGGCTCGCCGATGACCTCGCCGATCCGTGCCCGAATTGCCTCGATGTCGGGCGCACCCTCGACCGCCAGCAGCCTTTCATGGTTGAGGCGCCCCAGCGCCAGATTGGCGTCGGTGATCGTCGGCTGCGTGCCGCCGCGACCGTAGCAGATCGGGCCGGGCGTTGCGCCGGCGCTTTCAGGGCCGACGCGCAGCATGCCGCCGGCGTCGATCCGCGCGATCGATCCGCCCCCGGCGCCGATCGTATGCACGTCCACCATCGGCACATGGACGGGCATGGCGTATTCGATTTCCAACTCGCTCGACACCTGCGGCGTGCCGTCCTTGATCAGGCCGACATCGCAGGATGTCCCGCCCATATCGAAGGTGATCAGTGACGGCCTTCCTGCGGCCTCACCGGTCCGCGCCGCCGCCATGACGCCGGAGGCCGGGCCGGACATCACCGTGTTCACAGCCATGCGGCAAATCGCCTCGGAAGAGACCGTGCCGCCATTGCCCTGCATGACCAGCAGATCGCGCTCGTAGTCGCGTCCGCGCAACCCGTCCAGCAGGCGGGCCAGATACCGCTCCAGGATCGGCTGCACCGACGCATTCACGGCCGCGGTGACACCGCGTTCATACTCCCGAAACTCCGACAGGACCTCATGCCCTGCCGTAACGTACTGATTGGGCCACACCTTTAGGGCGATTGCCTTTGCCCGCTGCTCATGGGACGGGTCGCGATAGGCGTGCAGGAAATGAATCAGCAGAGACTCGCACCCCATGTCGCGCAACGCCTCGGCAGCCTTTCGCACCGCCTCTTCGTCCAACGGGGTGACAATGTTCCCGTCGACATCCAGACGCTCCGGCACTTCCAGCCGCAATTCACGTGGTATCAGGGGGAGGAAGCTGCCGGTCAGGCCATAGGCGCTGGGCCGGGTCCGGCGGCCGAGTTCCAGGATGTCTCTGAATCCCGCTGTCGTGATCAGGCCGGTTTTCGCCAGCTTGCGTTCCAGCAATGCGTTGGTGGTGGCTGTCGTGCCGTGCACGATCCCGTCGATGGAATTGATCCCGACTTCTACTTTGTCGAGCGCTGAGAGAACGCCGGCCGACTGGTTCTCGACCGTGGTCGGTACCTTTGCGATCCGTGCGCTGTTTGTTGCTTCATCCAAGAGAATCAAATCGGTGAATGTGCCGCCGACATCGCAACCAACGATCCTGACCATCGTCCTGTCCTGTTATGTATTATGATTTGGAGAAACCCTGACACTGCTACGGATCAGGGTCAATTCATTCGTATACAAACAAACTGCGCCGTTTAACTTTTTTTACATTTTCTGCATCCTTCATAGGAGGGAGATCAGAATGGTCGAATTGGGAGACCGATAAAAATGTTGAATGGTAAGGTTGAGGAAACGCGGGACAGACGGGACGAAAAGGACAGGTTGCTGGAAATCGAGCGATTGTCGTTCTGGCAGCGGCGCGAGTTGCTGACCCTCGCCGACGCGCTGCAGGGCGAGGTCGACGGAACCACGGTCGAGATCGAGGCACAGTCCGACGAGCTCGTCGAGGTATCAGGGGATATCGCCGGCACGCTGGTTCGGATCGAAACCCTGACCCAGCGGCTGACTGGCGATGCGACCTCCGCATCGAACAACGTGAATGCCGTTGCGGCCGCCACGGAGGAACTGGCGGCGTCCGCGTCAGTCATTGAGGATCAGGTTGGACGAACCCGCGATCAGGCCCGCAAGGCGGTGGGTGAAACCCAGAATGCGCGCGACATCATTCAGACCTTGTCGGAGGCGTCGACAAAGATCGGCGATGTCGTGAAACTGATTCAGAACATTGCCAGCCAGACCAACCTTCTGGCGCTGAATGCTACGATCGAGGCCGCGCGGGCCGGGGAGGCCGGCAAGGGGTTCGCCGTCGTTGCGAACGAGGTCAAGACACTGGCCGGACAGACCGCTGACGCGACCAAGGACATCTCGGAACAGGTCGAGGAAATTCAGGAAGTCAGCAATTCCGTGGTTCGGGCGATTGCAAGCATCGCCGAAGCCATCGGGGCGGTCGAGGAATATTCCGAGGAATCCACCAACGTCGTGTCCCAGCAGCAGGAGGCGATTGCGGAGATCGGGCGCAACGCCCAGGAAGCCGCCGTCGGCACCGCATCGCTGAGCGAGGCCGTGCTGGAAGTTTCCTCCGAGGTCGAGAGCGCATCGGGGCAGGCGGTCACGCAGAAGGAACTGGCGCAGAAGGTACACGAGCGCCTGGAGGACCTGCGCAGCCGGCTGCGAACCGCGATTGCCGATACCAAGGAGCGGAAGTCGACCCGGTTGCCCCGGGTGCCGGTCGACCTGTACGGAATGCTGTCTCTGGAAAGCGGTGATCATGCCGTCACAATCCGCGACCTGCGTCGCGAAAGTGCGCGTGTTCTGCCAGCGGAGGGGACTTCGTTACCGCCGGGAGCGGAGGGGAGCCTGTCCCTGCCGGCCCTGGGGCGGATCGGGATCACCCTGTCGTCAGAGGATGCGACGAGGGCCACCTTCCGGTCCAGCGAGGCTGACCGGATCGACGCGTTCATGGAGAGCTATATCGCCATGGACCAGCCATTCATCGATGTCTGCACCCGCACCGCTGCCGCGATCAGTGCCCGGTTCGAACAGGCGGTGCAGGCCAATGAGATATCGATGGAGGATCTGTTCGACAGAAACTACCGAGAGGTCGCCGGTTCCAATCCTTTGCAGCATGTGACGGCCTACAATGCCTTTACCGACAAGGTCCTGCCTGAATTCCAGGAGCCGGTGCTGAATTTCGACGAACGGGTCGCCTTCTGCGCGGCGGTGGACGAGAACGGCTATCTGCCGACCCATAACAACAAATACTCAAAGCCGCAGAAGCCCGACGATCCGGTATGGAACGCCGCGAACTGCCGAAACCGCCGGATTTTCTCAGACCGAACCGGGCGCGCCGCCGGGGCCAACAAGCAGGACTTCCTCGTGCAGAGCTATCTGCGCGATATGGGCGGCGGCACATTCGTGCTGATGAAGGATTTGACCGTTCCCATCAAGGTGCGTGGTCGGCAATGGGGCAACCTGCGGCTCGGGTACAAGCCGTAGACGTTCGGTCGGTCAACGCCAATTGGTGCGTTTTGGGATACAATGAATTTCTAGCGACCCACTTTGTTCACTCAGGGGGCGTAGCTATCTGTGCTCAATCATGCGGCGGGAAGCCTGCATGGACGAAATGCACAGCTACGAGACAACTGGGGAACTTTGAAATGTCCGACTTCACCACTGATACCAAGCGGTTCATCCCGCTCGCCAAACCAATCACCGACGTTCTGTCGCCGTATATGGAACCGCTGCTGCGTGTCACGACCGGCCTGCTGCTGGTCCCGCACGGCTACGGCAAGCTGTTCGGCGGCGGGCTGGAAGGAACGGCGCAATTCTTTGAAAGCGTTGGGTTCACGCCTGGCTACCCGCTGGCACTGTTCGTGGCTTTGGTCGAGTTTTTCGGCGGTTTGGCACTGGCGGCCGGGTTCCTGACCCGTCCGGTTGCCGCCCTGATCGTCGGTTTCATGGCCCAGGCGACGCTGTTCCACGCCGGAAACGGGTTCTTCTGGTCGGATGGCGGATACGAGTTCCCGCTGTTCTGGACCGTGGCGGCCCTGGTCTTCCTGGTGCGCGGCGGCGGCAAGCTCTCCGTCGACCGGGCCATCGGCCGCGAGTTCTGATCGGCGGCCACCGGTATCGGTCTATCGCGCGGCGGAAGGGCCTTCCTTTCCGCCGCGCAATTCTTTCAGGCACCACAGCGCGGCGCAGAAACTGATCGCCGCGCCGGCCTGATGCATCACGGCAAGCGGCAACCAGATCACGCTGAGCAGCGTCAGAATACCGAGGCAGATCTGGAAAAAGACCGCGACGGTCAGAATGTTGACCGACAGTCGCACCCGCATCGGCAACTCGATGAACCAGGACCAGAGCCATAGGGCGAAGACGGTCATCGCGGTCAGATAGGCCAGCAGGCGATGGTTGAACTGCACGGCTTCCAGGGTCTCGAAAAGACTGGCCCAGCCAAAGCGATCGTCCCAGTAACCTTCCGGGAACCATTGACCGCCCATGGTCGGCCAATCGTTGTAAATGAACCCCGCATTCTGACCGGCGACCAGTGCGCCATAAAGAATGGTGAAGAACATGACCGCGTGGGCATAGGCGCCCAATCGCCGGAAGCCCCGCGGCACTGCTCGGCGTCCCGGCTCGACGGGACACAACAGGCCATGGATCAGCCAGACCGTATATCCGAGAATGAAGAACGCCATGCCGAGATGGATGGCCAGGCGATACTGGCTGACCTCGACCCGGTCGACGAAACCGCTCTGTACCATCCACATGCCGATCACGCCCTGAAGGCCGCCCAAGATCAGCAACGCCCAGAGATGCGGCTTGTAGCCCGCCGGAATCTGCCGGCGCAGCAGGAACCAGAAAAAGGGCAGGGCATAGACCAGCCCGATCAATCGCCCCCAAAGCCGATGGAACCATTCCCAGAAGAAGATGTCCTTGAACTCCGCCAGGGTCATCTTCGAATTCATCAGCGCATATTGCGAGGTCTGCTTGTAGAGCGCGAAGACCCGCTCCCACTCCGTTTCGTTCAGCGGCGGAAGGGCGCCGATCAGCGGACGCCATTCCACCATGCTGAGACCGCTTTCGGTCAGGCGCGTGATGGCCCCGATGATCATCATTGCAAAGACCATGAAGGCGGTGGCGCAGAGCCACAGGCCGACGGCGCGCGGCCGGGCGGAGGGGGAAAGCGTTTCTGTCATGGAACGCTAGATACCGCGCGGCACGCGGTTGGGAAAGCGCGACCGGGCGTCGCGGCGGGAGATTTGGTATAGTCCTGTTTCAGGAGGCTGGGGAACCGGGGAAACGGCGGAATGGGGACGATGCAAAAGGCAACGAAGGAAACGGTTCCGGCAACGCGGGCCCTGGTCGTCCTCCTTGCAGTGTGTCTGCTCGCCGCCTGCCAGACGGCCAGCCTCAAGACCGCCGCCAGCCACGATCCGGCAAATGGCATCATTGCCTTCCGGTTCGTATCCAATGGCCCGGGACCGATTGCGTATCAGGATCCCTGGGACTTCGCGATCATCGAAGAGACGACGACAGGGGAGACATTCACCCTGACCGACGTAACCGACGGGCTTTCGAGATCGGCGCTCTACATCGGTTCGGTGCCACCGGGGGAGTACCGGTTGTCGTCCTTTGCGGGAACCATCTCCAATGCCACCGGCACGCCCAACGACTCCTTCGGGCGCTTCGCGATAGAGGCCCGCCGCATCACCTATCTGGGGTCGATCGTCGAAGTGGTGACGGGGCCGCGGGTCGACGTCCTCTCGAGATACCGGACGTCCTACCTGACCTATGATCCGACGCCGGTCGCGGAAGGGCTGCCGGAGGTGCTGCAGGCCCTTTATCCCGGCCTGTCCGATGTTGCGATGAGGCCGGACAGCTATCTGGGCTGGAGCGAGGCCCATGTTCCGCCGGTCATATCGCAGGGATTATACGACGAAGTTCGTGACGGCAGTCTGGGGCTCCTCGCGCCGACGGAGCTATCCGATGGACGCATCGCCTTTGGAACGTTGCTGGGCCAGATCCGCTTCTGGCACCCGGAGCACGGGTGGAGCCGCGTCGATCTGGGTGTGAACCGGTCCGTCGAGGCGATTGTCGAGATCGTACCTGGCGCCCTGCTGGTCGGCGGCGAGATGGGGATGCTCAGGATCTCGCCGGATATGGGGAAGGCCTGGGCCCAGATCCGGTCGCCGATTCCCTACGGCGTGGTGCGGGACATCCACAAGATGCCCGATGGCGGGGTCTATCTGACGCATTATCGCGACACCCGGTTCACGTTGCTTCGATCCGATATCAATCTGAATCAATGGGAGCCGGTTCAGTCCTTCCAATTCGCCGCCCCCGGGCGGTTTTATGGCAGTACGCCGCAGCGCCTGCGTACGCATCGCATCGGGTCGCTGTTGCTGACGACGCTGCCGCAGTCGCGTCTGGCCGTTTACGATACGGAAACGGGCCGGTCGGAGGTCCGTGACATGCCGGGACCGGTCAGCCGGGCGCGGGCCTCCCGGGACGGCAGGCTGCGCGGCATCTTCGAACGTTTCATCGTCTGGAATCCCTATCTGACCGCTGATGGCGGCGTTACCTGGGAATCGGACACGATCAGCCGGTCGACGCATATGCCCGCCTTCCGGGATGAAAGTCATGGCGCGGCCCTGGAAATGGAATCCGGTCTGACCGAGGGGTGGACCTATCTGACGCGCACGAAGGATGGTGGAAGCACGTGGCAGCGCGGCCCGAAAATGCCCAATCCCTTCCTGACCTGGATCGACTACGCCGCCGACGGCAGCCTGCTTTATGCAACCGATCAATTGGGAGAGTTCTATTACAGCAGGGATGGTGGTGAGACCTGGAAACACGATCCGGTTCCATCGCTGATGATCGACCTGATCGGTTTCTAGCGCGGTCAGGTATCCGTGCAGGTGCCAGGGGTTGAAGTCCGGCTGCCGTGACACTTTCTGAACTTCGGAAAACCCGCCCTGAATGTGGAGACCGGCATGGCGTTGAGGCTGCGCACCGCGCGCGTTGAAGACCGGGACGAACTGATTGAATTGCAGCGACGTGCCTCGCATGCGAATCCGGAGGATCGGGAGGCGATTCTGGCGCATCCGGACGCCATCGACATTCCACCCGGACAGTTCGAGGCCGGCAATGTCATCGTCGCGGAAGAGGGCGGCGCGGCGCTGGGGTTTGCGGCGATGTTCGTGCGCCCGGACGGTCAGGTCGAACTGGACGGGTTGTTCGTGGATCCGGACCACTGGAAGGCCGGGATCGGTCGCGCCCTGATCCGCGCCGCTGAAACCCGGGCCCGGGAACACGGTGCGAATAGCCTGCATGTCATCGGCAATCGCGACGCCGGAGGTTTCTACACTCGCGTCGGGTTCAAGGCGCTTGGCGAGATTCCAACCCGTTTCGGATCGGGCCGTCGCTTTATGCGCGACCTATCGGGGCGTTAGCCTTCGAGTTCTCCAACCGTCCGAGTGTTGCCGGAATCCAGCGCCGTCTGGCACATTTCCAGATGGAGGCGCCCGCCTGTGGTGTAGGGATGCGCGGCAATGACCTCGTCGTTCAGTTCCAGCCCCAGACCCGGCTCCGTCGGTGCCGGCATGTACCCGGCTTCCCAGGCCAGCGGCTTCCTGACGACCGCGGCGTGGAAGTCCGTCAGGATGGATTCCAGAATCAGGAAGTTCGGCGTTGCAAAAGCCAGATGCGCGGCTGCCGCATGGGCGACAGGCCCGCAATAGATGTGGGGGGCGATCTGCGCGTTGAAGGCCTCCGCCAGGATCGCGATCTTCTTCGTTTCCCAGATACCGCCGCTGCGGCCGATATCCGGCTGCAGGATCGACACACCGGCTTTCAGGGCCTGGTGAAACTCGATCTTGGTGGTCAGGCGCTCACCGGTGGAAACCGGGATGGAGGTCGCCGCTGCGACCTTGCCGATACCCTCCATCTGGTCCGGGGGGCAGGGTTCCTCGAACCACAGGGGATCGTAAGGCTCCAGACGCCTCGCCAGCCGGATCGCCGATGAAGTGGTCATTTGACCGTGGGTTCCGAACAGGATGTCCGCCCGGTCGCCGACGGCTTCCCGGATCGCCTTCACGTTGGCCTCACTGCGGCTCAGCTCCGTCATGGAAAGCTCTCGGCCGCCCTGAAAGCTGTAGGGGCCGGCCGGGTCCTGCTTGATAGCGGTGAAGCCGAATTCGACATAGTTCAGTGCCGCCTCCGCGGCAGCTGCAGGGTCGTGATAGCAATCGCCCGTGCCGGCGCCGTTCCAGACCATGTCCGGCGGCGACAGATGCTTCGGATAGAGATAGCTGTAGGTTCGGATACGGTCATGGAAGCGGCCGCCGATCAGGTTGTGGATCGGCTGCTCGTGCGCCTTGCCCAGAATATCCCAGACCGCGATTTCCAGGCCGCTGAAGACGCCCATCATGGTGACGTCTGGGCGTTGGGTGAACCCCGCGGAATAGACCCGCCGGAACAGGGTCTCGACCCGATGCGGGTCTTCACCGGCGAAGAAGCGTTCGAACGTGTCTTCCACCATGCGGCAGGCAATGTCGCCCGAAACTGGAATGCCATAGCATTCGCCGATGCCCTGGATACCGGTGTCCGTCGTCAGCCGCACGAAAACCCAGAACGACCCGCCGATCCCGGTCGGCGGCACGGTGACGAACGTTTCGATATCCTTGAGCTTCATGGTGCCTCGGCTCCGTTCCCGACCTTGTTTGCGCGCACGGTAACAGACCCAGTGCGACCGGCAAGCCGCGATCGCCGGCCCGATTGAATTTGTTGGTGCTGTGGTGGTTGCATCCGAGAGCCATCACGGCGATGAGCGCCGCTGCTGAGGCCGAAGACCGGAATGGTCCGTCGAAGCAATGCGCGATTACTGATCAGATCAATGCAATGATCTTGGCTTCTGACGAGAGAGGCGTCTTGCGCGACTGCGTGAGGACGGAAGCCCGGTCCCGCTGGATTTCTCAGGACATCAGTCGCGATACGCTCGCCCACCCAGGGGGTGTCCGAAACAGTCGCTGCAAGACCTGAAAGCATGTGACAGAACAGTCTGGCCCCACGACAAGAACCTCGATGTCTGACGTTATATGGCGATGATTCCATCAGAATAAAAAATCCGAATTCAATGTCGCGACCAGTAACAATTTGCGGTAATATATGATTCCGACTTGAATTTATTGTCGTGGAGGTAGCATTGAAGCTAAAATATCTCCTTATACTTATATTTGTGTTGCTGTCTTGCATACCTCTTTTCGTCGGCCTTCAGTATCTGAACCAGACGGCCGGTGCGCATTATCGCGCACTCTTTGAGGACCATCTTTCGTCGCTGTCCCTGATCGCCAAGAAACGCGTCCTGGCGACGGTAGAGCGGTTCAAAGACAATACGGCCCTGGTTTCCAGCCGCACCCAGATGCGTATCAGCCTGGGCCGTTGGAACCAGGACGGCGATCCCGTGCATGTCACAAAAATTCGCCAGATCCTGAATGACGCCAAGCACGGTCTGTCTCAGATCAAGGAGATACAGGTCTACGACCGTCAGGGCGTATTCGTGGCTGGCAGCGGAGCCGATCCAGACGGGGAACTGGCGCTCGATCCCCGTTCGGCGAAGGAAACGATCACCCTGCAGCGCGCCGGATCGGACATCGTTCTGGTCAGCACGGCACCCTTGATCCTGAACCACGAGACCGTCGGTTTCATTCGGTTGGAATTCTATTCGAACTTCCTGACGGATATGGTCCGGGATCGATCGGGGCTGGGCGAAACGGGAGAGTGGCTGGTCGCGGTGCGTGACGAGAACGGTGACGCGTTGTTTGCCGTGCCGCTGAAATATGATCACGCGGCAGCCTTCAACCGAACGGTGTCGAAGGAACGATTGGACGTCCCGATCACCCAGGCCCTGCTGGGCAATGAGCGTCTGATGGCCAATGCGCCGGACTATCTGGAAACGCCCGTCATGGCGTCCACGCGCTACATTCCCGGGCTCGACTGGGGGCTGGTGGCAAAGGTCAACGAGGCGGAGGTCAGCAGCCTCGTCAGCCGGAACGACACGCTGATCCTGGTTGCCGAAGTGATCATTATTGTGGTCGCGATATGTGTCGGTGTGTTGCTGTCGGTTTTCGTGTCCGGGCCGATCGAGAAGTTGAGGGCCCATACGTCGAAGGTTGCCAAGGGGCGCTTTGACCCACCCCCGGAGCTTGGCGGCTGGCGGGAGGTGAAGGATCTGGCGACGCATTTCGCCTTCATGGTGCAGGCGCTCAAGGAGTTGAATGAGTCGCTTCAGGCCAAGGTCGAGGAACGTACCCGGGAACTCAACGATGCGAACCGGATGCTGGAGAATCTGGTAACGGAAGATCCGCTCACCGGTCTGCGGAACCGTCGCCATTTCGATGAACGCTACGCTCAGGAGTTCGGCCGCGCGAAACGACATGCGCATGACCTGACAGTGGTCATGCTGGACCTCGATCACTTCAAGTCGGTGAACGACACCTATGGTCATTCGACGGGGGACGAAGTCCTGAAACGCGTGGCGTCGCATCTGAAATCGACAATCCGTGACTCCGATATCCTGGCCCGCCTCGGCGGGGAGGAGTTCTGTCTCGCCCTGCCGGAAAGTGCCGAGGCGTCCTGCATGAGCTTCCTGGAACGGATCCGCGGCGAAATCGCCGATATGGAATTTGCCGCCGACGGGAAGGTATTTCGCGTTACCTGCAGTTTCGGCGTCGCGGGTTTGGACGCGGACGTGGAGAGCAAGGACATATTGCTGGAAAGGGCCGATGCCGCGCTCTACCACGCCAAGCAGTCCGGGCGGAACCGGGTCGTTCGCCATGGCGAAGTCGCCGAGATTTCCAACGGATAGGCCGGTAATCGATTGTCTGCCTTGCGGTGGATTCGGTCCGGGGGACCGGCCCCACCGGGGCGGTCCGTCACAAGGATTGCCAGTTGCGGTCGCCGGCCCTATTTTGCGCGCCATTCCGGGCGCGCGATGAAGCCGCCCCTGCTCGAATCGAAATCCAGACATGACCGATCAAAGCCGCATTCGTAACTTCTCCATCGTCGCCCATATCGACCACGGCAAATCGACCCTGGCCGATCGGCTGATTCAGCTGTGTGGCGGGCTGACCGACCGGGAGATGAAGGAACAGGTGCTCGATTCCATGGATATCGAGCGCGAGCGCGGGATCACGATCAAGGCGCAGACCGTGCGTCTGCTTTATACGGCCAAGGACGGCATCCAATATACGCTGAACCTGATGGACACGCCCGGCCATGTCGACTTCTCCTATGAGGTCAGCCGGTCGCTTGCCGCCTGCGAAGGCGCGCTGCTGGTGGTTGACGCCTCCCAGGGGGTCGAGGCGCAGACCCTGGCCAACGTCTATCTGGCACTGGACAACGACCTGGAAATCCTGCCGGTCCTGAACAAGATCGACCTGCCCGCCGCGGAGCCCGAACGCATCAAGCGGCAAGTGGAGGACGTCATCGGGCTCGACTGTTCCGAGGCGCTGGAAATCTCTGCCAAAAGCGGGCTTGGGGTCAACAATCTGTTGGAAGCGATCGTTCAGCGCCTGCCGCCGCCGCCCAGGGAAGACCCGGCCGCACCGCTGCGCGCCATGCTGGTCGACAGCTGGTACGATGCCTATCTGGGTGTCGTCACCCTGGTTCGTGTGGTCGAAGGCACGATCAAGAAGGGCCAGAAAATCCGCATGCTCTCCACCGGCGCGGCCCATGACGTCGACCGGGTCGGGGTGTTCACGCCGAAGGGGCTGGTGGTCGACAGTCTCGGTCCGGGCGAAATGGGCTTCATCACCGCCGGCATCAAGGCCGTGGCGGATTGCAAGATCGGGGATACGATCACGGAGGAAAAGCGGCCCACGGACCGGCCGCTGCCGGGCTTCAAGCCGACCGTGCCTGTCGTGTTCTGCGGCCTGTTCCCGGTCGATGCCTCGGATTTCGAGGCGTTGCGCGACGCCATGTCGAAGCTGGCGCTGAACGATTCCAGTTTCCATTCGGAAATGGAGACCTCTGCGGCGCTGGGCTTCGGCTTCCGCTGCGGTTTCCTGGGCCTGCTGCATCTGGAAATCATCCAGGAGCGGCTGAATCGCGAATACGATCTCGACCTGATCTCCACGGCACCGTCGGTGGTCTATCAGATCTCGTTGAACAACGGTGATCGGATCGACCTGCACAATCCGGCCGACTTCCCGGACGTGACCCATATCGACACGATCGAGGAACCCTGGATCAAGGCCACGATCCTGGTGCCGGACGAGTTCCTGGGCCCGGTCCTGACGCTGTGTACCGAAAAGCGCGGGGAACAGCGCGAACTGACCTATGTCGGCAACCGCGCCATGGTGGTTTACGACCTGCCGCTGAACGAGGTCGTGTTCGACTTCTACGACCGTCTGAAATCGGTGAGCCGCGGCTATGCCAGCTTCGATTACGAGATGACCGGATATCGTGAAGGCGATCTGGTCAAGGTCTCGATCCTGATCAACGGCGATCCGGTCGATGCGCTGGCCATGATCGTGCACCGCAGCCAGGCGGAATACCGCGGCCGCCACATCTGTTCGCGCCTGAAGGACCTGATCCCGCGGCAGCTGTTCAAGGTCGCGCTGCAGGCGGCGATTGGCGGCAAGGTGATCGCGCGCGAGACGCTGGGGGCGCTGCGCAAGGACGTGACCGCGAAATGCTACGGCGGCGACATCACGCGAAAGCGCAAGCTGCTGGAGAAGCAGAAGGAAGGGAAGAAGCGCATGCGGCAGTTCGGCAAGGTCGAAATCCCGCAATCCGCCTTCCTGGAAGCCCTCAAGATGGGGGATAACTGATCGCTGCTGGCCGGCGTCGGCAGGCGTCAGCCCTAGTTGAAGCCTCCGGTCCTACGCCGGCGGCTTCGACCCAGGTAAATCAGGATGCCGCCGGCGATCAGCAATGCGATGACGGCCCAGAGTATGGCCTCCCAGGCCGGCCGCTGGAGATAGGGCAGCACGCTGTCGAACCAGAACCGGTCGAGACCGAGATGGCGCTGGATGATGACCTGGGCGTAGTTCAGGGTGAACTGGCTGGTCTCGAACCAGACCTGCCCCGCCTTGTCCGTGGCGCGCCCGTCCAGCCAGATATAGATGCCCAGTCCCAGCAGGAAGAGGGCGAGAAGCGTGAACAGCCGGCCAAGAAAGCGAAGGACGGCCATGCGGCGCCTCCCATGGTAAGGTCTTGATTCGGCAAGGACCCTATCATGATTTATTCCGCAAACCAAAGTCCCGGATTTCGATCGAATTTCGACCGGAAATCGGCCGGAAGCGGCGGTCATTTTTCGGCATTCCGCCTCTTGCCCGCCGGGAAAGCATTGGGTATGTTCCGCCGCCTTCAAAAAGGCGCCGCATCCCGCAAGCCGGGATGACGATCCGGAGAGATGGCCGAGCGGTTTAAGGCGCACGACTGGAAATCGTGTTGGGGTGGAAGCCCCTCGGGGGTTCGAATCCCCCTCTCTCCGCCAGTGCCTCGAATGATCATTTGCGATCCTAGCGCTGCAGTAGACGGACTTTGGTGACCTCCTGTGGCGGCACAGAAACCCGATGCAGGAGTAATCGTGAATGGGGGCGCTCGGAACCCATCTTGTCGTCCTGCAGCGCGACACCGTCCATTTCAGGCGATGGGTGACAAATGATCTAACCTCTTTCCGAGGTTTGGGGCGCCCTATCAACCATCGACCCGACCATTGCCAGGCGACGAACGCTCTCGAGTGCCGGCTGACGATGGATTTGGAATCGGCAGTTCTGAGATCATCCCAAACGAGATGTTAATCGAGCGCGCTCAACGTGTTGGGGCTAGGTCTTTGGCGACGGTTGTCGGGAAACTGGCCGGCATGAACGCGGCATGAATACAGGCAGGTAAATGCATTGGTCCGGGGACCATTTCCCGCGGGCCGACGCCTGAAAAGGTTTGTTTCCTGGGCAAGCAGCCCAAAAGGCTGAGGGCATCCGATCCGGAACTCGCACCCTTTCAGGTGCTCCCTCGGCTCCGTACGCGCGCACTTCGCTGCTCGTTTGTCTGGACGCTTGCGACCGCGGCATTCACTCACCCGGAGTTTCCCACATGTTTCTATGCAATCCAGGCGCACCAAGGGTCACGTTGGGATCAGTTCGGTCGAGCATCATCGACCTGGGGCATCACTGAATCGGATCAGAAAGCCCGCCTCTGGCGAGTGCAGGCCACCGTGACAGGCTCGGAGGCGGTTTTACGCGATGAGTTGTCGCAGCCCACTTCGATCCTGGAAGTCGCTGTGCGGCGCGGGCCCTGCCCTCCTACCGGCACGAATCCTCTGGGGGGTAAGCCCTGACATCGGCAAGGATACGCCGCAGCGAAGAGAATTTACGGCGCCGCAATTCATGCTAATTCTTTCGATGCCGCGATGGCTTGCAACCAATGAAAGGACGTCTTGAATGGTGCGCCGGCTCACTCCCTGGGAAGAGGCCAATCCTGTTGCCTATCAGAGGCAGCAGGAGCAACAGATGCAGAATTTTCATCAGGCTCAGACACTGCTGTTCGACACGATGATGCTTTACGGTCGGAATCTGGACGCATCCCGTCAAATTCTGTTGCAGGACCGCAGTGCGGCGAAGAAGGGTATCTCCGAAGCCTTCGGGAAGTGGGTGGCTTCACTGGATTTTTTCCTGCAGGTGTTCGGTGATTCCCGCCGCATCCCCAAAAAATATCAGGATCTTTACACGGAGGTGTATGAAGTCCTGCGGCCCCGGTCACACTGGCACCAGCTCGGCGCTGCGCGCGATCCTTGGCTTGCCGCACCGTATGATTCGACATACTGCGGAGTGCATATCTTCAACATTCCCGCAAACAACTGGTCCGGCAAAAGGCGGTTGATCTTGAACCCCAAAGAGGCGACGCCCGGATTCATCAAGGGCTACAATCAGGTCTACGATCAGCTGATGGGAAACCCGACCATCGCCGCAAGCGCCAAGCGTATCAAACGGCTCGACGTGAACTGACGCCAGAGCACACCAACCGGTTTCCGGTGTCGAAATGCCGACCAGGCGCGGCGTTCCGAACCATCAAGGGCTTGGTGACCCCGAATGCATTCTGAATGGCGATCCCCGGATCGTCCGCCCCTGGTTGTCGGCCGTCGGCGGTGGAGGGCCCTGGCAACCTGCCCGACCTCAATTGAACCTGTAATGCAGTCTCACACAGCCTTTGTCGATTTCCTTGGCGCTGACGAGGGTCGGGCTGGCCCGATATCCGGTCAAAGGGAAGAGCGGTTTCCCGCCGCCGACCAGTTCGGGAATGACGTAGATTTCGATCTCGTCCAGTGCGCCGCGTTCCAGGAACGCCATTTGCAGCTTTCCGCCGCCCAGCATCCAGATGTCGCCGTCGTCCAACCCACGGAGTTCCGCAATCAGGGCGTCGACATTCTGGCGTGTCTGCAGCGCCCCTTTCGAATCTTCGATGGGCCGCGATGTGACGACAATGACGCGCTGCCCGCCATAAGGCCAAGGCGAGGGATCTCTGTCGATGAAATCATAGGTGCCGCGGCCCATGACCACCGTTCCGATGCGTTCGAGAAACGCATGATGGTCATGCTCGCCCATTTCCATGCCGTCGTACTTGAAGAGCCAGTCGAGGTTATCCCCCTCTGCGGCGATCATGCCATCTAGGCTGGCGGCGATATAGCCGAGAATGCGCGCCAAGATTTCTTCTCCTTGATTAATAAATGACTGTTCGTTTATAAAACTGCATGGCAAGAAGCAAGACGATTTCCGACGAGCGCGTTCTGGACATTCTGCTGGAGACCGTCATGGAGGTCGGACCCGCGGACCTGACCTTCGGCCGCGCCGGCAGGGCCTGCGGCCTCTCGCCGTCGACCCTGGTGCAACGCTACGGTGATCGGGAGGCCATGATCCGGGCTGTTCTGCTGCGTGCCTGGGATCGACTGGATGAGGCAACGGCGGCAGCGGATGCGGCGGAGCCGGTCACGCCCGAGGGGGCGATCGACCTCCTGATGCGACTGATGCCGCCGGAACACGCTGAGCGGAATGCGACGGACGGTCTGTTGCTGTTGCGCGAGGATTTACGCGACCCGGTCCTGCGCGCTCGCGGGGCCGCCTGGGGGTACCGGCTTGCCGAGGCGTTAGGCCGTCGGTTGTCGAATGATCCAGCCGAAGCGCATCGCCTGGGCTGGCAGATGGCGTGCCTTTGGCAGGGGGCACATACGTGGTGGGCCTTTATCCGGCACGATACCGCCGAAGCGGCGATCAGGACCCTGTTGCGTGGTTGGCTGGACGACCGGGACATATAATCGATCAATCTGGGGCGGCGTCACTTTCGGCGAGCAGGTTCTAGCAACAGGGCCTGCCTACGAGAATCCCACGGGTGCGGCTTCAAACCGTGTGGGAAATGCCTAAATATCCAAAGAGCCTTCCAGGGCAGGTCAGTTGTCGACCGCCCCCCGTTCATTCCATCGGGAGAATTTCATGACCCAGTCCAGCCGTAGGGAATCCGATTCCTTTGGCGTGCTCGACGTGCCCGCCGACCGGTATTACGGCGCGCAGACCGCCCGCTCCCTGATTAATTTTCCCATTGGCGGGGAGACCATGCCGCGGCCCCTTATCCATGCGCTCGGTGTCATCAAGCAGGCGGCGGCGCGGGTCAACGAAGCGCAGGGCCAACTGGATTCGGAGCGCGCGAAGGCCATCGCACAGGCCGCGGGGGAGGTCGCGGACGGGCGTTTCGACGATCACTTTCCTCTGGTCGTCTGGCAGACGGGCTCCGGGACCCAGACCAACATGAACGCAAATGAAGTGATCGCGAACCGGGCGATCGAACTGATGGGGGGAGAAATCGGCTCGAAGGATCCGGTTCACCCCAACGATCACTGCAATATGGGCCAGTCCTCGAATGATACCTTCCCGACCGCAATGCATATCGCGGCGGCAAGTGAAATCCGGCAGAGCCTGATCCCGGCGCTGAAGCATCTGAAGGAAGCGCTGGCGGCGAAATCGGAGCAATGGGTCGACATCGTCAAGATCGGGCGCACCCATACCCAGGATGCCACGCCGCTCACCCTCGGGCAGGAGTTCAGCGGATATGCGACGCAGGTCGCCTTCGGGATCGAGCGGGTCGAGGCGGCACTGGAAGGGCTGTACAATCTCGCCCAGGGAGGCACCGCCGTGGGGACGGGGCTGAATACCCGGAAAGGGTTTGCAGAGGCCTTCGCCGCGGAAGTGGCCAGACTGACGGGCCTGCCCTTCCGGACGGCGCCCAACAAGTTCGAGGCGCTGGCGGCCAACGACGCCTATGTCTTCGCCCATGGTGCCTTGAATACGGTCGCCGTTTCGCTTTTCAAGATTGCCAATGACATTCGCTTCCTGGGATCGGGACCGCGTTCCGGTCTCGGCGAACTCGCCCTGCCGGCGAACGAGCCGGGGTCTTCGATCATGCCGGGGAAGGTCAACCCGACCCAGTGCGAGGCAATGACCATGGTCTGCGCCCAGGTCCATGGCAACCAGGCGACGATGTCCTTTGCCGGCAGCCAGGGACATTTCGAGCTGAACGTCTACAAGCCGGTCATGGCCCAGGCGATGATGCAGTCCATCCGGCTGTTGTCCGATGCCGCCGTAAGCTTCGCCGACCGATGCGTTTCGGGAATCGAGGCCAATGAAGACAATATTACAGAATTGATGGAAAGATCCCTGATGCTTGTCACCGCGCTGGCGCCGGCCATCGGCTACGACAAGGCGACGGAGATCGCGAAGACGGCGCATAAGAACGGAACCTCCTTGCGCGAAGAGGCATTGCGCCTGGGTTATGTCAGCGCGGCGGAATTCGACGAACTGGTTCGGCCGGAGCGTATGATCGGGCCCGGCGACTAGCCGCGTCGGGGCGGGTTTCCTTCGTGCGGCGTCGGGCGTTGCTGGCCCGACACGGATCGCCTCTTTCCGATCCCCTGCAGGAAGACCAGCAGCAGGGCCGTGGCGGCGATGAGCAACCCGGCGATCCCGAATGTCGCCTCCAAGCCGGTCTGCACGCCTTCCGGGGAGGGCGGCGTACCGTCGACAGTTCCTGCCGCACGGGCAAAGAGGACACCCATGATCGATGCGCCGGTCATAAGTCCGAGATTGCGGGACAGACTCAAAAGCCCGGAATGGCCGCCACGTTCGGACTCTCCCGCGGCAGTCATGACCGCCGTGTTGTTGGCGGCCTGCACCAGTTGGTAAGCCGGCGTCAGCAGAGCGATCGCGAAGAGATAGCCTGCCAGCCCAAACTGACCCGGCAGGAATGCCAGGGCGATTGCGGCAAGGGACATCTGCGCCAGACCGGCGATCAGCGCAGGGCCTGCACCGAACCGATCGACGGCGAGCCCGGCAGGTACCCCGCTGAACGCCGATAGTGCCGGTCCGACCGCCATGACCAGACCGATCAGGGCCGGTTGCAGATCAAGCCCCAGAGCCAGATAGAACGGCCCCACGACAAGGGTGGTCATCATGACGGCGGAGACGATGATGTTGGCGGTCATGCCGCCCGACAGGGCGGCGCTTTGGAATGCGGATAATGGAACAATCGGGGCCTTGCTGCGAGCCTCCGTGCGCAGGAAAAGCAGCAATCCAGACATTCCGACGAGCACGAGCAGGCCCGTGCCCTGCCGGTCGACACTTCCGGTTACCGCGATCAGAAGGGGCGTCAGGGTCAGGGCCAGAAACAGGGCGCCCAGCCAGTCCGGCCGGGCTTCTTGTCGTGGGGCGGGGACGTTCGCGGGAAGACCGCGCCGGGCGAGAAGCAGGGCCCCGAGACCCGGGACAACAAGGGCGACGAACAGGGCCTGCCAGCCGAACACCTGGAGGAGCACACCGCCCAGGGATGGGCCCAGGGCGGTGCCGACCGCCGACATCGTGCCGAGTACTCCCATGGCCCGTCCCGTGCGGGCTGCCGGAATCGCGTCGCGCACCATGGCGATCGTGAGCGCCATCAGCACGGCACCGCCTATTCCCTGCAGGACACGCGCGGCAATCAGAAGCCACACTGTTCCGGCAAGGGCACAGCCCAGGGAAGCGGCGGCAAAGAGCGTCAATCCGGCCATAAAGACCCGCCGCCGTCCGACCCTGTCGCCCAACCGCCCGACAAGGACGATGGAGACGGTCAGGGCGAGCAGATAGGCCAGGACGACCCACTGAACCATGTCGAGCGGCTGCCGGAAGGTTTCGGCCAGGATGGGAAGGGCGACGTTGGGAATGCTGACGCCCATAGAGGCGCTGAGCATGGCCATGGACAGGCAAATCATGGTCCAGGCGGTGCTCCGCTCCGATGGGTGCCAATCGTGTTCCGGGAGTGCATCGGCTGGATTCTTCATTGTCGTTCTCCATCGCGTTCGAGCTTGCGGCAGAGATAGCGGGTGTTCGTGTGTTGCGGAACGCGCATGAAATGCAGTTTGATGTTGCGCCAAACGCAATTAACGAAAGTCATGACCATGGCGCGCCCCGACCTGAATCTCCTGACCGCCCTGGATGCCCTGTTGCAGGAAGGTAGCGTCGCCGGTGCCGCACGGCGCATGCGGCTCAGCCCTTCGGCAATGAGCCGGGCGTTGACCCGGTTGCGGGAAACCACCGGGGACCCGCTTCTGGTTCGGGCCGGCAGGGCGCTTGTCCCGACACCCCGCGCAGTTGAACTGCGATCCCGGGTGGGCCTCTTGGTCGAAGAAGCGGAAGGCGTGTTAAGCCAGCAGGAGCTTCCCGATCTCGCGTCCCTGGACCGGACTTTCACCCTTCGGGTCCGCGACGGGTTTGTGGAAAGTTTCGGGGCGGCGCTGCTGTCGCGTGTTGCGCGGGACGCGCCGTTTGTCAGGCTGCGTTTCGTACCGAAGTCCGGCAAGGACAGCGCCCCGCTGCGCGACGGCCTCATCGATCTGGATACCGGCGTGATCGGACCTGAGACCGGGCCGGAGATTCGGGCGCAGGCCCTGTTTCATGATCGTTTCGTAGGGGCCGTCCGGAAGGGTCATCCGATCCTGCGGGACAGGATGACACCCTCACTTTTTTCAGACGGTCGGCATGTTGCGATCTCCCGGCGTGGAGAGGAGGGGAGCCGGGTCGACGTGCTGCTGGCGGCGACCGGTCATGCGCGCCGGATCGCCGCCGCCGTCGGGGAGTTTGCGGGTGCCCTGGCCATTGTGCGCGGCTCCGACCTGATCGCAATCGTGCCGGAGCGGCAGACGGCGGCCCTGCGGGACGGTGTTGAGATTTTCCCTTTGCCCTTCGAGATGCCGGGAATCACCGTGTCGCTTTTCTGGCATCCCCGCATGGAGGCCGACCCACCGCATCGCTGGCTGCGGGACTGTGTCCGGCAGGTCTGCACGGGGGGCTCACCGGTGCCCGGCATTTGAGGCGAATCCCAAAAAATTCCCTTCATTCCTTAACGAATACTCAACGGATTCCCTGCAGATTGCGGCCCCCACCTTGTCGACCGTGAGCCCCAAATGAATCCCACCCTTGAGTCCGTTATCTTTGCGTCCCCCAGCGTTGCCCTGAAGGTTAACCAACTGTCCCGGGAACTCCCCAAGGAAGACCGCCTTTTCGAGAATGAGACGCTGAACACCACAATCATATTCAAGTATCCGAATTTCGACGCGGCGCAGGCTCCCAGCGAGAATATTATCCCGGGACTGGAAGAGTTTCTGACGGACAAGTCCGAGAAGAAGCCGATCCGCACTGCCATCTTTGTACCCAAGGATGCCAAGGATGTGCGCCTGGGCGGCTTTGGAATCTTCATGGACGACGACAAGTTTCCGGAAATGTCGGAGCGGTATCTGGGGTTCAAGATCGAAAAGTCGGTCCGTCAGCCGGATCTGGAGAAACTGGGGATTCTGGAGAACTGCCCCTCCTTCGATCCCTTTCTGGTCAAGGAAGCTTTCGATCTGGCCGGAACCGATATCGACCCGAGCTATGTTTCGATTTCCGAAGAGGATGCTCAGCAGGTCCGGGGCCTGATCCAGGCCAAGCTGAAGCCGATTGTGGCAAAGGCGCTGAATCTCAATCACGAAGGCCGAATCGAGAACTCGTCACGGCAGTTCCTGGAGACGATCTGGGATCCGCAGGCAGAAACCGGCGCCCATTTCATCGCGGCGTTCGGTATCGGCATTTCGGATGCGCCCAAGGTCTTTTCCGCGTGGAAAGGCGTGGCCTATTTCGACAACGAGTTCAATCAGCGCCAGTCGGATTCGCGTAAACTCGTTGCCTGGCTGAAAAGCGACGCCTCGACTCCCAGCGATTATGCCAAACTCTCGACCCAGGAGAAGCAGCAGATCGACATGTTCCGAAAGTCGGTCACGTCGAAGATCCTGAATGTCAGCAACAACATTTCGCTGATTCTGAACCGCTATCAGAAGAGTTACCGGGACTTCATCGATCACGACAAGCCGAAGGAGTTCCAGAAGTTCCTGATGGGAGCGGAGAAGTACTATTGGACTCTCGGCGGGTGCAACGGGGTGCTGGCGCAGGTGATCGGCACCTGGAAGCGGTATATGCAAGCCGCGACGGGCATGCGACTGAACTATGAGGTCAACGAACGCCTGCTGAAGGTCTGCGATGCCATTCTTCGGGCCCGGTCCAACGACAAGCAGATCGCACTCTAACGGGGTGCCATCCCGCGCGAGCGATCCGGGGGAGAAATGGTTCGTGAAATAAAACCACCGCACGAGAGTTCACCCTTTCTAAAGAAATTCTTGTAATTCTGGAGAGAGCCAGCTGGCGACATGCCAATCGGCTGTCGGTGTGCCGGTGCGTCCTGAGACCCGAATGGCAATAGGCTTCGGCGCAGGGCGAACACGCTGCGAGGCGGAACCACATTGTCGCAACGGGCGAATAAAAAGCTGGAGGCGGTCGAGGCGGCCCTGCATGAGCGGGATGCCAAAATTCTGCGCGAGTCGATCCAGGAGTTTCCTGGACCGGTCGCCGTCTACGACGAAAATGACAAGCTCATCGCCTGTAACGAACTTTATCGCTGGGTACATGGCGAAGCGTTTCCCGAGCTTGAGCGAGAAACACCCGGCGGCCGCATCGATTACGCCGATCTGATCCGTGAATCCGCCAAACTGACTGTTCCGCCCGAGGAAATGGAAGCCCACATTCAGGACCGACTTCGGGCGCAGCGTGAGGCGGACGGCACACCCATTGACAGGTTCTATCGGGATCGCGGCTGGTTTCGCATCGTGAAGATCAGGACGCCCAGCGGTGCCATTGCCGGATTCGCGACCGACATCACCGAGCTGAAGGAAACAACCCTGGCGCTGGAGCATGCCCGCGCCGCCGCCGAGGCCGCCAACATCGCGAAGTCGACCTTTCTGGCCAAGATGAGCCACGAATTGCGAACCCCGCTCAATGCGATCATTGGTCTGTCGGAAGCGCTGGAGATGGGGGTATTCGGTGCGGTCGAAAACAAGCGCCACCTCCGCTATCTCGCGGATATCCGACAATCCGGACATCACCTTCTGGCGCTGATCTCAGATGTTCTGGACCTTGCGAAGGTCGAGGCCGGTACCCTGGAGATCAATCGTGAGGTTTTCGATCTGGGCGATCTGATCCGGGAATGCATGAGCATGATGAAAACCATCGCCGACCGGGGAGACATCGACCTGCAGTTGGACGGAGCCGTGGTGCCGGTCGGCCTATACGCCGATCGGCGGAAGGTCATGCAGGCCTTCATCAATGTGTTGTCGAACGCCGTCAAATATTCACTTGCCGGAGGTATGGTCCGCGTTCGGGCGGACCTTGACGACGACGGACTTCACCTCAGCGTGCGCGATCAGGGTATCGGCCTCGACGAAGACCAGATCGGGCGCGTGTTTCAGCCCTTCGGTCGGCTGACCCAGGCGCTGGCCTCTTCGGTCGAGGGGGCCGGGCTGGGTCTGCCGATTGCGCAGCGATTCATCGATCTGCATGGTGGCTCGATCCGCCTTGCCAGCAAGGTCGGCCAGGGCACGACGGTCACGATCGTTCTGCCGCTCGATGCTGTCCGCACCGAATAGCGGCCGGTCGTTCAGTCCGATTCCGGCGCGACGATGGGGCCGCCGGCTTCGGACCAGCCCTTGAAGCCGTCCCGAATATGCGCGACGCGTTCCATGCCCATATCCTGCAGGGTCGCGACGGTCAGCGCCGAACGCCAACCGGACGCGCAGTGGAACAGGAACAGCTTGTCCTGTCCGAATTCGGGTTTGAAATACGGGCTCTCCGGATCGACCCAGAATTCGGCCATCCCGCGGGGGCAATGGAAACTGCCGGGGATATATCCCATGCGCTGCCGCTCGCGTATGTCACGCAGATCAACGATCAGGACATTCTCGTCATCGGCCATGGCAATGGCGTCGGTGGAACTGATTTCTTCAATGCGGTCACGGGCGGCGGCGACCAGATCGGCGGCACTCTTGTTGAGTTTCTTTGTCATGCCTCATCCTCTCCAGTTGGGTCTGCAACGAACTGACATTTCGTCATATATGGGGTTCGCCGCGACCCTAGTCGAACATCTTGGCGGTTCGAACTTCGGGTTCATGATAGGGCGTCGGTACGTTACCGACCAGAAACTTGGTAATCGTTCCGTTGCCATCGTGCAGGGGCATCACCAGCCGATGCCAGGTCGCGATCGTCAGGTTTGGCGGCGGGTTGTGTTCGGTATAGATCGGCTTCCGTTTCTGTAGAACGGCGTCGTAGACCGTGCTGAAAAAGGCCTTCATAAGGGGATGCGCCTTGGTCTCGGAAATGCGCAATCCCGTGGAATCGAATTTGGCGATCTCCGCGATCTTCGAACCGAACAGGCGATACCGGAAATCCCGTCCACCATCCAAAATCTCGAGAAGGATGATGTAACCCAGCGCAGGAACCAGATCGAAAGGAGCCAGGTCGCTTGCTCGCATTCCGACTTCGCCTTCCGGGACGCGGGCTTTCCAGTAGTCGAACAGAAAGACGATCGGATCGGTCACGAGGTCCGTTCGGTTCGGATCCCAGACAATGACGGGCCGGCTTATGTCGGTCGACGCGAACCAGGCATCAATGGTGGATGTGTCGCCTGCCGCCAGACGGGTTGCCTCAACCTGAATGTCCGCAAAGCTTATGGGATTGTAAGGAACTGCCATGCCACCCAGAAGATAACCCCAAAAAATGTCACGGTAACAGTGATAGCGAGGCTCGAAGTATGAATGCAAGCGGAATGGCCATCGACATCAAATGCGCCTTCAACCCTCCGCATGGTATTCAAGGGTTCTGGATTGTCGCCAGACGAGCCTAATCCAATGTCCGTGCCGGCGGGAAATCCAGGTCCATCCGGGTTCCCTCGCCAAAGGTGCTGTGGACCGACAGTCGGCCACCATGTTCGCCGATCAAGCCGTTTACGATCGACAATCCCAATCCGGTCCCTTCCTGATTGGCACGCCCCGTTCGAACTTGTGTAAAGGGTTCAATGATCCTGGCGATGTCCTCTTCCGGGATTCCCGGGCCCGTATCCGTTACAGATACAGTGATGCCACCATTCTTGCGGCGCCGGGTGGAAACCAGAATCCGGCCGTTCTCCGGGGTGAACTTCACCGCGTTGGACAACAGGTTCAGCAGCATCTGATGCAGCCGTCTCGCATTGGCCTGAATCCGGCCCGAATACAGGCTCAGATCGGATTCCAGTTCCTGACTCTTCGCTTCGGATCGTTCCGCGACGGTGACCAGTGCCGTCTGCACCGCCTCCTTCAGATCCACCGGTTCGTCCGTGATATCGGTCTTGCCGGATTCCATGCGGGCCATTTCCAGAATGTCGTTGATCAGTTCCAGAAGATGACTGCCGGACCAGTGAATGGAGTTTATGTATTCCCGGTACTTGTCGTTCTCGACCGGCCCGAACATTTCCTGTCGGACGACATCGGAATAGCCGATGATCGAATTCAGAGGTGTCCGGAGCTCATGGCTCATCTGGGCCAGGAAGTTCGATTTCGCCCGGTTCGCGCGCTCGGCGCGTTCCTTGGCTTCGGTCAGCTCCCTCGTACGTTCCTCGACCCGGCGTTCCAGCTCGGCATTGGCTTCCCGCAGCAGGACTTCGGCACGCTTCTGCTCCGTCACATCGGTATAGGTTGTCACGAAGCCGCCAGGCACGGGGCGTCCAACGATTTCGATCTTGGTGCCGTCGGGGCGTTCGCGGACAAAGGAATGAGGCTCAAACCGGCGGGCGGCCTCCAGACGGACCCTTACCTGCTCGTCGGGGTCTCCGGGTCCGTATTCACCGCGAAGGGCGTTGTACCGGATGATATCTTCAAACGTCGTCCCGGGGGTCGCGAACCGGGCGGGAAGGTCCAGCATCTCGAGCACGCGCGCATTGGCCAGCAGAACGTTCAGGTCGTTGTCCACCATGGTGATGCCGTTGGTCACGCTTTGCATCACCGTTTCGAGGATAACGGTCTTGTCGCTCAGTTCCCGCTCCCGTTCGACCAGCTCGGCGGTACGGGCCCGGACCCGCTCGTCCAGTGCCTCATTGGCGAGTTTCAGTTCGTCCTCCGAATTCCGGAGTGCCGAGATGTCGGTATAGGTGGTCACGAAGCCACCGGCACGGACGGGATTTCCCTCGATCAGGAGAACGGACCCGTCGGGACGCCGCCGCTCGAACCGATGAGGTTCGAAGCGGCGGGCGAGCTCCAGGCGTTCCCGGACCAGCGTGTCGATGTCGCCGGGACCGTATTCTCCGCGCTCGGCATTGTAGCGCAGGAATGTCTCCGCCGGCGTGCCGGGTGCTCCCATCCATTCAGGAAAGTCCAGCAGTCGCAGATACTGGCGATTGCAGCAAACCAGGTTCAGGTTCTGATCGAAATAGCTCAGGCCCTGGTGAAGATGCTCGATGACATCCCGAAGGATCGGGCCCGAGTCTTCGGCCGGGCCTTCATGCCTGTCTTCCCGTCCCGCGGTCATCTTCCCCACCTCGACCGCACTCGTGTCATGTGCGGCATACTGCGTGCGCCCGGTCCCGATCCCGGTCACCCTGCCGGCATCGTAGATCTGGCTGCGTATCTAAAACGTTAACGGCCAAGCGGGGGCAAGGACAAACAAAAAGGGGACGGCCCGTCGGGCCGCCCCCTCTTCAAAATCAAGGCAAGTGCCGGGTCAGCCGAGCTCAGCCTCCAGGGCCGGGACCGCTTCGAAAAGGTCTGCGACCAATCCATAATCGGCGACCTGGAAGATCGGGGCTTCGTCATCCTTGTTGATGGCAACGATAACCTTCGAATCCTTCATGCCGGCCAGGTGCTGAATCGCGCCCGAGATGCCGACCGCGATGTAGAGATCCGGTGCAACGACTTTCCCGGTTTGGCCGACCTGATAGTCGTTCGGGACGAAACCGGCATCGACCGCCGCACGCGAGGCGCCGACGGCGGCGCCCAGCTTGTCCGCAACCTTCTCCAGCATGGCGAAGTTGTCGCCCGACTGCATGCCGCGACCGCCGGAGATGACGATCTTGGCAGAGGTCAGTTCCGGCCGGTCGCTCTCGGTGACCGACTGCCCGACATAGGACGTCAGGTCCTGCGCGCCCGTTCCGCCGACTTCTTCGATGGCGGCGCTGCCGCCTTCGGCTTCGACGGCGTCGAAGGACGTCATGCGCACGGTCAGGACATCGACCTTCTCGGCCGATTTCACCGTCGCGATGGCATTCCCGGCATAGATCGGACGCTCATAGGTCTTGTCGCCCAGCACCGCCGAGATTTCCGAGATCTGCTGAACGTCCATCAGGGCCGCGACCCGCGGCATGACGTTCTTGCCGAAGGTGTTGGCCGGGGCCATGATCGCGTCGTAACCGTCGGCCATTTTCACGATCGCCGGGGCAATCGCTTCGGCCAGCTGGTTTTCGTATTCGCCGCTGTCGGCCAACAGGACCTTCGTGACGCCCGCAATCTTGGCGGCGGCGTCGGCGGCGGCCTTGCAGCCCGATCCGATGACGGCAACGGTAATGTCGCCACCGGCGGCCTGTGCCGCGGCAACGGTGTTCAGGGTGTGCGGTTTGACTTCCGCACCGTCATGTTCCGCGATGACCAGAATGCCCATCTGCTTTCTCCTTTTCGGTGCGGTTTAGCTGATGACTTTGGCTTCGTTGCGAAGCTTCGAAACCAGTTCGGCCACGTCGGCGACCTTCACACCGGCCTGACGCGGCGGCGGTTCGACAACCTTTATCGTCTGCAGACGCGGGGTCGGGTCGACGCCCAGATCCGACGGGGTCTTCGTGTCGATCGGCTTCTTCTTGGCCTTCATGATGTTCGGCAGCGACGCATAGCGCGGCTCGTTCAGGCGCAGGTCGACGGAGCAAACGGTCGGCAGCTTGACCTTGATGGTTTCCAGGCCGCCGTCGACTTCACGGGTCGCGGTGGCTTCGCCGTCGCCGATTTCCAGTTTGGATACGAAGGTCGCCTGGGACCAGCCCAACATCGCGGACAGCATCTGTGCCGTCTGGTTGGCGTCGTCATCGATCGCCTGCTTGCCGCACAGGACAACGCCCGGGCCTTCGGCTTCGGCGACGGCCTTCAGGATCTTCGCAACGGCCAGCGGTTCGACTTCGCCATCGTGCTGGACCAGGATGCCGCGGTCGGCGCCCATGGCGAGCGCGGTGCGGATGGTTTCCTGGCTTTGCTGCGGGCCGATGGAAACGGCGATGACCTCTTCGGCCTGACCGGCCTCTTTCATGCGAACTGCCTGTTCGACGGCGATTTCGTCGAATGGGTTCATCGACATTTTCACGTTCGCGGTCTCGACCCCCGTCTGGTCCGCTTTGACACGGATTTTGACGTTGTAGTCGACGACGCGCTTAACCGGCACCAAGACCTTCATTGCGGCGCGCTCCCTCTTCGTTTGAACGCTCGGGCATCAGCCCCTCAAATCGGAGGCCCCCACCGTAGAGAAGGGAGCCCACGCAGTATCGAAGCGGATGTTTAGGAGGCCACAGTGACCCGGTCAAGCGTGGAAGGGCCGAATTTGCGCCGCTTTGCGACATCGGGGCGCAAAAGATCAAACTACCCAGACACCGACAATGGTCTCCGTCGACAGGCCGTCCTGGCGTTCTCCGACCGGTGCGACGGGCCAGGTCCAGTGTCGTTCCGGCGCGGGCAGAAGGGCCTGTGCAGCCAGGTTTTCCGCGTCGACGATGTCGCCCTTCCGGTTGCGGTGGGTTCGTCGCGCGTCCCCGATCACGACGGCCTTGCCGGGCAGAGCTTTCAGGTCGCGCACATGGTCCCGCATGATCTGGCCGGAGACGCCATGTTCGAAGATCGGTGTCGACAGATTGCGTCTTGCGATCGCCCGCAATGGCAGGATGGGAAGTTGAGAGATCAGGTTGACCGAGACGACGTAATCGGCGTCCTCGAAGGCCTGCAGCGCACTCTGTGGCCGTTCCCACAACGATTGGCCCCGAAACAGTTTCTCCGCCGCGCCCTGGACATCCATCAGACGATACTCCGCATTGGCGGGCAGGGACAGACCCCGCAACCGCACCGCATCGATCAGGACGACCCGGGCGCAGCGGTCGGAAAGGGCATCCAGCGGTACGTCCAGGCATTGGCCGGCCCCTAGGATCACTGCGGTACCGCAATTCTCCGGGAGGGTGTCCAGAATGGCGGTTCTTGTATTGCGCTGATGGTCCGCCCAAGCGGCCGCGCAACGCCGGGACCGGTGCCGTATCGCGATGGCTTCAGACAGATAGCCGAGACGCCGCGCCCAGGTCGGGCAGGGCGTGGTCAGGTACTCCAGTGCTTCCAGGATCATGGCCGCCCTATTGCGGCGGCTCGGTCGCCGAGAACTCGATCGAGGCGATGAACAGGAAGAACAGGGCCAACATGACGTACATGACGCGCTTCTGCAGCTCGATATAGTGCAGGCCTTCGTCGGTGTAGTATTCGGCCTTCTTCTTGAACAGGGAGTCCTTGTGGCCGAATCTCGGAATGCCGGGCTTGAGATGCCGCCAGGCAAAAAATTGCAGCGCCACGCCGATGACACAGCACAGGGCCAACAGCCCAAGAATGGTCATCTGCGCCAGTTCGATGAGCCCGCTATCCATGGTCAGCGATTCGCACCGGGGACCCAAAGAACATCGGCCTTGCCGCCGTCATTCTCATAGCGTCCCAAAACGAAAAACAGGTCCGACAGCCGGTTCAGATACTTCACCGATTCCGGGTTGACCGTTTCCGCTTCGGCCAACGCAACGACAAGACGTTCCGCGCGGCGGGTCACCGTGCGGGCCAGATGCAGATAGGCCGCCGCCGGCGTTCCGCCCGGCAGAACGAAGCTCTTCAGCGGTTCCAGGGACGCGTTGTAGCGGTCGATCTCGTCCTCAAGGGCCTTCACCTGGCTGGCTTCGACGCGCAGGGCGCTGGAACGACGTTCCGTTCCCTCCGGCGTGCAAAGGTCGGCGCCCAGGTCAAAAAGGTCGTTCTGGATGCGTGACAGAAGGTCGTCGATCTCGCCCGTTGTGTGCTGACGCACCATGCCGATGGCGGCGTTGGCTTCGTCCACGGTTCCGTAGGCTTCGACCCGCAGATCGTGTTTGGCGCGGCGGGACCCGTCGCCCAGCGACGTCTGTCCCGCGTCGCCGCCGCGGGTATAGATCTTCGACAGTGTGACCAATGGTCAGCTCCCGCTGCGCAACAGACCCAGGGCAACCGCGAACATCGCCAGCGCGATCATCTGCGCCAGGATGCGATAGCGCATCAGGCGATTGCCCCATTTGTTGTTGAACTCGCCGCCGCGCGCCATGGCGATGATCCCGGTAAACAGGATTCCGACCGTTGCGACCATGGCGATGACCATCAGGATGATTGCAAATATTGTCATGTCGACTCATTTAGCTCGGTACGGGCCCTTCGGAAAGAGCCTAGCACGATGCGCGACACCCCGTCGCGATTTGGAATGGACAGGCGCTGGACAGCGTCCTGACCCCAATTGCTCACCCCGCCGCCGCGGGACCGGGGCGCGGCTTGTCCGGTGTAGCAGGGATCGGCGTCATGCCATATAGCCGCCCAGCATTGCGGTCACGCAACGATCCAGGCCTTCTTCGCAATACCCGCCGCCTTTCACGAAGACGGTCGGCAGGTCCAGGTCGGCAATCGCCCTCCCAATCCCCGGAAAATCGTCGAGAACCAGCTCGAACTTGCAGATGCTGTCCTTTTCGAAAGTGTCGACACCTGCCAGCACCACCAGTGCATCGGCGCCGAAATCGGTGATGGCCTGTTGCGCGCGGGCAAGCGCCGGGTCGAATTCCGACCAGGTCGTGCCGGGTGGAAGCGGGATGTTCAGGTTGCACCCCGCACCACGTCTGGTGCCGGTCTCATCCGCGAAGCCCGAGAAATAGGGATAGTCGTGCCGCGGGTCGCAATGGATCGAGACCGTCAGGACATCATCGCGTTCATAGAAGATCGCCTGGGTTCCATTGCAGTGATGGTAGTCGACATCGAGATACGCGATTTTGCCGACGCCTTCCCGGCACAGGGTTTCTATCGCCAGGCTCTCCGTCGCCAGGAAGCAGTATCCCCCGTAATAGTCATAGCCGGCATGATGCCCGCCGGGCCGGCTAAGGGCGAATACCGCTTCGCGGTCCGCGGCGAGGCGCCGTGCCGCATCCACCGCGACCTGGGCGGACCAGTAGGCGGCCTCCCAGGTGCCGGGGCCGATCGGTGTGCCGGTGTCGAATGCATAGTAGCTCAGCTTGCCTTCGATCGTCTCCGGCACCGCCTGCCGCATGCCGCGCTGGACGTTGGCCAGCGGCAGAGCCTCGCCGGCATCCCCATAGGCGCGCACCCATTCGTCCCAGGCGGTCTCCAGAAACGCGACATAAGCCGGGTCATGAACCCATCCGATCGGTGCCCTTCCATGATCGGCCGGGGTCAGTATCTCCGCATTCAGATCACGGCGCAGCGCATCCAGGACGATTTCGGCATTGCGCCAGGGCGAGGCCGTCTCCGTGACGACCCCGTTCACGATATCGAATTTCGGTCGATAGGCCTTATGCCGATCGCTGTAGACGGTCCGCATTGCCGGTTTCCATCACGAGACTGTCGGCCGACCATGCGCCGGGCCATACTTCCGGCTGATTTTCGCGCAGTTTCCGGACCTTTCCGACGGGAATATCCCGCGCGTGTAGGCGCGGACCCAGCGGATCGTCTTTCGGTGCTTCGCTGAACGGCCCGATTTCGGCGAACCGGCCGTCAAAGCCGAGATCCGCCTCGCAGGGGAGATAGACCGCCGCGCCGGACACGTTCGGGCGCGGGTCTTTCAGTGGCGTGGCGCCGATCGCGCCCACAACGGCGACCGTCGTCATCAGTTCGACCGCGCGTGCCTTTGCGCAACCGAAGACCCGGCTGTAGCCGGACAGCCGCTCTGTCATGGACGGGCAAAGGATCAGATCGAGGTCCGGTGCGGTCTGCGCCAGTTTGACCGAGAGCGCCGGCAATTCGATATCCAGGCAGGTGACGATGGCGCAGCGCAGACCATTCCAGTCGAACACCCGCATGCCGCTACCCGGGCGGATACCCCAGGAGGCAGGGTCCTTTTCCGGCGGCGTCATGCACAGTTTGGGCTGTATGAGAGGCCGGTCCCCGCCGACCGTGAACAGATGGGCGCCATTGTTGAACCCGCCCTTGCCGTCCGGAACCGGCCAGGTACCGGCCATGATGTCAATACCGTGCTTGTCCGCGATTTTCTGCGTGCCGTCGAGCAGGGCGTCCGCCGCCTCGGCCATGCGGGCCGGTTCCTTGCGGACATCGATATCCGGCCCGGCATAGGTCAGCCAGATTTCCGAGACATATTCCGGCACGACAAGCAGGTCGCTGCCGGAGTCCTTCGATTCTTTTGCAACGGTGTCCAGGCTGTCGAGCCATTCCGTCGGTCCGGAAAGCGTCCGGCCCATATTCGTTGCCCATAGGGTGATCGATACGGTCTCGGTCATGGTCTGGATCCTCAAATTGTGATCACAAACAGCCTAGACCCGTATCCCCGTGCGGGCAAATATCAATCGGCGCCTGCCTCGCGGGAGAGAGATTTCAGCGCTTCGAGGGCTGCGTCCGCATCCGGGGCGGGTACGAAAATATGGTCGTGAAAATACCCCGCGACTACATTGGCCGAGATTTCGTGCCGCGCCAGCGCATGCGCGAAGGCGGCCGTCAGACCGACCGCTTCCAGGCTTGAATGCACGCTCAGGGTTATGCGTCTGAACTGACGGGTATCGTTCAGGCCGGCCTGTCGGGCGGAGGTTTCGGACAGGATCAGCGTGTCGCCCTCGTCCTCCTGAAATCGCAGCAATGGCTTTTCCGCGATGACAAAATCGGAGGGAACCGACGCGAAGACATATGTCTGCGGATCCAGCGTCGGTTCCATCTCGACAATCAGTTTTCTCAGATCGCTCTCGCCGGTCATTGCCCTGATTCCGAAAATTGGCTGGATTCATGGCTACCGTCCCGTTTGGACATGGCCAAGCGAAAACTACCCGGCGAGAGCTGACCCGGCGACAACGGGTGGCCGCCTAGGTATTACAGATCACGACCTTCTGCTTCGAACATGCCACTGTCCGATCTGGAAAAGCCGCCTGATATACCGGGTTTTCAAACAGCCGCAGCAGCGAATCCCGGTCGGGATAGCTGCCGATTGCGATCAGGTCCCAATCTTCCTCCTCCCCCAGAAACGCACCGGCGCAGGGGGCGATCATCAGAAAATTCCCGCCGGCGTTCTGCATGGCAGGAATGCTGGTTTCGGCGTAGCGGTCGAACGCGGACTGGTCGCGAATCTTGAACAGGTTCAACAATGTGACGGGCTGATCTGAAGGACGGTCCAGTATCCGACGCCACTGTGCCTTGGTCGGGGCCGCGCCGTCGCTGCCGTCGCCGAATGCGGCGGCAAGGGCATCAATGTGACTTTCGATCGAAGTGGTTGCGTTCATGGTTGGCGCTCCGTATTTTTTTGACGCGTGTAAAATAATGAGAAATTGACAGATGTCAAAAAAATCAAAGGCTGAACGTACGAGGGAAGAAATCCTGGATGCTGCCTGGGCTTTGGTCTCGGCCCGGGGCGACGCTGTTTCGATGGCGGAGATCGCGACCGCTGCGGGCAGGACACGCCAGGCGGTCTATACGCATTTTCCGTCGCGCGGCGCGCTTTTGGTGGCGCTTGTCCGACATGCCGATTTTCGTTTCGATATCTGGGATGCCTTCGGCAACGCCATGGCGCAATCGAATGCCGATAGCCGTTTCGACGCCTGCCTGGATGCCTGGTTTGACTTCGTGCCCCGGATCCATCCCGTTGCCAGTGTCCTGATCCGGACACGCATGCAGGACGCGGATGCGGCCGCTGCCTGGACCGACCGCATGGACGCGCTACGCGCTTTCCTGGCTGAGTTGCTTGAAACCGTTCGGGCGGAAGGACGGCTTGACCCCGCATGGGAGGTTGCGGAGGCGTCGGACTACCTCTGGACCACGATATCGGTCCAGAGTTGGGACCTTCTGGTAAGCGACTGCAATTGGCCGCCGGAACGGGCGACGGCCAGACTGAAACAGGCCGCCCGCAAGGTCCTGCTGGCGCCGCCATGCGCCTGAAAAGCGAAACGCCCCGCCGAGAGGGCGGGGCGATCCGAAATTGGTTGGACTATTGCGCGATCAGCGCTCGACGCACATCGCGACACCCATGCCGCCGCCGATGCAAAGCGTGGCCAGGCCCTTTTTCGCATCCTGCTTGATCATCTCATGCAGCAATGTGACGAACACGCGGTTTCCGGATGCGCCGACCGGATGGCCCAGGGCGATGGCGCCGCCGTTGACGTTCACCTTCGACGGATCCCAGCCCATGTCCTTGTTGACCGCCAGGGCCTGTGCCGCGAAAGCCTCGTTGGCCTCGATCAGGTCCAGATCGTCCACGGACCATCCGGCCTTTTCCAGGGCCTTGCGTGACGCCGGGATCGGGCCGGTGCCCATGATCGCCGGATCGACGCCGGCCGTGGCCCAGGACACGATCCGCGCCAGCGGAGTAATGCCGCGCTTGGACGCCTCATCGGCGGTCATCAGGACGACCGTGGACGCGCCGTCATTGATGCCCGATGCGTTGCCCGCCGTCACTGTTCCTTCCTTGTCGAAGGCCGGGCGCAGCTTGGCCAGGTTGTCGATGGTCGTGCCGTGTTTGGGATACTCGTCCTCGGAGACGACGGTTTCACCCTTGCGTGTCTTGATCGTGACCGGCGCGATTTCGTCCTTGAACTTGCCGGCCTTTTGGGCGGCCTCGGCCTTGTTCTGGGAGGCGACGGCGAACTCGTCCTGCTCTTCGCGCGTCAACTGCCATTGACGGGCGACGTTTTCCGCCGTGTTGCCCATGTGATAGCCGTTGAAGGCGCACCAGAGGCCGTCCTTGATCATGGTGTCGACGAATTTCATGTCGCCCATTTTCTGGCCGTTGCGCAGATGCGCGCAATGGGGGGCCTGGCTCATGCTTTCCTGACCGCCCGCAACGACGATGCTGGCGTCGCCGGCCATGATCGACTGCATGCCAAGGGCAACAGCGCGCAGTCCGGAGCCGCAGAGCTGGTTCATCTGATAGGCGGTCTTCTCATAGGGAATTCCGGCGTCGATCGCCGCCTGGCGGGCCGGGTTCTGCCCGGTGCCGGCCGTCAGGATCTGCCCCAGGATCACTTCATCGACCTCTTCCGGCGCAACGCCTGCGCGGTTCAGGGCTTCCTTGATGGCAACCGTGCCGAGATAGGAGGCCGCAACGCCGCTCAACGCGCCGTTGAAGCTGCCGACGGGGGTGCGGGCCGCACTGGCAATAACGATATCGGTCATCTGGGGTTCCTCCTGTCAGACGTTGTTATGCCGCAAGCGTGCGGCCATCGAAGGCGCTGCCGCCCCCATTCGTCAACCATTGTTGCGCCGCACAATAAACCGGTGCATTGCGATGGATCAACCGTCCAATCCGGGCCGAACCGGCACTATGCCTTTGCCGGCGCGTCCGGATCGTCGAGAAACTCGGCCAGGGGGCGCCAAACCCGATCCGGCGCGCTACGCGCGGTGACCATGCCAATATGCCCTGCCCTGGGCGTGATCGCCATGCCCCGCGGCAGGGCATGCGCCAGCGCTGAGGCCGAGGCCGGCGGGACAATCCGGTCCGCAGCCGGAATGATGGACAGGGCGGGCTTGCGCCAGTTATCCGGCAGCACGGGCCGACCATCCACCCGCCACTGACCCTTGCCCGGCGTGTTCCGGCCATACCAGTGGGTGATGCATTCGCGGGCGACGGGCGCGGCCAGCGCAACCCCGTCGTTGAGCCAGTCCTCCAGCGCGACAAAGGCGGTCGCATTCTCATCGCATGGGTCCATCGCGGCAAAGGCGGCGAACTTGCGCAGGGCAAGAGTGGGGTCAAGCGCCGCGAAGAGGGTTTGCAGCATGTCGAGCGGCATCTCCCCCAGAACGGAGAGCGTCGGCTCCATGACAGGCATCAGGGCGGCCAGTCCTCGGGCCTGATCGGGGCGGTCAGCATGAAAATCCCAGGGAGTCGCCATCAGGACTAGGGCGTCGACATGGTCTTCAGCGCCCTGCGCCGCGGCGAGGGCCAGAAGTCCACCCATGCAATAGCCGATGGCCGCCGTAGAGGTGCCGGCATGTTCGGCGGCGACAACAAGGGCGCGTTGCAGACGGGCGACATAATGGCTCAACGTGAAATCCCGTTCGACGGCACCGGGCGAATCCCAGTCGACGAGAAAAACCGAATGGCCGCGTGCTGCCAGCCACCGGGCCAGACTGCGTTCCTCCCGGAGGTCCAGAATGTGGGCGCGGTTGACCAGCGACGGGATAAGGACCACGGGACGCCGGGTGCTACGTCCGGCGCGGAACGGTCGATAGTCCAGCAAACGCGTCGTGCCCTCCTGCCAAAGGACATCGGGGTCGGGGACCTGTCGGTGATAGGGGTGGGCGCGATAGGCCTGAATGCCGTCCAGCATCCGGCCGAGCCGTCGCCGCGCCTCAAGCTCTACCGCTAGCGTGAAGTCATTTTGACGGTTTGCCGCGTCTGGTTGACGCGCGCTTTGCGCTGCTCTTTTTTGCAGCCTTTCGGTCAGGTCCGCGGTCAGCGCGGACGCGTCCTTCGCCAGCCCCGGATTCCAGGCGATCGAGCCGTTCTTCAATGCGAGCGAGGCGGCGATCAAGCTGGTGTAGTATCCGCTCGCCGCCGTCAGATGGATCGGAAGCGGTCTTGGGCCGGGGCGGGGCTTCGGCGGTACTGTGTTCATGCTCTGGCCTGCCTTCGTCGGAAACCGGTCCGGGGTTCAGATTTCCGGCCCATGCTGCAGCGGCATTCTGAAAGGCAGCGGTCGGGTCGGACATCGCTGCCGGACCGCCGCCTGGAAACCCCTGGGTTGCCTGCTGCCACAGCGCCATGGACTCCTGAACTGACTTCGCAAGCGCCGGGTCGGCGGCCATCGCGGAAAGCTGATCCTGCCACAAATCCGCGAAACGCCGCGCCAGATCTGCAAAATCCTCGGGCCCGTCCGGCCCCCCGTTGCTGTTCTTGGTCCGTGTCATGATGCGGCGACTATAGACATAAAGCAGGGCTGGCGAAAACCGACATGCGCCTATTGCACCGCAGCGCGGACGGGTGCACACTTTGACCATAAGGAAGTCCGTCGCGCTCCGAAACGGGGGTGAAGCGTACGGTCAAGCGGGGTTTGGTAAGATGAACCAGGAAAAGCCGACAAGCGGCAAATCGTCCTCCGGTACGGAAGGCGATCCGATTACGATCAAGAAGTACGCGAACCGTCGTCTCTACAATACGGCGACCAGCAGCTACGTGACCCTGGATCATCTGTCCCAGATGGTACGCGAAGGTATCGAGTTCGCGGTCTATGATGCGAAGACCGGTGAAGACATCACGCGGGCCGTCCTGACGCAGATCATCGTCGAAGAGGAAAGCAAGAACGGCCAGAACCTGCTGCCGATCAGCTTTCTGCGCAGCCTGATCGGATACTACGGTGACAACATGCATCGCATGATGCTGCCGCAATATCTCGATTTCTCGATCCGCTCTTTCTCCGAAAATCAGGAGAAGATGCAGGACTACATGCAGGAGACATTCGGCTCGGTCTTCCCGTTCGGCTCGTTTGAGGAAATCGGCAAGCAGAACATGGCCATGCTGGAGCGCACCATGCAGATGTTCTCGCCGTTCGGCGGCGAAGGCGATGCGCCGGGAAAAACCGAAGGGAAGGCCCGGTCCGGCAGCGAAAAGGTCGAGGCGCTGGAGAAACAGGTCGAGGAAATGCAGAAGCAGCTGCGGGCCCTGAAGGAGGGCAAGTCCTGATCTGTCGGCGCACCGCCGGTCGTTTCAAAAAAAACTGAGGCAGATGCCGTAGCGGACCGTCACCGTTCCCCGGGGACGGTCAGGCCTTTTTGCCCTTGGCGTGCAGAGAGACGACATTCGTCGCACGTCCGGACCGCGCCGCGCCGCGTTTCGGCTTCTTGCCGACCCGCCATTCTGGTTCGACCTCCGGCTTCCCGAAATGCCAGCCCTGCAGATAATCTGCACCCTCTGTCGTCAGAATGTCGGCCTCTTCACCGGTTTCGATGCATTCCGCGACCGTCTGCAATCCGAACCCGTCCGCCAAACCCAGCAGGGTTCGGATGAACATCTGGTTTTCCCGGTTTGTCGCGACATCCGTCACGAAGGCGCCGTCGATCTTCACCACATCCACCGTCAGCGACTTCATGTGTCGGAAGGAGGTATAGCCGGACCCGAAATCGTCGAGCGCAACCTTGCAGCCCAGATCCCGGACGGAGCTGACGAAGCGCGCGGTTACGTCGAAGTCTTCCAATGCCGCGGTTTCGGTAATCTCGATCGTGAGCCGCTTGGCGATGTCGGGGCGTCCCTTGATCAGGCTGACCAGGGTTCGCAGCCAGGCCGGGTCGGTCACCGTCAGGCTGGAAACATTGACCGCCAGGCGGACCTCATTGTGGTTTCGCAGGTCGGTTACGGCGAGTTCGAGCGCCCGCAGGTCGAGCGGGCGGATCATGCCCAGTTTCTCGACCACCGGAATGAACTGGCCGGCGGAGACGATCTTGCCATCGTCGTCAATCATCCGGATCAGCGTCTCGTAATAGGCGATCTCCCGCGATCCGGCGTCGACGACAGGCTGATAGGCGAGGACAATGCGGCCCTCGTCCAGCGCTTTCATGACCTTCTCGCCCAACGCGATATTGGTGCGCTGACGCAGGCGCTGTTCTTCCGTTACCTGATAGGCGATGAAGCAGTTTCGTCCCTGGTTCTTCGCTTCCGAAAGGGCGCTTTCGGCGCCGGTCATGGCGTCCAGGGCGGTCCGGATGAAGCCCGGAATCTGCGTTCCGCCGACGGAAACAGTGATGTGAACGGGGCCGCTTGGTGTCTCGATCGGGCTCGATCGGAAGGAATCCAGAATTTTTTCCGCCGTGATCTGAAGCCCCTGTTCGTCACAATGGGACAGGACGCAGCCGAACCGGTCCCCGCCGATCCGGCCGATCACGTCGGTGACGCGCAGGCAGCGCTCGATCCGTTGCCCGACACCGATGATCACGGCGTCGGCGGTCTCGTGGCCATAGCCGTCATTGATCATCGACAGCTTATCGATCCCGATCGCCAGATAGCCGCCGGAAACCTTGTAGCGTTCATTATAGGACAGGGCGTTCTGCAGGGCCTCGCGCAGGCGGACCTTGTTCAGGTGGCCGGTCAGATCGTCGTAGTTCGCCCGGTGTTCCAGCAGGCTCTCCTGCTGCTTGCGGCCGGTAACGACGCGCAGTGTGCCATACATGCAGTCCGGCGCGCCGGACTTGTCGTAAACCGCGCCACCCCGGTCATGTACCCAGCAGAAGGCGCCGTCCTTGCGGCGGATGCGGTATTCACAGTCATAGGCCTTGCCGGTAGCGAAATGACGATTCAGCACCTGCAGACGCCGCGCCAGATCCTCGGGGTTGATGCGTTCCCCGAAGTTCTCACCGGTCAGGATTTCATCGAAGGAGGTGGTGCCGAGCGCGATCTTCGGATTTCCGAACCAGTCGATCCGGTCATCCTTCAGGTTCCAGCGATAACCCAGGTCGCCGGAAGCTCCCAGAGCCAGCCCGGCAAGTGTATCGGACTCCCGCGATTTCGACCCGTTCTTAGGCAACCGGGCACCCTCCTTAAGGACTGCATGAATGTATCACGCACACAAACAGAGGGCCTAGACCCTCTCACCCCCGAATATCTCCCGTCCTCAAGAACGACCCGATGGGACTGTGCCCCTATTCATAATTAATTTCAAGGTGTTATTGAGGTTTGTTCAAACTTTCCTGCATCGCTCGAAGGATTGGGCGACTACACGTGATGCGATATTTTTTATCGATCCTGGAGGTGGTGTGCCAGCCCGTTCGCTCCGATGGTTCGAGGATACTGGTCTGTTATACTTAATAAATCGTTACCGGGGTTGTGTGGGTCAGTATTCGGATACCGGGCATTTGCGGATGAAAGGAATTCCCTGTTGCGAGCCGGAACATTCCGGCGCACACTTCATATGTACACAAACAAAAATCAATAACAGGGTTTCGGGAGTATGGCCGTGATGGGGACATATCTAAGGCCGACAGACCTTGCGCAGGCACTACAGATTCTGAGCGCGGATTCAAACCGACGTATCGTTGCCGGGGGGACGGATCATTTCCCAGCCCGTGTTCAGCCGGGGCCGGCGGAGCCGGTGCTGGATGTCTCTAGGATCGAAGGGATGCGCGGCATTTCGATCCGGGACGACATTATCCGGATCGGGGCGAACACCACTTGGTCGGAAATCCGGGAATCGGACGCGCTTCCGGCGGCATTCGATGGGCTGAAGGCCGCCGCGGCGGAAGTTGGCGGGCGGCAGATTCAGAATCGCGGCACGGTCGCTGGCAATCTGTGCAACGCATCCCCCGCCGCAGATGGCATCCCGCCGCTCATGGCCCTGGACGCGACGGTCGTCCTGGCTGGATTGGACGGGGAGCGTCGCCTGCCGCTGTCGGCGTTTCTGACCGGTTACCGTCAGACCGCCCGGCACGCGACGGAGCTGGTCACCGGAATTGAGGTTCCTAAGCCCGCAGCCAATTCGCGCGGCGCCTTCCTGAAGCTTGGGGCGCGTCATTACCTGGTCATATCCATTGCAATGGTCGCTGGGGTTCTGGAGGTCGATGCGGCGGACCGGATTGCCGGCGCCGCGGTCTCCGTCGGCGCCTGCAGCGAGGTCGCCCGCCGACTGCCCGATCTGGAAGAGGCGCTGGTCGGCAGAGCCATCCGGGACGATCCCGCCGCTGTGGTCGATCCAGGTCATTTCGATCATCTGACCCCGATCGATGATCCCCGGGCCAGCGCCGACTACCGTCGGCAGGCGGCACAAATCCTGGTTCGTCGGCTGCTGACGGATCTGAGCACACGTTTCGATGCGAAGGAGGCGGCATGAGCGACGTCGCGCTGAAGGACACATTGTCCCTGACCGTGAACGGGGTGTCTCACCGGGTCTCCCAATCCGGCGAGACACGGCTGAGCCGCGTCCTGCGCGACGGTCTGGGCGTGCAGTCGGTAAAGATCGGCTGCGACGCCGGGGATTGCGGGGCTTGTACCGTGCTGCTGGATGGGGAGCAGGTCTGTGCCTGCCTGGTTCCGGCCGGACAGGCGGAGGGTGCGGAAATCGTCACGGCGGAGGCGGAAAACAATCCGATCCTCGACCGCCTTCGCGATGCGTTCGATCGGCATGGCGCGGCCCAATGCGGGATCTGTACACCCGGAATGATCATGGCGTCGGCGGCGCTTCTGTCGAAATCTCCGAACCCGCCGCGGCAGGAGGTCATGGACGCGCTCGGCGGGGTCCTGTGCCGCTGTACCGGATATACGAAGATTGTCGAAGCCGTTCTGGATACCGCCGGAAACGGGCCGGTTCCGGAAAACCCCGATTCTGGACATGCCGTCGGCAGCCGCATTACGCGTATGGATGCGAGCGGCAAGCTGACAGGCCGGGAGACCTACGGTGCCGACAAATGGCCGAACGGTTGTCTCAGCCTTCGTGTCGTGCGGTCTCCCCATGCCCATGCGCGGTTCACTTTGGGGGATTTTGCACCGCTTCATCAAAAATGGCCCGGCCTTGTTCGGGTGCTGACCGCAAAGGATATTCCGGGCCGAAACGGCTACGGCATCTATCCCCATATCAAGGATCAGCCGGTTCTGGCGGAAAACCGTGTGCTGTATCGCGGGGATGCGGTCCTGGCGCTGGTCGGCGACCGCGAAACGATCGAGCAGATACCGGATTCGGATATCCCGATCTCCTGGGAAGCCCTGCCTGCCGTCACGAATATGGAGATGGCAACAGCGGAGGATGCACCGGCACTGCATCCCGATCAGCCCGAGAAAAACACCCTGATCCGGGGCCGCGTCGTGCGCGGTGATGCCGAAGCGGGAATGACAGAAGCGGTTGCGACCTCGAACGGCCGGTTCCGCACCGCCTTCGTAGAGCACGCCTATATCGAGCCGGAGGCCGGTTACGCGGTTCGGATCGGTGACCGGATCGAAGTCTATGCGTCGACCCAGGCGCCTTATATGGACAAGGAGGAGGTCCGCGACGTTCTTGGCATAACCGACGCCGATGTTCGGATCGTGCCCGCGACCTGCGGTGGCGGTTTCGGGGGCAAGCTGGATGTCGGTGTTCAACCGATCCTGGCGGTCGCGGCCTGGCTCCTGAAAAGGCCGGTCGGAACGGTCTATTCACGGCCGGATTCCATGCGCGCAAGCACCAAGCGCCATCCCGCCCTGGTCGAGGCCAGTCTTGGGGCGGACGGGGATGGGCGTTTGACGTCCATGATCTTCCATGCCGATTTCGACACCGGATCCTATGCGTCCTGGGGGCCGACCGTGGCAGGGCGCGTGCCGGTCCATGCCACGGGGCCTTATCGGGTGCCGCATGTCCGGGCGACCAGCCGCGCCCTGCACAGCAACAACCCGCCTTCCGGCGCCTTCCGGGGATTCGGTGTGCCGCAGGGGGCGATCGCGGGCGAGACCCTGATGGACGATCTGGCGTTGAAGCTGGGCATCGATCCGTTGGAATTCCGGCTGATCAACGCCATCCGTCCAGGCGATACCACCGCCACCGGCCAGGTCATGGGCCCGTCCTCCGGACTGGCGGAATGTCTGGAGGCTGTTCGGCCGCATTGGCGGGCTTGGCGTGCGGCCGCGGAGGCTGCCAATGCCGGGGCGAAGGGACCAATCCGGACCGGTGTCGGCATCGGCTGCATGTGGTACGGCTGCGGGAACACCTCGATGTCGAATCCCTCGCGCATGCGGGTGACGGTTGACCGGGACGGTGTCTTCACCCTGTATAACGGCGCGGTCGATATCGGCCAGGGCAGCTATACGATCATGCCGCAGATCTGTGCCGACGCGCTGGGCGTTCCGGTTTCCCTGATCCGTCAGGTCACCGGGGATACGGACCTGACCTACGATGCCGGAAAGACCTCCGCGTCCCGGCAGACACTGGTTTCCGGCCGCGCGGCACAGGCCGCCGGCGCGGCCCTTCGCGCCGAAATCCTGAAGCGCGGCAATGCAGGGCCGGAGGCCAGAATCGTCGCCGACGGCGCCGTGTTGCGGATCGAGGAATCGGATGGCGCGGTCCGCCATCTGGACCTGCGAGACCTGCCTGAGGGACCGTCCGGTGCCGTGCTGGAAGGCGAGGGCACCTACGACCCCCCTACCACGGCGCTCGATCACGACGGGCAGGGCATTCCCTATATCTCCTACGGCTTCGCGGCGCAGATTGCGGAGGTCTCGGTCGATATCGAGCTGGGGACGGTCAAGGTCCGCCGCATGGTGGCGGCGCATGATGTCGGCCGCGCGGTCAATCCGACGCTGGTCGAAGGGCAGATTCACGGTGGTATCGCTCAGGGGCTGGGCCTGGCGCTGATGGAGGAATATCTACCGGGTCGTACGGAAAACCTGCACGATTATCTGATCCCTACCTTCGGCGACATGCCCGACATCGAGTGCATTCTGGTCGAAGTCGAAGATCCGGAAGGGCCCTTCGGCGCGAAGGGGATCGGTGAGCCCGCGCTGATTCCGACGGCGCCGGCCATTCTGGGGGGCATTCGTCACGCGACGGGGGCACGCATTACCCGGGTTCCGGCCCTGCCGCACCGGGTTCTGGACGCGATCCGGGAGGCCTCGAAATGACGGAAACGCGTGTTGCCCCGGCGGTAGAGGCCGCCCCGGTCGACCCGAAGGAAAAGGATGCGGATATCGTCCGCTGCGACGCCTGTCCGGTCCTGTGCCGCATTCGCGAGGGGCGCAGCGGCGCCTGCGACCGCTACGCCAATGAAGGCGGGGTCCTGGTCCGTACCGACCCGCTGGTGCTGATGGGAAAGACGGTCGAGAACGAAACCGGCGAACTGGTCCCCTTTCTGAAGGATGGGGAAAACTGGTCCGGTAAGCTGACCGCCGACGCGCCGGTCTTTGTTTCGGGTATCGGTGCGACGACGACCTATCCGGACTACAAGCCGGCCCCCTTCATCGTCGGCAGCCGCTGGCAGGGGGTCGATACCGTCACCGTCGTCACCGAGGGAATTTTCAGCTACTGCTCCGTCAAGGTGAAGATCGATACCGACCGTCATCTCGGTCCGGAACAGGCCAGCGTCCTGTGCAATGGAGAACCCGTCGGCCATGTCACAACGGCGGAATACGGCTCTCAGATGCTGTCCCTCGGGGGCGTGCGACACCTGACCGGCGGTTCCAAGAAGGAAGGCGTCGTGACCTGCGCCACCATGCTGTCGCTCTGCAACAAGGACGCGGTCGAACTGGAAATCGAAGGCGGCGCAAAGGTGGTTGTGCAGGCCGGCAAAGCGCCGATCGTCGATGGCGAGGCCGAAGAGCGCATGCGCGTCGGCTGCGGTTCCGCGACCATCGGCATCTTCGCCCAGCAATGGCACGGTCATGTCGATGAAGTCATCGTCGTCGACGATCACATCACCGGGGTCTTGAGCGAGCATCAGGCCGGGGCCTATCTGGACATGAAACCCGCAGGCATCCGGGTGCGCGGGCGGAAATCGACCCCCGGTCGGTACTTTCAGGTCGCGGCGCCGGGATCCGGCTGGGGGGGGACGGATATCACCGACCCGCTGTCGATCATCCAGAAGATCGATCCAAAGACCGCCTGGCCCGGTCTGCGCCTGCTGATGGTCAGTACGACCGGCGAGGATGCGATCTATTGCGAACTGGACGGGGACCTGACCCCGGTTCCGAAGGAAATGCCGGGGCCCCTGCAGATTGTCGTCGACCGGATTGCGGAGAATTGCGAACCCGCCCTGTGCTCGGTCGCCTTCGTTGCCGGGGCCGGCGGCAGTCTGCGCGCCGGTGTCACTGAAAATCCGGTCCGACTGACGCGCTCGGTACGCGATGCGCTTACCCGGGTCACGATGGGCGGTGCCCCCTGCTACGTCTGGCCCGGTGGCGGGATCACGGTTATGGTCGACGTCATGAGGATGCCAGACAACAGTTTCGGCTCTGTGCCCACACCGGCGCTGGTGGCGCCGCTGGAATTCACTCTGCCGCGCGACGACTTTGCGCGGCTGGGCGGTCATACCGGGTCGATCGTGCCGCTGGCCGATCTGACGGATGGCCGGGTCGCCCTGCGTGCCGAGACCTGGCCCGCGACCAATCCCTGGCCGATTGGAGGCGATTGACGTCATGACCGGTCCTGCCGCGGCACGGCTAGACGGCAACAGACTGCATCTGCAACACGGACCGATCGACCTGATCGCGGAGGCGATCGGCGACGCGGGTGCGGTGGAAGCCGCCTACGCCGCCGCAGAGGCCTGTTTTGCGGATCTGCTCGACATGCTGGTGTCCGAACTGCCGGTCTTGCGGCAGGCGAAAGGACCCGCGCCGTCCGGCCCGGTTGCGCGGCGCATGCACCGCGCGGTGAATGCCCTGCCCGGTGATGCCTTCGTGACCCCCATGGCAGCCGTGGCCGGAGCGGTTGCGGACCACGTGCTGGAGGCCATGACCGGTGCAGCCGGTCTGGCAAAGGCCTATGTCAATGATGGCGGCGACATTGCCTTCCATCTGACCCCGGGCCAGGTCATGGAAATCGGCCTGATCTCCGATCTGGAACGCGGGACGGCGGGCGGGCGCCTGAAGATCGATGCCGCCAGCCCGGTGCGCGGCGTGGCCACAAGCGGCCGGGCCGGCCGATCCCATTCCCTTGGTATTGCGGATGCGGTGACGGTGCTTGCGCGCGATGCGGCCAGTGCCGATGCAGCGGCTACCATGATTGCCAGCGCCGTCGACATCGATCACCCCGCCATCGAACGCAAACCGGCCAGTGCGCTGGACCCGGACAGCGATCTGGGGGATCGTCCGGTCACCGTCGCCGTCGGCCATATGCGGATGGATGCCGTGGCCCGGGCGCTGGACAGCGGGGTCAGCCGCGCCGAGTCCTATCGCCGCGAAGGCGCCATCGAAGATGCAATCCTGTTTCTACGCGGGGAAAGCCGAATCGTCGGTGCGATGAGCGCGCTGGCGCCGCCCGCCCTGAACTTTCCCGACTGACCACTTAAACCGAAAAACCAAGTGCCCGAGGAAACCGCCATGAGCTTCGACGTCGCCATCCGTAAACTGGTTACCCATCGCGAGGAGATCCGCCACGAATTCGGCCCGACGCCGGATCGCCCGGTCGCCGTGGCCTGGTCCGCCGCCATCATCGCCAACCCCTATGCCGGCGGCTATGTCGAGGATGTGCAGGCAGGCATGGAGCCCCTGAAGCCGTTGGGCGACGAGATGGCAGCGGCACTGTTGAAGGCGCTGGACTGCCCGGCGGACCGGGTCGAGGCCTATGGCAAGGGCTCGCTAGTCGGGATCGACGGGGAACTGGAGCACGGGGCGCTGTGGCATGTGCCGGGCGGTTATGCGATGCGCCGTCTGCTGGGCGATGCCAAGGCCATCGTGCCGTCGTCCAAGAAGGTCGGTGTTGCGGGAACCAGCCTCGACGTGCCGATCCACCACATCAACGCCGCCTATGTCCGCAGCCACTTCTCCACCGTCACCGTTCAGGTCGCGGACGCCCCGCGCGCGAAGGAACTGATGTTCGTTCTTGCCATGACCGACGGCGGCCGCATCCACGCCCGCATGGGCGGCCTGACCCAGGACCAGATCTCGGTCGGCGACGGCCAGAGGTAGTGTCCGGTTGTGGCGCTCCCGTCATTTGCTACATTCCCCTTCTGAGAGAGGGGGGCATTCATGTATCGATCTTTGGCTGCAGTCCTTTTGGGCTGTATCATCACCGCGGGATGCCAGTCGACCGGGGGGCCGGATAGCGGGGCGTCTCTGATAGGCAGTGGACCGGTCACACTGTCCTTGGACGTTCAGAAGAAGCTTCAGAGATATATGACTGCGAAGGTGCCTATGGGTTTCGCGGTCACGGAGGATGGCTCCGACGCCAATGGCGTGACCTGCTTGCTCAAGACGAACCTGGCCTGCAGGGGGCTGGTAGCAATTGACATCGTCCATCATTGCGAACGGGAAACCGGCAAGCGATGCCTCATTTACGCACTTGGACGGGACATTGTTTGGGGAACCAATTCTCAGCGTCGCATCAGTGTGCCTACAGCCGAAGACATGGAAAGCGACCATGCGAGGTATCGTTACCTGGATGTAATCTGGGGGGGCGAAGAGGGCGTCGGCAACATCCGTATTGACCCGGAAAGAGAAGCAATGCGCTTGGAGCTGGTGACAACGTCTCGTGGCGCTTGTCTTGGCGAGTTGAACCGCGCCGACGCCGGGAGAAGCGGCTCTTGGGGCGTCATTTGTCGGGACGGCCTGATCGCAACCGGAAAGATTGAGGCCGGGAAGGACGTCGAGCCACTTTCTGCAGTCGGCAGTGACAGGGAAGGGCGCAACGTCAGTTTTGTGGTAGCTGAGGACGGTTAGCCGCAAAACATTGAACTGCCCCGACCTTGACGTCGATCGTTGTCACTCCTCCCGCCCGGTGGCGCGGCAGAGGAGGATGTAGAGTTTGCCGACATCCGAGGTGAGGAAGGTGGAGTGCAGCAGGTGCTCCGGGTCGGTGATCTCGCTTTCGGACAGCAGGCGGTCGAACTGGTCGATGTAGCGCAGCACGTATTTCCGGGCGTCCGGGTCGTGGCGGATCTTGTCCATGACCGTCTTGACGATGGAGGCCTGACGGGTGCGCAGCAGGGTCCGGGTGAAGACGGTCCGGTCGCCCTTCACATAACGCCGCCAGTCCGCTTCGGGCACTTCGCCCTGCAGCACGCGGGTCAGGTCGATGGAGATCGAATTCAGTTCCTCGACGATGTAGCGCGCGGTCTTCAGGAACAGGTCGCGGCGCTGTTCCTCCTCCTGAAGCTTGATCTGTTCCGACTGTTCCTCGGCGCGCAGCGAAGCCTCGGTCAGGCGCTCGACCTGGCCCTGGAACTTCTCTGCGGCGCGCGACGAGCGAACTTCGGATTCGTCGACGGCCTTCATCATCTGCTGCGTCCGTTCGGACAGGGTGTCGACGAGGTCCTTCAACTGTCCCTTGGAGGCCCCCGCCGCCCGTTCCAGCGCCGAGACCTGCTCGCTGAGCGTCCGGCCGACCAGGGCCAGTTGCTGGTTCGCGAGATCGCCGGCCGCGGCGATGTCGCCGGACTGGGTGCGCAACATCTCGATCAGGGCGCGGACGCGCTCCGCGGTCAGTTCGGTCCGTTCCTCGACCCCCTCCGCCTGCTGCGCGAAGGCATCGGAAATCAGTTGCAGCGAGCGTGATGCGGCCTCGGCCGCACCGGTCAGCGCGTCGGCCTGACGCTTCAGCGCTTCGCGATTGTCGGCGATCTGCATTCCGGCCTGCACCGAAGCGGTGGTGAGCTGTTCGGCCTGGTTGTGGAAGGTCTGACCGACCTGCTCCAGCAGGGTCAGCGCCGTCTGCGTCGCCTGGCGCATCTCGCCGGTCTCGCTGCGGAACAGACCGCCGGCCTCTGTCAGGCGGCGGGAGACCTCGTCGGTGATCGCCGCCATATCCTCGACCCGCGCCTGCAGCATCCGGTCCAGTTCGCCGCCCTTCTCGACGGCGGTGCGCGACGCTTCAAGCAGGGTTGCCGCCTGGCTTTCCGCGTGATTGTCCAGCGCTTCGCGCTGTTCTGCCATTTGAATCGCCAGCGCCCGCAGCGCCTCCGCATCGGCGGCCAGCCGTTCGCGGATTGCGATCGCGTCGCCACTCGCCTTGTCCGTAACCCGTTCCAACTCCGACGTCTCGTGCTGCAGACCGTGCCGGATTTCGCGAATCTGGCCCGTGGCCCGATCGGCCGCCTCGCGCAAGGCGTTGGAATTCTTGGTCAGCACTTCGCCTAGCTGCTGGGCGTGGCTGGCCGACCAGTCGGCGGCCTCGCGCAGGGAATGGCTCTGCTTCTTCAGCATTTCGACCATGCCGCGGGTCTGTGCAATCGCCGGGTCGAACGTATCGTCCAGGGTCTCCATGCCTTCCGCCATGGCGTCCTTGATTGCCGACAGGCGCTGGGCCAGCAGGCTTTCGATCTCCTTGGCCTGCTTGGCGGTGGCCTCCGACGCCGCGGTCAGTTCGCCGGCCTGTTGACGCAAGGAAGCGCGGATCGATTCCGACCGGGCAGCCGCCAGATCGCTCGCCTTGGCGATCTCACCCGCTTGTTCGCGCAGTGCGACCCCCATTTCCCGCAGTTGCGCGGTCGCCTGTTCGGATGTCGCCGCAAGGCCCTTGCGCTGCCGGTCGCTTTCCGCGTTCACCGCGTCGGCCTGTTCCGCCAGAGCGGCAATCAGGGCCGTGAACTCCTCCATCTGGCGGGCGACGGAACTGCGAACGGTGTCAGAATGGGTCGCCAGACCGTCGGTCGTTTTGGTCAGGTCTTCCGACTGCTGTCGCAATGACAGGGTGATTTCCTCGATCTGCTGTTCGGTGCGCTGAAGCGCCTTGTCCAGATCGGCCTTCGCCGTGCCGACGCTCTCGTCCAGACGGCTGCCGAAGCGGGCGGCGGTCTCGTCCGTCGAATCGGCGATGCCGTCGACGCGGTCGGTGGCCCGGTTCAGGCTTTCGGTCATGCCTTCGTCCAGGCGGGCCAGCGATTGGGCGACGGATTCCTCCAGCAGGCCGGCCTGCCGGGTCAGGATCTCGCTCAACTGCGTGATGCGGCTTTCGCTGCGGTCCGCGAACCCGGTCATCTCCAGGGTCTGCCGCTCGAAGGCATCCTTCAGGCGGGCGCCGATCCGGTCGACCTCTTCCTTCAGATTGCGTGCAATGGCGGACGCGCTCTCCCGGGCGTTGTCGGACGCGTCGCCCAGTGCCTTGATGCTGCCGTCCAGGGTGTCGCGGGCGCCGGCGCTCTGCTTCTCCGCAACGGATGTCGCATGGGTCAGCCGGTCGGTGTAATCCTGGAACAGATCGCCGATGCTGCGGATTTCCTCGGCCGCCCGTTCCGACGCAGCGACCGTGTCCGAGGCTTGAATCTTCAGCGATGCGGTGACCGAATCCGTGGTTTCCAGGACGTTGGTCGCCGCCTTCATCAGCGTTTCCGACTGGGTCTCGACGGATTCCTCGATCTCGCGCCGGTGTCGCTCCATGCGGTCCGCGACGCTTTCCAGGCGATCTGCCTGTGCGGACAGCCCCTTGCGCATGTCGCTGGCCTTGTCCTCGGCCCGGTGAGCGGCGGAATCCAGCAGGTCCGTAGTCTCCCGCAGTGCATCCGCCAGGTCGCCCAGATTGGCGATCGCCACATCGCCGGCCTGGGTCAGTCGGTCCGCCTGATCGCGCAGCATGTCGGCGACGCGCCGCACCCGCAGATCGTTCTGTTCCACCGGGACGGTCAGCAGGTCCATCTGCCGGCGCAGCATTTCCGTATGGATGCGGACATCCTCGGACCGCCGGATGTAGAGAGCGAATATCCAGAACAGAATCAGCGGGAAGACGAACCCGGTGGCAATCGCCCCGATCTCATGGGGCAGCAGGACGTCGATCAATTGCAGACCGCCGAGCTCCTGAAGGTAGCTGCCGGCCATCGCGATCCAGCCGACGGTTACGATCGCCGCCGCCAGCCCGACGATCCGCGAGCGGCGCTGGGCCTTGTCGGCCAGACGCTGGACATCCTCCGGTACGGCCGAATCCCCGAACCGCCTGCCGCCCGGGAAGCGGGCCACCTTGGCTCGGCCGGGAGCGTTTGCATTGGCGGCGGCGCGGTCCTTGTCGTCGCTCATCAGCGAATGTGATCCTTACGAAACAGCGAATAAGTCCTCAGAATCGGCGATTCTTCACAGATTGCCATAAAAAACCACCATACCCGACCCGTGGGACCGGCACCATCCGCCAGGGTAAAAAGGGCATTTCCGCGATTGTTCCAACCGCCGCCGCACACTATTCTGCGGCCTCGCAACTACATTCAGTCCGACCAGCCGCCCGCGCCGTCCCCGCCGCCGGAAAGCCAGAGGAGCGCCCGCCGCCATGCGCACGCATAAAGACTTTCCCTCCCTGCACATCGTCGATCATCCGCTGGTGCAGCACAAACTGACATTCCTTCGGAAGAAGGACACGCCGACGAACATGTTCCGGACCCTTCTGAAGGAAATCGCCCTTCTGATGGGTTACGAGATCACCCGTAACGTGCCCCTGACCAAGGTCGACATCGAAACGCCGCTGCAGGATATGCGTGCGCCGGTTCTGGCGGGTCGGAAGCCGGCGATCGTACCGGTGCTGCGGGCCGGGCTGGGCATGGTCGACGGATTGCTGGAACTGATGCCATCGGCGCGGATCGGGCATATCGGCGTCTATCGCGATCCGGATACCAAGATGCCGGAAGAGTACTACGTGAATCTGCCGGAGCCGGGCGGCCGCCTCTTCATCCTGTGCGACCCGATGCTGGCGACCGGCAATTCCGCCGCCCATGCGGTGAAAGTACTGGTCGATCGCGGCGTGGAGGAACAGAACATCCGCTTCCTGTCGCTTGTGGCCGCCCCGGAAGGAATGCGGGTCTTCGCCGATGCCCATCCCGGCGTCGCGGTCTATACGGCGTCTCTGGACGAGAAGCTGAATGAGAAGGCCTACATCATTCCCGGCCTGGGCGATGCGGGGGATCGGCTGTTCGGAACCCGCTGACCGGTCCTTTTCGTCGCGTATTCGTGACTTAAATCTTTCCCGGAACGGCGGCACACTGCGGGCCGCAACTTGTGTCATCAGGGAGGAAAGTCATGTTCGCAAGACGGGATGTCATCAAGGGTATGGGCGCCGGATTGGGCACGTTGCCGCTGGCGACGGTACTGGCGAACCCCGAACTGGCGCGCGCAGCGGCGGCGGGCCTGACCGACCTGCAGGGCGAAACCGCTAGCGGCAAGACGGTCACGGCATCCCTGGCGATGCCGGCGACGACACCCGCCCCGGCGGTAATGCTGATTCATGAATGGTGGGGCCTGAACGACCAGATCAAGGCGGTTGCGGCCGATTTTGCCGCCCAGGGTTATATCGCGCTGGCCATCGACCTGATGGATGGCGAGGTCGCGACCGATCCGGACGGCGCGCGCGCCCTGATCGGCAAGGTGGGCGACGATCCGCAGACCGCGGTCGAGACCTGCACTATGTGGACGGATTTCCTGAAGACCCATGAGGCCGGAACAGGCAGGGTCGGCACTTGCGGCTGGTGTTTCGGCGGCGGATGGTCGTTGAATGCCTCCCTGGCGAGCCCCGTCGATGCGACGGTCGTCTATTACGGCCGGGTCAACAAGACGGCGGAGGAATTGGCTCCCCTGGCCGGTCCGGTGCTGGGACATTTCGCGACCGAGGACAAGTTCATCAACAAACCCATGGTCGACGGCTTCGTTGCTGCGATGGCCGATGCCGGCAAGAGCCTGACGGTCTACTGGTATGAGGCCGATCATGCCTTCGCCAACCCGACCAGTGCCCGTTACGATCAGGAAGACGCCGCCCTGGCCTGGGACCGGACGACCGGATTCCTGGCGCAGAACCTGCAAAGCTGAGGCATCAGTCCGAAACGTGGTGACGCAGCACTTGGCAATCTGGGGCGGAGTCGGTCTATGATCCCCGCTGTCGAATTGGGTGGGGGCCGTTCCGATGCTGAAGAAGCTGCATATCCTGTTTGCGCTGCTGTTCGCGGTGGCGATGTCGCAGTTTCCGGAATTCCATCAGCAGTACACCCAGCGCGTCGGCGGGGCACTGGATGAACTGACCCTTCAGATCGCGGCGCTGGACGAACGGGCGGAAAAGGCCGGCATGGATCGCTATGACTATGTCCGGCACTTCCAGAGTAATCCGGACGACATCGTTCGCGGAGAAGGCGACGCCATGCTGGCGACCCTGGCGCGGCGGCAGCGTCTGGAGGCCGCCTATCAGCGCCTGATCGATGCGCCCTGGTACATGATTGTCCTGGAAACGGCATTCCATCTGGAACCCGACATTGCGACCAATACGGCAAAGGCCTTTGTGCCGGCCGTGCCGATTTCGTTTTCCGGGGCCGTCCATACCTTTGCCGGGTTCATGATCGGATACCTTCTGCCGGCCGCCCTTGGCAGTCTGCTGCCGTGGCGCAGGGTGCGGGAGGCCTAGCCCGCGCGCCGTTTCAAGGGGACACCCGTGACCTGACGGCGAAATATTCTTGCGCAGATTTCGCGAGACGCCGGACGGAATGGGGCGTATCACCCCTGAACCGCGCGCGAAACTGGGAGTCCGATCCATGTCCACGAACGATCGCAATGCCATCCTGGTGCTGCTGGCAGGGTTCCTGCTGCTGGCCGTCAGTTTCGGCGCGCGCATCTCCTTCGGTGTCTTTCTGCCGGCGATGCCGGAAGCCACCGGATTCGATATCAGCTCGATCTCGCTCGTCCTCGCCATCCAGAATCTCGTATGGGGGGCCGCGCAGCCTTTCGCCGGGCGTCTGTCGGATCGGTACGGTGCGGCGCCGGTGGCGTTCGCCGGTGCAGTGCTCTACGCCGGTGGTCTCGCGGTTACGGCCTATTCGGACAGCTATCTGCTGTTCGGTGCATCCGCCGGGATTGCGCTGGGCATGGCCCAGGCCGCGATCGGGTTTCCTGTCATTCTGGCGGCGATCGGCCGTACCACCAGCGATAAACGGCGCGGGCTCTTCCTGGGCATCGCGACGGCAGGGGGCAGCTTCGGCCAATTGGTCTTCTCACCGCTCAGCGATGTTTTCCTGCAGAGTTTCGGCCTGATCGACGCTTTCCTGGTCATGGGGGCGATCTGTCTGGCGGCCGCGACGCTGACGGTCCTGATACGCCGCGAAAGCCGCCCGACCGAGGCGGAACGGGTGGCGGCGGCTGCTGCGCCGGGTCAGGCACTGGGCGAGGTGCTCGGCCGCGCCATGGCCGACCGCAGCTTCCTGCTGCTCATCGCCGGCTTCTTCGTCTGCGGGTTTCACCTGGCCTTCATCGCCGTGCACCTGCCGAATTTTGCGGTCCTCTGCGGCCTGCCGAAGAGCACCGGGACCTACGGACTGGCGGTCATTGGTGCCTTCAACATCATCGGCACGATCGTGGCCGGACAGATCGGCGGGTCGTTCCGGCCGAAATATCCACTGGCGATGATCTACTTCCTGCGCGGCGTTGCCGCCCTGGCGCTGCTTTTCATCCCGGTCACCGAATTCGTGCTGATCGCGTTCAGCGCGGTCATCGGGCTGCTGTGGCTGTCGACCGTGCCGCTGACCAGCCTGACTGTCGCCAAGCTGCACGGTCCCGCCAATGTCGGCATGCTGTTCGGCATCGTGTTCTTCAGCCACCAGGTTGGCAGTTTCATCGGGCTGGTCATGGCCGGGGAATTCATCGAACGCTTCGGAAACTACGATCTGATGTGGATCGCCAGTGCCGCACTTGGGCTGTTCGCTGCCCTGGTCCATCTGCCGATCGAAGATAACCGCAAGCTCCAGCCCGCGTGATCCGGTGCGACCGGTTTGTGACTTGGCAAATCGGGAGGACGGGCTACATAGGGACCCGTAACCCGCGCCTCCCGAGAGAGTCTTTTCCCATGTCACGACTGGAATCCTTCATCCGCCGGATGGATGCGCAGCGCCGGCTGCTCAACGACGCCATGGCGGACGTCGCGGACAAGGACGGCATCGTCCTGGAGCTGGGGCTCGGCAACGGCCGGACCTACGACCATCTGCGTGAAAACATGCCGGGCCGTGACATCTATGTCTTCGAGCGGGAAGTCCGCGCGCATCCCGGCTGCATTCCGCCGGACAACCGACTGTATCTGGGACATGTGATCGAGCAGCTGGAACGGGCCGCGCAAGATTTGGGGCCGCGCGCGATCCTGGTTCACAGCGATGTCGGCAATGGCGACGAACCGGCCAGCATCGATTTCGGACGCACGATCCTGGCCCCGGCCCTCAAGCCGCTATTGGCCCCGGGGGCCCGTATCCTCAGCGACCAGCCGGTGCCGGTCGACGGTTCGGTGGAACTGGAAAAGCCCGCCGACATGGATCCGGAGCGGTATTACATCTACCGCTATCTGGGCTAACGACCCGACTGCCGCCATCTCAATGGCGGTAGCTGTCTGTGCCGGATATTGAAAGGTTCCTGCTTTCGCAGGAACACGGTGGAGGCTGGGGCCCAATCAAAGCGCCCAAGACACGCATTGAACCTAGCCGTGCTTCTGCGAAAGCAAAAGCCTTCGCGGCGACCTCTCGGTGCCGCATGCCCCCACCCGACCGTGGCGGTGCCCCCCTCTCCCGGAGGGAGAGGGGGATAAGGCGCCTACACGCCACCCATCAGGATGTATTTCATCTCGCAGAATTCATCGAGGCCGTACTTGGAACCCTCGCGGCCCAGGCCGGATTCCTTGACGCCGCCGAACGGCGCGACCTCGGTCGACAGGATGCCGGTGTTCAGGGCAACCATGCCGTATTCCAGCTGTTCCGCGACGCGCCAGACGCGGCCGATATCGCGGGCATAGAAATAGGAGGCCAGGCCGAACTCCGTATCGTTCGCCATGGCGACGACTTCATCCTCGTCCTTGAAGCGGAACAGCGGGGCCAGCGGGCCGAAAGTCTCGTCCTTCGATACCATCATGTCCTGTGTGACATTGGCCAGGACCGTGGGCTCATAGAAGGACATGCCCAGTGCATGGCGCTGACCGCCGGTCAGGACACTCGCCCCTTTCGACGTCGCATCGGCCAGATGTTCCTCGACCTTGTCCACCGCGGACATGTCGATCAGCGGGCCGATGACGACGCCGTCATCGACACCGTTGCCGATCTTCAGCGCCTTGACCTTCGCGGCCAGTTTCTCGGCGAATTCGTCGTAGACCGCGTCCTGGACATAGATCCGGTTGGCGCAGACGCAGGTCTGACCGGCGTTGCGGAACTTGCAGATGATGGCGCCATCAACCGCCGCGTCGATGTCGGCGTCGTCGAAGACGATGAAGGGTGCGTTGCCGCCCAGTTCCATGGATACCTTCTTCACCGTGTCGGCGCATTGCTTGATCAGGATCTTGCCGATCTCCGTCGAGCCGGTGAAGGAAACCTTGCGCACGATCGGGTTGCCGGTCATCTCACCGCCGATCGCGCCGGCCGAGCCGGTGACGACGGACAGAACACCTTTCGGTACGCCCGCGCGTTCCGCCAGTTCGGCAAGCGCCAGTGCCGACAGCGGCGTCTGGGACGCGGGCTTGGCGACGGCGGGGCAGCCGGCGGCCAGCGCCGGACCGGCTTTGCGCGTGATCATGGCAATCGGGAAGTTCCACGGCGTGATGAAGGCCGTGACGCCGATCGGCTGCTTGATGACGACAATGCGCTTGTCATCCTGATGCTGCGGGATGACATCGCCGTACATCCGCTTTGCTTCCTCGGCGAACCATTCCAGGAAGGAGGCGCCGTAGGCGACCTCACCCTTGGCTTCCGGCAGGGGTTTGCCCTGTTCGCTGGTCATGATCAGCGCCAGATCGTCGGCATTTTCATGCATCAGTTCGAACCAGCGGCGCAGGATCGCGGCGCGGTCCTTGGCGAGTTTGGAACGCCAGGCCGGCCAGGCGGCGTTGGCGGCCTCAATGGCACGTCGGGTTTCGTCGGCGCCCATCTTCGGCACCGTGGCGATAACTTCGCCGGTCGCCGGGTTGGTGACATCGATGGTCTCGCCACTGTCGGCGTCGACCCACTGGCCGTCGATGTAACCCTGCTGCTTCAGCAGGCTCGGGTCCTTGAGGCTCAGGCCCTTGGTCTTGATCTCATTCATGATGTCCACCCTTTTCTTGCGTGGCGGCGGTCTTTCGGTCGCGCCGCGATAAATCTCGGACGGAATCGGTACTCCGCCGAGGCAGGCATGGCAAGGGATGGGGCGGGGAAAGATCTGTGACCACCGGACCGGACGCAACGTTGCCGCTGCGTCCGGGGCGTATTAAGTTCCAGGGCCGCGCTATTCCGCGGCGGCGTAGGTCATGAACCGTAACGGGTAGTCCGCCTCTTCCGTGTAGATCGACCCGGTATGCGACAGGAAGCTGGAATACAGCACGAACCGATCAGCATCGAAGCCCAGATTGCGCGGCAGCCGCCTTTCGGCGACGAAACGCTCCGCACAGTCGATGCTGGTCGTCTTCAGGCGTCCCAACGTGATATGCGGATGGAACTTTCTGCTTTCTGGCCGCAATCCGCAACGTACCGCCGCGGATTCGATCTTTCGCTGGAGATGCAGAAGCCCGTCATTTTTGCGGACATTGGCAATCAGGGCACTGGGTTTTCGCTTGTTGCCGAACCAGCCGAGACCGTCCAGCGTGACATCGAAGCCGGGGGCATCGATCCGCATCAGAGTGTGTGCGAGATCCTCGGCCATGCCGAAATCGATCTCGCCGATGAAGCGGAGTGTCAGGTGGAAGTTCTCGGGATCGGTCCAGCGGGCACCGGGCAGTCCGTTCTGCAACCCGGTCAGCACGTGCCGAACATCCGCTGGCACGGGCAGGGCGACGAATAGCCGTATCATGGCGCGCCTCCACTATATATGGGGTCAAAATCGACCCCACACCCTTAATACCCGATTGGCGTCTCCTTGTGAATGGCTTCGATGTCGGTCAGGACATCGTCGGACAAGGTCATGTCTCCGGTGTCGATGGCGGTCTTCAACTGGTCCAGATTCGTGGCCCCGATGATGTTCGCCGTCGTGAACTGCCGGGTGTTGACGAAGGTGTTCGCCAACTGCGCCGGATCGAGGCCGTGGCGGCGGGCGACATCGACGTATTTCCGGATCGTTTCGACAGCCCTATCACTCTGATATCGCGGGAAGTATTCGTTGAACAGGGTCAAGCGCGCACCTTCGGGCCTGGCGCCGTCGAGATACTTGCCGGACAATGTTCCCATCGCCAGGGGCGAGTAGGCCAGCAAGCCAACCCCGGTGCGGCAGGACACTTCCGCCAGGCCGTACTCATACTCCCGTTTCAGCAGATTGTAGGGGTTCTGAATGGAGACGATTCTCGGCAGTCCGGCTGTTTCCGCCAACCGGAGGAACTCCATGACCCCCCAGGCCGATTCGTTTGAGACGCCGACATATCGGACCTTCCCGGCCTGCACCAGTTCCTCCAGTGCGCGCAGGCTCTCTTCGATCGGAAAGCCGTCCTGCTCGGGATTGTGGGAGTAGGTCACGGAGTCGAAGGAGGTGGTTTCCCGTTCCGGCCAGTGCAACTGATAGAGATCGATATAGTCGGTCTTGAGCCGTTTCAGGCTGGCGTCGCAGGCTTCCAGGATCGACTGACGGTCCAGTCTGGTTTCGCCGCCATGCAGGTGCGGACGCATATAGGGCAGCCGGCCGGCGCGTCCTGCGACTTTCGACGCCAGAATGACGTCCGATCGCCGCCCTGTTTTTTCAAACCAGGTGCCGATGATCTCCTCGGTCCGGCCATAGGTCTCCGCCCGGGGCGGAATGGCGTAGAGTTCGGCGGTGTCCCAGAAGTTCACGCCGCGATCCAACGCGTAGTCCATCTGGGCATGCCCCTCGGCTTCGGTGTTCTGCTCGCCCCAGGTCATGGTGCCCAGGCAAATCACACTGACGTCGATATCGGTATGTCCCAGCTTGTTGTAGCGCATCGATAAGATCCCCTCCGGTACAAAGAAAATGGCCCCGGTGTCGGCGGGGCCTTTCTCAAGATATGGGGTTCATACGCCTTGTGAAAAGGCAAAGTCCGGAAATCAGAAGAGAGGTGCCCGAATAGGTTGAGTTGCTCGGTTCATTCATTATTATCTGATGATGATCAAATTGGGGGGGCAGGTATGCGCATTTTCGTAGTTTTATTGCTTGTTCTAGGTGCTGCGGGTTGCCGCGGCGGCTATACCGGCAGCGGGCCGATCCAGTTCAGCGACGGTGCCCTACGCAACTACGATCATTATATTTCCCGTGAGACGCCGATGAGCTTCGCCGTCACCGAGGATGGCGCAAAGTCTTTCTATTATTACTGTCCTTGGAACTACCAGGGCCACTGTGAGGCCCTCGCCGATACCAAGATAATCTACGAGTGCGAAAAACGGCATAAATCCAAGTGTATGGTATTTGCCCGCGGCAAACAGATCGTCTGGGACAGCCCTGGAGATTGGCGCCGAGGCAAACCGGACGGCCTGTACAGCGTCAATCATAACAAAAGGCAATCGTCCGACAACGCCGTGGAGCCGGTGCCGGTCGGGCGCGGATCGGCCTATGCCGGGCGCTTCATCGGTGAAGGGGCGACACCTCGAAGCGAAGGCAATGAGCCAGGGCCTCAGGTCTGTGAGAAGGGTGAAGTCTTTCCGGTCAAAGCGCGCTACTACAACCGCGTGATCACTTTGGAATTCGACTTCACAGGGGCAGGCGGTACCGTCGAAACAATGTCCGGAAAGGTGAGTGGGTCAAAGTTCAGTTTCGAAGAGAATCTGTTCGGGAAGGGGTCGGGGTTTGCGGTGACCGGCACCATTAGCGGTCTGAACGTGGAAGGCCGGATCGACAGTCATTCGTGCTCCTCGCGCTTCAAACTGTCGGCAGCCTCCTGACAAGCAGGAATAACGATATCGGCTAAAGGAACAGCGTCAGGACGCCTGTATAGGTGTAGATGCGGTCGCGGCTGAATTCGCCATTGGCGAAGAAGCCGGTCAGGGGGAAAGCGCCGAATGTCTCCTCGATCAACTGGGTTTCCAGGGCCGGATCGCTGAACTGGTTCGGCCCCCTGGCGGCGCAGGATACATAGACACCGCCGCGCACGGGCCGGTCGCCGATTCGCGATTTCAGATCGCCCAGCATGCGGCGCATATCCGCGGTCGCACTGACCGGATCACGACGGCAGAACATGATTCCGTCCCCGGGCCGCATGCTGGCCCCGACTGCAAGTGCACGATGCTGGGGATCGATCGCGAGCAGGTCGCGCACGGTATAATCCCCGCTGTCGGATCCCGCGACCGGCAGGGCCGCGAAAATATATCCGGCACAGCGATTGAGATCGCGGGACAGGATTTCGCCGATATCTTCCTTGAAGACGTCGAGGGCCGGTCGCCCGTTCAGTTCGAAGATGGCATGTTCCTCACCGGCAGTAACGGTGTGAACCGGCCCGATTGGGCTGCATCCCTGACTCAGGGCAGTCTGGATCGGCAGTTCCGACAGCGACAGCATGGCGCCGCTGAGCCCCTGTCCATCGGCGCCGTCCGCGACCTGCGATCCATTCCCGTGACCGACACTCAACCCGCCGATCAGGAAGCCGTCCGTCTCCTGCACGATATCGTCGATGATCCCGCCCAGAAGGCCGTTGTCGGAATCGCCGTGTGCCAGGATCATCGGCGGACCGTACTGCGCAAGCCACTCTTCATGGGTCGCGCTGATACGGTCGGATTCCCCACGTACGCCGGAGAATATGCGGAATGCATCTTCCGCGAACGGACACAACAGGACGGAAACGGCCGGGGTGCCGTAGCATTCGTCCAGCGACCCGCTGCGGTTTGTGCCGATTGTGCCGAAACCGATGGTGCCGACCCAGTGTGGAACGCCTGTGGACTGTCTCAGCAGCACCTCGATATCGGCGAACTCGGAAGCGAATTCCGGGGTCATGTAGATCAGGCCCAGTCGGTGTTCCGGTCCACATTTTTGCAGGACGGGGAGAATCTGGCCGATGGCCTGCTGCCAGGAATCGCTGGACGCCTGGGCGGCAATGAAGGGGATGGGGCCACTCATTGTGGCTTTCCCGTCGTCACGATCCGTTCCCGGATTCGAGCGCTTCGATGACGCTCGGGGCAATTCGCTCCACGATCACCTGAACGCCCTCGGCGTTGGGGTGCATCCCGTCGTCCTGGTTCAGATGCGCCTCGGCGGCGACGCCCTCCAGAAAGAAGGGGTAGAAGGCCGTGCCATATTTTTCCGCCAACCGGGGATAAAGCGCATTGAAAGCCGCACCGTATTCGCGTCCGAGATTGGGGGGCGCCATCATCCCGGTCAGCAGGACCGGGACACCGGCGGACTGCGATTTCTCGATGATCTGGGCTAGGTTCGCTTCGGTCTGTTCCGGCGGCAGACCGCGCAACCCGTCATTGGCGCCCAGTTCCAGCAGCATGAGATCCGGTTTTTCCGCGAACAGCCAGTCCACGCGGCCGAGCCCGGCCTTGGATGTGTCGCCGGAAACGCCACCGTTCACAACGCGCACGTCATAACCGCGCGCCTTCAATTCCGCTTCCAGCCGGGCCGGAAAGCTGTCCTGCCTGGACAGGCCGTAACCCGCGACAAGACTGTCCCCAAGAGCCAGGATGACGACGTCGTCTGCGGCGGCCACGGGGGCGGACAACATCAGAAACACGGCACAGAAAGCGGCGGCGGCATTGATCGCGCGCCGCATGGCGCCATATAGCCGTTGGTGTGTACAGGAAAGGCGGGTCATGACATCCCATTTGCAAAGCGGCGATAACGAAGGTGCGACAACCGAAATGATCGCCCTGCGCGATGTGCATCTAACACTTGGGTCCCTGGCAGGCGACGTCAATATTCTACATGGCGTCGATCTGTCCGTTGCGCGCGGCGAAACGGTCAGTGTCGTCGGACCGTCCGGCTCCGGCAAGACGTCTATGCTGATGATCGTCTCCGGGCTGGAACAGGCGACGTCCGGTCAGGTCATTGTCGGCGGACAGGATTTCTCCACTCTGGACGAAGACGGTCTGGCACGCTTCCGGCGCGACAACCTGGGCATCGTCTTTCAGAACTTCCATCTCGTTCCCACCATGACAGCGGTGGAAAACGTGGCCATTCCTTTGGAGCTTGCCGGCCGGCGGGATGCAGCGGAGCGCGCGGCGGCGGTACTGGACCAGGTCGGTCTGGGGGCCCGTCTCAAACATTATCCCGGACAGCTGTCCGGCGGGGAACAGCAGCGGGTCGCACTGGCCCGGGCTTTTGCGGCGGAGCCGAAACTGATTCTGGCGGATGAACCGACCGGCAATCTGGACGCCGATACGGGCGCGCAGATTGTCGATCTGATGTTTTCACTGGCACGCGACCATGCAACGACCCTCATGCTGATTACCCACGATTCGACACTGGCCAGCGCCTGCGACCGGACGGTCGAGATGCGTGACGGCCGCCTGACCGGCGGTGCGGCACTCAAGGCGGCGGAGTAGATGCCGGTGCTGGGAACCGCATTCCGATTTGCCTTGCGGGAACTGCGCGGTGGCTTGAAGGGCTTTCGGGTTTTTCTGGCCTGTCTGGCGCTCGGCGTCGCGGCGATTGCCGGTGTCGGCTCCCTTGCCTCGGCGATCGAGGCGGGGTTGAAGGCCGATGGCCGGGTTCTGCTGGGTGGCGACGTCGATATTCGGCTGATGCACCAGGAGGCCAGCCCGGAACAGATCGACTGGTTGCGCGATAACACGGCTGCTCTGTCCCGGATCGTGCAGATGCGTGCGATGGCCATCCGTGCCGACGGCGCCGAACGCCGCCTGGTCGAGATGAAGGCGGTGGATGGCGCCTATCCCCTGAACGGCACCCTGGTGCTGGAAGACGGCCTGACAATGTCCGCGTTGCAGCGGCAGAACGGGGTATGGGGCCTGATTGCAGCCCCGCAACTGGCCGAGAGATTGCGCCTGAACGAGGGCGACCGGGTGCGAATCGGGGAAGCGGAATTCGAATATCGCGGCACCTTTCTGGAAGAGCCGGACAAGGGCACGCAGGCATTCAACCTCGGGCCGCGGATTTTCATTTCCATTGACGCCCTGCCGGAAACCGATCTGGAGCAGCCCGGCAGCCTGATCCGATACCATCATCGGGTCCTGTTGCCCCCGCAGACCGATGTCGGCGGCTGGGTCGAAAGCCTGAATGCGCAGTTTCCCGACGCCGGATGGCGTGTCCGGGCCCTGGACGACGCCGCGCCGAACATTCAGCGATTCGTTGACCGGGTCGGTCTGTTCATGACGCTGGTCGGTCTGACAGCGCTTCTGGTCGGCGGGGTCGGTGTCGGCAATGCCGTACGTGCCTTCCTCAACCAGCGCACGGGCACGATCGCGACCCTGAAATGCCTCGGTGCGCCCTCGGCCACGATCTTCGCAACCTATCTGATCCAGGTCGGCGCATTGGCGCTGGTCGGGATTGTTCTGGGCCTGTTGCTCGGCGGGGTCGGACCGTCATTGGTGGTCCCGATGCTGGCGGACAAGCTGCCGGTGGAAGCCCGGGTCGGGCTGTATCCGATGCCGTTGCTGCTCGCTGCCGGGTTCGGCCTGCTGACGACACTGGTCTTTGCATTATGGCCGCTGGCGCGGGCAAGCTCCGTTCCGGCCGCGACCTTGTTCCGGGATCTTCTGAACCCCGTCACGGCACGCCCAGGGCCGAAAATGGCACTCTTTCTTGCGGCCGCGGCGGCAGGGCTGGTCGGTCTGGCGGTATTGTCCGCGGATCAGCCGGTCGTGGCGCTGGCCTTCACCGGCGGGGCAGTCGCAACGTTGCTGGCTTTCCGGGCCGCCGCCTGGGCAGCGATGGCGTTGGCGCGTCGACTGCCGCGACCGCGGGACACGCGCATCGCCCTGGCCATGGCCAATCTGCACCGGCCGGGCGCTCCCACCGGCGGGATCGTCGTGTCGCTGGGGCTTGGCCTGACCGTGCTGATTGCGGTGGCCATGATCGAAGGCAATCTGTCACGCCAGGTGTCAGAGACCTTCCGTGGCGAAGCGCCGGGCTACTTCTTCATCGACATTCAGCCGGACCAGATTGACGGGTTCCGCGAGACGCTGGACGGATTCGACGGGTTGGATCGCTACGATACGGTGCCGATGCTGCGCGGTCGCATCGTCGCGCTGGACGGCGTTCCGGTCGAGGAGATCGAACCGCATCCCGAAGTCGCCTGGATGCTGCGTGGCGACCGGGGCATCACCTGGTCCCGAACGCCGCCGGAACGCGGCAGCGAGATCGTCGAAGGCGCCTGGTGGCCGGAAGACTATGCCGATACGTCGCGCACGCTGGTCAGTTTCGATGCGGAGGCCGCGCAGTATTTCGGGCTCGGCATCGGCGACACGCTGACGGTCAATGTGCTGGGCCGGGAAATCCAGGCGGAGATCGCCAACCTTCGGACGATCGACTGGACGTCGCTTGGCATCAATTTCGTGATGGTCTTTTCCCCCGGCCTGCTGGAAAGCGCGCCGCAGATGTATCTGGCCACCGCCTATCTGGAGCCGGACCGGGAAGTGGCGCTGGAGCGGGCGGTCACGGACCTCTATCCCAATGTCTCGGCCATCCGCGTGAAGGAAGTGCTGGAAGGGGTCGACAAGATCCTTCAGGACCTCGGTACGGCTGTTACGGCCATCGCGGCCATTGCCATCATTGCCGGCGTCCTGGTCCTGGCCGGCGCGGTCGCGGCCGGGCACAGCCGGCGCATTTATGAATCCGTGGTTCTGAAGGTTCTGGGCGCAACACGACGGGATGTACTGATCGCCTATCTGCTGGAGTTCGGACTGTTGGGTCTGCTGACGGCGCTGATTGCCGGTCTTGTCGGCGGCCTCGCCGCCTATGTCGTGATCGAAGAGGTGATGCAGGCGGATTGGATTTTCGTCCCGGAAGCGGCGGCCCTGACCGTCATCGTCGCCCTTGGCACCACGATCTCTCTCGGCTTTGCCGGAACCTGGGCCGCATTGGGAAGGAAGGCGGCCCCGCTGTTGAGGAACGAGTAGGGCGGCGCTCTGTCGATTTCGTACTGCCATTGTGCGGCGCCAGTTGAATTTCAATGCGTTTCTGCCCATATTAGCGTCGGAAAATCAGTCTCCTGCGGCCCATAGTGGTGGTCGCAGGGCTAACTCAACGAGGGTAGAAAAGGGGCAACGAGCAATGGCTCTCAATCCGAACCGTTACGCGACCCGCGCCGGTACTGTTGATCGCGAAGAAATCGACGCCGGTCTGCGGTCCTACATGCTGCGCGTGTACAACTACATGGCGCTGGGTGTCGCTTTCACCGGGCTTGTCGTCCTGTTCATGGCGAGCAACCCGGAAATCATGGTGCAGATCGCGGTCGGCCCGGTGAAATGGGTGCTGTTCGCGGCAGTCCTGGGCATGGGCTTCTTCTCTTCGAAGATCGTGACCATGAAGTCGACGGTCGCGGCACATGCCTTCTACTGGGTCTACTGCGCACTCTGGGGCGTGATGATCTCGCCGATGGTCGCCTACTTCCTGCAGACGACCGAGGGCACGATGGACGTGGCGCGCGCCTTCTTCATCACCTCCGGCATGTTTGCCGGGGCCAGCCTGTTCGGCTACACGACGAAGAAGGACCTGAGCGGCGTCGGACGCTTCCTGATGATGGCGGCGATCGGTCTGCTGATCGCGATGATCGTCAACATCTTCATCGCGTCCTCCATGTTCTCGCTGATCCTTTCGGCGGGCGTCGTGCTGGTCTTCGCCGGCCTGACCGCCTACGAAACGCAGCAGATCAAGAACTGGTACATGGACACGCTGGGTGACACGCAGGTTGGCCGTCTGGCCCTGTTCGGCGCGCTGCTGCTGTACGGAAGCTTCGTGACGATGTTCATCCACATCTTGAACCTTCTGTCGATCCTGCGCGGCGAATAAGCCGACCGGACGTACCGGAACAAAAAAGCCGCCCGGCAGGAAACTGCCGGGCGGTTTTCGTTTGCATGCGGGCCCAGGGTCAGAGCCGAGGGTCGTCGCAGTGCTGGGTCCCGGCACCCGGCGTCACGAACAGGGCCCGCGTCGGCACCGACGTACGGGCCGTATGCCAGACATTGCGCGGGACGACCACGAACTGGCCGGGCGTATCCAGGCGGGTAACCGTCTCTCCGTCGCCGGTGTGACAGACGAATTCCACCTGGCCCTCCAGCAGATAGATGAATTCATCCCCGGCCGGATGCCGTTCCCAGGTGCCCCAATCGCTTGAGAAGGCGTGTTCGGAGATCAGGGCATGCCCTGCAAATCCGCCATATTCGACGTCCAGATTCTGATAGAAGTCGGGGGCGTCGGTCGCTTTCAGGTCGACTTGCTGTTCCGGGGTCAGGATCGCAGCGACATCCCGCAATCTGGGGGCAGGAGCCTCATCCGTCATATGCAGCGCCCCCCGTCCACCTCCATGCAGACGCCGGTGACCAGGGAGGCGTCGTCGGAACACAGATAGACGGCGGCTCCGGCAATGTCGTTCGCGGTGGACAGCCGTCCCATCGGAATGGATGCCTTGAACATCGCCCGTTTCTCCGGCGTGTCTTCCCCCATGAAGCGTTTGAGCAGCGGCGTCTCACCGGCCACTGGATTGATCGCGTTGACGCGAATCTGTTCCCCGGCGAGTTCAATCGCCATGGATCGGGTGACGCCGATCGCCGCCGATTTCGAACTGTTGTACCAGACGAGGCCGGGTCGTGGACGGATGCCGGCGGTGGAGGCAATGTTCAGGAACTGGCCGCCGCCCTGGGCACGGAACACGGGCAGCGCCGCATGGGCGGACAGGAACAGGGACTTCACGTTGATCGCATAGACCTTGTCGAACTCCGCCTCGTCGACCTCAAGCATCGGCTGGTTCAAATGGGTATAGCCGGCATTGTTCACGACAATATCCAGGCGTCCGAAACGATCCTTTGCGGTTTCGACCAATGCCTGCCAGTCCGAGGCGCTGGTGACGTCGGCATGGGCATAGACCGCGTCCCCGCCGATGTCCTGTGCCACCCGATTGCCGTTTTCGTCGTTGATGTCGGCCAGAATGACCTTGGCGCCTTCCGCGGCGAAACGCCGGGCGATCCCTTCACCGAAGCCCGAGGCCGCACCGGTCACGATCGCAATTTTGTCCTTAAGCCGCATGGGGGCCGATCCTCCTGTTCACAAAGTTTTTAGGGTCGCAGTCTGTTTTTGCATTTTGCAAATCTGCGTGTTGGTTCATAATTGTGTCCGGGACGGGGCTGTGCGGCAAGGTGGGACGCCGCGATAGCGAACGGGTGACGTGATGCTACTTGGCCGGCAGATTCTGCTGATCGAGGATAACGCAAAGCTGGCGGAGCTGTATCAGGCGCAGCTCACCTCGCAGAGTGCGGTGGTTCATCATTGCACGCGGGGCGGTGACGGTCTTGAGGCAGCGCAGACGCTGAAACCGGCGGTCATTCTTCTGGATGTTCAACTTCCCGACATCGATGGCTTCGACGTCCTGAAACAGCTGAAGGAAATCGGTGTGGCGGCGCCCGTCGTGGTGATCACTGCCCACGGGTCGGTCAACCGCGCGGTCGAGGCAATGCGCCTGGGCGCCTATGACTTCCTGGTGAAGCCGTTCGACGCGCAGCGCCTGATCGTCACCGTGGCAAATGCGGCGGAGCGCCATGATCTGGCCGGCATTGTCGATGCCGTGACCCGCCCGATATCCGGTGGATTTCATCGCTTCATCGGTGGATCCGCGGCAATGCAGGCGGTCTATCGGACCATTGCGGCGGCTGCCGCCTCCCGGGCCAGTGTCTTCGTGACCGGTGAATCGGGTACCGGCAAGGAACTTTGCGCCCATGCGATCCACACCGAAAGCCCCCGACGCAACGGCTCATTTGTCGCGCTGAACTGTGGCGCCATCCCCCGGGAACTGATGGAGTCCGAAATTTTCGGTCATCGCAAAGGGGCCTTTACCGGCGCGACATCGGATCGGAAGGGGGCGGCCGAGCAGGCGGATGGCGGCACCCTGTTCCTGGACGAGATCGGCGAGATGGACATGGACCTGCAGACAAAGCTGCTGCGGTTCATCCAGACCGGACGTTACACCCGCATCGGCGAGAATACCGAGCGGGAGGTCGATGTCCGATTCGTCTGTGCGACCAATCGTGAGCCGGCGGAGGCGATCCGCGACGGCAATCTGCGGGAGGACCTCTACTACCGCCTGAACGTCATTCCGATCCGGATGCCGGCCCTGAGGGACCGGCCGGACGACATCGAACCGATTGCTACCAGCATGGTGAAGCGTTTCGCGGAGGAAGAAGGAAAGCGGTTCTGCCGGATCGACAGTGACGCATTGGACCGACTGCAGCGGCACGCCTGGCCCGGCAATGTCCGCGAGTTGGAAAACACCATGCGCAACATCGTGGTTCTCAACGACGGCGAGGCCGTGACCGAAGAGATGGTCGAACGGGCCCTTACTTCCGGCGGCCGGCCGACGAATTCCGGCGGCGCAACAGTTTCCGCCCCCACCGTCGCGGAAATTCGCCCCCTGGCGGTGGTGGAACGCGAAACCATCGAGGCGGCGGTCGCCCTGTGCGGCGGCAATGTACCGAAGGCCGCCGGCGCACTGGGCGTTGCGCCGTCAACGCTGTACCGGAAAATGCAGTCCTGGCGGGACGGGGAGACCGGCCGGGCCGTAGTCTAGATCCGACCGGTCAGGCGGCATGCGCCATGACCCGGGACAGGGCGCTGTTCCGGCGCTGCAGAAATCGAGTCAGCAGGGCCGGGTAATCCGGCGTAACCGCAGAGATGACCGATGGCCGCGCAGCCAGGGCCGACCGCCAGGACTTCAAGCGGGCCAAGTCTGTCGGCATGGCTGAAACAGAGTAGTGATCCAGGACATCGAAATACCGGAATATCGGCCCGTATACGGCGTCGACGAGGGAGAAGCGCGTGCCCTCAAACCAGGGCCCATCCGTCTGAGGAATGTCTGTCCGGGGGGCGCCCCCCAGTTCCTCTTCCAGACGGATCAGCATCCCATCCAGTTTCTCCTTTTCCGTCCTCAGGGCGGCGGGGTCGGGCGCGTTATACAGGGCGCCGATCCGGTTCAGGACCTGGGAACCGAACTCAATCCAGGATCGATGGCGTGCCCGCGCCAAAGGGTCCGACGGATGCAACGGAGACGGTTCGGTTTCTTCGATGTATTCCAGAATGACCGCGGATTCGAAGATCGGGGTCTCGACGCCGTCTCGCGTCACTTTCAGGACCGGAACCTTCCCCAGGGGAGACAGGGTTCTGAACCAATCGGGCTTGTCCGCGAGATCGACATAGACCCGGTCGAACGGCACCGACTTTTCCGTCAGGGCGATGGCGGCACGCTGCACATAGGGGCACAGCGTGTGGCTGATCAGCGTCAGGGTCCGGGTCATTGCGCTACCTCCCTGGCGATACCAGGCAAGGGGTAGGACCGGACCAGAACAAACCGGTCGTCGCCGATCAGGAATTGTGCAAGGGCCGCTGCGCTGAGGTAGGCCGGATACTCCCAGCCGCCATTGGCTACGGTGAACAGCCAGCCATTGCCGGCATGTACCCATACCGCCCCCAGAAGAATGGGTAGCAGCGCAAGTGCCGCCCAGCGGGCGTGAATGCCCAGGATCAGCATGATCCCCCCGACAATTTCTGCACCGGCAACGATATAGGCGAACCCGCCGGGCAGGCCGAGGGATTCGAAGAACCGGGCGGTGCCGGGCAGGCCGTAGATCATGACCTTGAGGATGGCGGAATGGGCCAGAAAGACGATGCCCAGCGCGATCCGCAGCAGGGCGGCACCGGCATCGTGAAGGGGTAGGGGACTAGGCATCGGTCAATCTCCATTGTGAATGCAATTGCATCTATATGGGCGAAGTGAGTGGGGAGTCAAGCTTGATGCATCTGCATTCATCTGTCAGGCTATGGCATGATTGAAAACGCAGATATGCCATCGGACGAAACCGTACATGCCTGGGCAAGGCTGGTGCGGGTTTCCCAGGACCTGATCGGACGTGTGGAGGCCGATCTCAAGGCCGCCGGTCATCCGCCTCTGGCCTGGTATGACGTTCTTCTGGAACTGAAGCGTGCCGAACCGGAAAGATTGCGGCCCTATCAGCTTCAGGACCGCATGCTGCTGGCCCAGTACAACATGTCCCGTCTTCTGGACCGGATGGCGAGGGAACGTTTGATCCTGCGGGAACCCTGCGTGGAGGACGGACGCGGCCACATCCTGACCCTGACCGATGAAGGACGCGCCGTGCAACGCCGCATGTGGCCGGTCTACGCCGCAGCGATTTCGCGGCATTTCGGGGCCAGGCTTTCCGCCGGAGAGGCGACAACGCTGGCCGGTATTCTCGCAAAGCTGAAGGGTTAGCCCCGCTTCCGGAATCGCATGGCGAAAAAGCCATCCATCCCGCCCTGCTCAGCCAGCATGGCAGGGTGCGTCCTCAGACATCCATCCGCCGTCACGGCCCCGGGAAAGTCCGGCAGTTCCGACGGAGTGATGGGCCAGGCCTCCAGGTCGCTCAGGGCGCTCAGAGCCGCGTGGAGTCCGGGGCCTTCGGCACGCTGAAGCGAACATGTTGCCGCAACCAGCACTCCGCCCGGCTTCAGCATCGCGACCGATGCGGCGGCCAGGCGACGCTGCAGGTCGGCCAGTTTCGCGACGTCCCCGGGGCCGCGCCGATGCGCAATTTCGGGATGGCGGCGCAGTGTGCCGGTCGCACTGCAGGGGGCGTCCAGAAGAACGGCATCCCCCGGCTCTGACGGCTGCCATTGCGTGGCATCCGCCGTAACCACGGTTGCGGAAAGATTCAGCCGTTCGAGATTCTCCGACAATCGCGCCAGACGCGGTTTCGACCGGTCGACGGCCGTCACCGCCGCCCCCGCTGCTGCCAATTGAGCCGTCTTGCCGCCCGGCGCCGCGCAAAGATCTATGACCCGCCGCCCGGCCACATCTCCCAAGAGTTGGACCGGCAGCGCCGCGGCCGTATCCTGAATCCACCAGGTGCCTTCCGCATAGCCGGGCAGGGCCGTCACATCGCCGGCGCGGGTCAGGCGGACCGTGTCCTGTCCGATCCGGACACCCCCCAGCTCCGACGCAAGCGCGTCGGCCCGTCCCGGGCAGGTCAGGTCGGTCGGCGGTTCCTGCAAATGAGCATCGGCGATGGCGGTGGCGACCTCGCGACCGAATTGTGCTTCCCAATCTTCACGGAGCCATGCCGGTGTGTTCGCGCGGGTGGCCGCATCCTGGGCGAGGAGGGCCGCCTTCTCCCGCACCGCGCGGCGCAGGATCGCGTTCACCAGCCCCGCCAGCTTCGCCATCCCTTCCTGACGCGTCAGTTCGACCGACGCATCGACCGCGGCATGGGCCGGCGTATCCAGAAACAGCAGCTGCGCCAGACCGATGCGCAGGACGTGACGAATGCGCCGGGCCCGACCCTGCGGCGGCCGTTCCATCAACAGGTCGGTCAGGACATCCAACTGGCCGAGCCGGCGCAGAACCGTCAAGGCGGTCAGTCGCGCGAAACCCCGGTCCCGTGGCTCCAGCCCGGTCAGGGCGTCGGTGCATTCATCCAGCCCGCGGTCGCGATCCAGAACCGATTCCAGCATGGAAAGTGCGGCCCGTCGGGCGGCGATTCCGTCGCTCATGGCGTTTCCTCCGCGGCATCGTCCGCTTCGGCGGCGTCTTCGATCGCGTGCATGTCTTCGTCGCTGAGCCCGAAGTGATGGCCGATCTCATGGATCAGCACGTGCCGCACCAGATGTTCGAAATCCTCCTCCGTCTCGCACCAGTAATCCAGCAACGGTCGTCGGTATAGGTAGATCATGTCGATACCCGGGGTCGGGTCGGCGACGGATTTCCGGCTCATATCGACGCCGTGATACAGCCCCATCAGGTCAAACGGGGAGTCGAGCTCCAATGCGTCGACCGTCTCGTCGTCCGGAAAATCCTGAATCCGGAACAGGATGTCGCCGAGGTGCCGGCGAAAGGCATCCGGCAGTTCGGCCAACTGACGGTTGGCGATGGCTTCTATATCGTCCAGGCTGGGTGGCAGGGTGAATTGGGTCATCGGCGTGATATACCCCCACACTTCCCCCGCGTCAGCCCCAAGCAGTAAGGAGGAATGGTCCATGGCCACGAAATTGACCGCGACGGAACGGAAAACGGCTCTGGCGGACCTGCCGGAATGGCAGACCGTGGAGGACCGCGATGCGATCCGGCGCAGCTTCCGGTTCAAGACCTTCAATCAGGCCTTCGGTTTCATGGCCCACGCCGCGATGCAGGCCGAAAAACTCGACCATCATCCGGAATGGTTCAATGTCTACAACAAGGTGGATGTCGTGCTGACGACCCATGATTGCGATGGTCTGTCGGAACTTGATGTGAAACTGGCCCGGTTCATGGATAAGGCGGCGGCCCGATACGCGGTCTGACGGAGACAGGGGCCTAGTGGCGCGCCCGAAGGAAGGCGGCCCCGTCGGTCAGCGCCGTCATGGCGGCGTCGACGCTGTGGCTCATATGCAGAAAGCCATGCAGCACGCCCTCGACCTGCTGATGCTCGGCAATGCCGCCTGCCTCCACGACGGCGGCGGTCAGGGCGCGGCTATCATCGGCCAGCGGATCCATGGCAACCTCCAGCACGAAGAGCGGTGGCAACCCGGAAAGATCATTGGCCAGGATGTCGAAGCGCGGGTCGGTCATGTCGGACGGATTCTCGAAAAGGCACTCCCGGAAGAAGGCCAGATCGGCGGCACTCAGCCCGTCCTCGGCGCCGCCCCACAGCCGGCGTGATGCCGAATCACGCAATCCATAGGATCCATAATAGAGAAGGGCTGCGCGCGCCGCGTCGATGCGCCCCTGACGTTTCATGTGCAGCAGGACCGACATGGACATGTTTGCACCCGCGGAATCGCCCCCCAGGGCGATGCGGTCCGGATCCAGCCCGTGGGCTGTGCCCTGGTCCAGTATCCAGTCGGCGGCGGCGCAGCACTCGTCCTGCGGCTGTGGGAATTTCGCTTCCGGCGCCAGGTGATAGTCGACACCCAGCACGCACCAGCCGCTTTTCTGAGCCAGAATCCGCATGATGCGATCATGGGTGTCGAGATTACCCACGATCCAGCCGCCGCCATGCAGGTAGATCAGCACCGGCGACGGATCGGCCTGACGCTGGGTCGGACGATGAAGACGCGCGGGAATGTCCCGGTAAGGGCCGGGCAGGAACAAATCCGTGGTTTCCACCATGGTCGGTGCGCCCGTGTTCCAATGCGCCCTGTTTGCGTTGTACTGCAGGCGCTGCGCCGCCAGGTCCTTCGGGTCGACGTCCTGAAGACCGTGCGCTTGGGCCGTTTCCGCCGCGATCCGTGCCTCGACCTTCAGCGCCTCGGCCATTTGCGGATCCAGGCGCGACCACACATCCAGCTTTCCCATCGGGGCCTCCGCAGATTCGCGTCAGGACGGATCGGTGTCGCCCATCCTGCAGATCAGGTTCCAGGCATCCTGCGGGATCGGCATGACCGACAGGCGCGATTGCTTGATCAGCGGCAGGTCTTCCAGCGCGGGTTCCGCCTTGATGTCCGCCAGGGTCACCGGTTTGGTGAAGGGGCGAACGGCCTTGACCGTGACCATGCCGAACCGGCCCTTCGGATCGGTCGGATCGGGATGGTACTCCTCGATCACCTCGACAATGCCGACAATCTGCTTTTCGTTGACGGAATGATAGAAGAAGCCGCGGTCACCGACCTTCATGGCCTTCATGTTGTTCGACGCCTGGTAGTTCCGGACGCCGTCCCACCCTTCACCGACATCGCCCTTGGCGACCTGATCGTCCCAGCCCCAGGTTCCGGGTTCGGATTTGAACAGCCACAGGTTCGGCATTCTAGGCTCCCTGATTGATGTGTGCGGTCGGGGCAGCGTAGCGACGCGCCGCCAGGATGGAAAGAACGCTGCCGAGGGCGGCATAACAGGAACAGAAGATCGCGATTTCGGCGACGGACCAGTTCCAGTCGAACATCCAGCCCAGGATCGGCGGGGCGGCGGCGCTGGAGAACACCATCAACGCCGTCATCAGGGCCTTGATCTCGCCCAGGTAGCGCGTGCCGTAGCTTTCTGCCCACAGGGCGACCTGGATCACCGATGTCATGCCGGCGGTCAGGCCGGACATCGCCATGAAGACCGGCGCGGTCCAACTGCCGTCGCCATAGGCCAGGGTCAGTGTTCCGACAATGGTCGGCGGCAGGAACAGCGGCAGGGCCGCTGCCGCGCCCTTCCGGTCGATCAGTGCGCCGATCAGCAATCCGGACGGGATGCTGGCCAGGGCATAGAAGACGATGCTTTCGGCCCAGATGACGGTACCCCAGCCCTTTGTTTCGGCAATTCGAACGCCATGCAGCAGCAGGCCGGTCACAATGAAGCTTGGGGCCAGAAGGCCGGGCAGGAAGATGTAGAAGCGCGCATCGCGCAGGACTTCACGGCGCCGCCAATGCCGCGACGGCAGCCGCGCCTTACCGTCCAGCGGGGCGGTCGGGGCGCTGGGAATCGGCTTTGCGGGAACGGCGGGCGCCTCGCTTTCGTCCAGCTCCCGCTTGTAGGCCTCGTACCGTGCACCATGCCCGCGCAGCAGCAGCATCGCGATGGGCAACATGACCAGCAGGTAGATTGCCGACAGGCCGTACCATGTTTCCCGCCAGCCGAAGGCGGCGATGGCGGCGACGCCGATTACCGGAAAGATCGCCTCCCCGATCGGGAAACCGTAGGACCCGAAAGCCACCGCCTTGCCACGCCCGATCCGGCTGTACCGGCCCAGACTGTGCCCCATCGTATGGCTCATCAGGCCCTGCCCTGTCTGCCGCAGCAGAAAGACCGCGAAGAACAGGGTGACCGGTCCTGCAATCGACCCCATGGCGGCGCAGGCGACGGCGCAGGCCGGTAGCAGGCAGATTGTCCAGCGGCGCAGGTCGATGCGGTCGATGATGCCGCCCGTATAGACGATCAGCGCCGCGGACATCAGCGTGCCCAGGCCGTAGATTGTCCCGAACTCGCCGTCGGTCAGTCCGAACTCGCGGCGAATCTCGCCGCCGGACAGGGATATGAAGTAGGTCTGACCGAAGCTCGATGCGAAGGCCACGAACAGGCCGTAGAAAGCCAGGCGGGGGTCTGCCCGCAGAAAATCCAGAGCACCGCGCATGAGATCAGGAACCGCCTACACAATCGACACAGGTTTGAATGGCGGGATCCAGTTCCAGACGCTTCCTGGGGATGTCCTCGTCACAGACCACGCAATATCCGTAGTCGCCACTGTCGATCCGGGACAGGGCCGCGCGGATGCGGGCCTCTTCCGCCTTGCGGCGCTGTTCCGTCGCCAGGGCCATTGCCTGTCCCTGCAGCGCGTCCATCCGGGACAGCCGGCCGACGGACTGCTGATCCAGCGTCACAGGCGCGCGGGCCTCCTTGGTCGACGCATCCAGCGCCGCCAGTTCCGCCAGGCGATCCGCCAGCAACTTCCGGAAATGATCCAGGTCCAGGGGGCGATCTTCACTCATCACCCGCCACGCCTATCATGCGCCGCCGGACCTGTCTCGTCCCTTTCCGTCATCACTGTCGGGATCGGCCGTCGCTTCCGGGGCCGCGGCTTCATCGTCGGATGCCCCGGTTTCGTCCGGGGTGACTTCCGGTAGATCGTCCCAGGTCTCCGATGCATCGGCTTCGGGGGTGCCTTCGGGCTGAACCGCATCGGGCGGTGGGGCGTCGCCGTCAATCAGATCGGCATCCTGCTCCGTTTCCGGCCATTCGACTTCCGGGTTCAGGGCTGTGGTCGCGACGACGGTCATGCGCGAGTCGACCGCAACAAAGCTGCCCTGTTCCTCGGCCGCGATGGCCGGGCGGCGGGACATCCGGTACAGGCCGAAGATCACAAAGATCACATTCACCGCGATCAGGGCCCAGAAATAGCCCGGCGTTCCGACCAGATCCATCGCCAGACCGGCGATGCTCGGCCCGACCATGGCGCCCAAACCGTTCGCCATGATCAAAGTCGAACTGGCTGCAACCATCTGCTTGGTCGTCAGATGGTCGTTGGTATGCGCGATACACAATGAATAGAGCGGCAGGGCCATGCCGCCGAAGACCAGGGCCACCAGCAGCAGGATGTTGGCGTCGTTCAGGATGCTGCTGCCGTCGAAACTGTAGAATCGCTGATAGGTCTGTAGCTGGTTCAGGGCAGCCGGGTCCTGGAAGAACAGTCCGAAGATGCCGACGCCGACACAGGCCGCGACGACACAGACGATGACCGTACGCCGGTCGAAAATGTCCGACAGCTTGCCGATCGGCCAGGTGAACAGAAATCCACCGACAAAGATCGCCGTCATGAACAGCGATGCGAACTCGGTGCCATACATCTTGAAGCCATAGGCCGGTCCCATGCCGATCAGGATGCCGGCGGTCATTCCGACCAGGACCATGCCGATCGTGCCGAGCGGCGACACCTTGTACAGGCGAAGCGGGCCGAGTGATTCCGGTGCCTCGAAATCCGGCGCGCGCGCTGCGGAGACGAGTACCGGCACCGCCGCCAGGGAGATCAGCACCGACACCACGGTAAACAGTTCGAAGTTGGCCGGGTCGTAAAGGTTCAGCAGCAACTGACCACCGGCGACGCCCAGAGAACTGACCACCAGATAGATGGCCAGCATCTGGCCCCGCGTGTCGTTGGTCGCCTTCTCGTTCAGCCAGCTCTCGACGACGATATAAAGACCGGCATAGGACACGCCCGTCAGTACGCGCATCGCGGTCCAGACATAGGGATCGATGAACAGCGGATAGATCAGGATCGTCAGGGAGGCCAGCGCCGTCAGGGCGCCGAAGACCCGGACATGACCGACGCGCGCCATCATCTTCGGCACGATGATCGACCCGATGAAGAAGCCCAGGAAATAGCCCGCCATCACCAGGCCGGTCAGCGTGTTCCCGAAATCCTCGACCTGGGTGCGAACGCCGACCAGCGATCCGCCAAGACCGTTGCCGATCATGATCAGTGTCAGCCCCAGAAACAGGGCCCAGCTCAATTTCAGGGCGGTCATCATGGCGCGGCCCTTTCCAGATTGGGTATCGATCCGTAACGCGGCGGCCATATGCGCGCTCATGGCCCGCGACGCCAGCAAAAATTTCGTGTCCGTCCATCACGGATTCCGGATTGTCCCGAACCGTCGGTCCCACAGGCCCGTCATGACGCGCAATATTGAAAACGGCACCATGCGCGTCCAACTGGGACGGAGGCTTTCCGAAATGCGCGCCGCATCCTATCGTGCCGGTCGCCGTTCTTTGTCCGACAGGAGCATACATGCACATCGCCAGCAATTTCGACTCCGGCAACATTGAAATCGTATCGGCGGAGGATCCGCAGGACATTCGCCTGAAGATCCGGCCGGATATCGGCGAAGACGGATTCTTCCAATGGTTCCATTTCCGGGTCAGCGGCGTGGCCGGGGAGTCCCTGGTCATCCACATCGTCAATGCCGGCGATGCGTCCTACACGAAGGGCTGGGAGGATTACCGTGCCTGTGTTTCTTCGGATCGCGACAGTTGGGTTCGGACCGACACCAGCTACAAGGACGGGGTTCTGACGATCCGTCATCTGGCAGAGGCGGATTCCCTGTATTTCGCCTATTTCGCCCCGTATTCGCGCGAACGGCATCGCGACCTGATCGCTGCCTGCCAGTCGCAGCCCAACTGCCGACACGCTGTGCTGGGCGAAACCCTCGACGGCGAAGAACTGGATCTACTGGTGATCGGGGACGGTGACCCCAGGAAGAAGAGCGTATGGACCATTGCCCGTCAGCACCCCGGCGAAAGCATGGCGGAGTGGTGCATGGAAGGTTTTCTGACGCGCCTGCTGGACCGCAATGATCCTGTCGGCCGTGAGGTCCTGGCGCAGGCCAATGTCTATGCCATTCCCAACATGAATCCGGATGGCAGCCGCCGAGGACATTTGCGCACCAACGCCAAGGGCATCAACCTGAACCGCGAATGGGACAAGGCGTCGATGGAGAACAGCCCGGAAGTTTATCTGACGCTCCAGGCGATGGACAGGGCCGGTCTGCACTTCTGTCTCGACATGCATGGCGACGAGGGTCTGCCCTACAACTTCATCGCCGGGGCGGATGCGGTACCCTCCGCGACGCAGAAAATGATCGATCTTCGTGTCGCCTATGAAGATGCGCTGAAACGCGCTAATCCCGATTTCCAGACGGAGCACGGCTATCCGACGGCCGCACCGGGCAAGGCGAACCTTTCGATGTGCTCCGCCCAACTGGCAGAGCGGTTCGGAGCCCTTTCCATGACCCTGGAAATGCCGTTCAAGGACAATGCGAATGCGCCGGACCCGATCAATGGCTGGTCGATCGCGCGCAGTCGCCTGATGGGGGCCGCGCAGTTGGACGCCCTCTATGCGGTCATAGGCGATCTCTAAGGACAAACATCGTGACGCTGGACCAAGGTCTTATCCTGGGCATCCTGGCGGCCCTGTTGGGCCTGTTCATCTGGGGGCGTTATCGATACGACCTCGTTGCCCTTGCGGGTCTGCTCGCCGCCGTTCTGTTGGGGGTGGTGGAACCTGGTAGGGCCTTCGAAGGGTTCGGCAACCCGGCGGTAATCACCGTCGCCCTTGTCCTAATCTTGAGCAAGGCGCTGTCGGCTTCCGGCGCGATCGACCCGATTGCGCGTCTGGTTCAGCGCGGCGCGGGCACGACACCCGGCCATATCGGTGGTCTGGGCGGTACTGCGGCCCTGCTCAGCGGATTCATGAACAATGTCGGCGCACTGGCCATGCTGATGCCGGTTGCGATCCAATCCGCGCGGAAGGCCGAACGCCCGGCGCGCCTCGTTCTAATGCCATTGGCATTCGCGTCGATCCTGGGCGGCATGCTGACCCTGATCGGGACGCCGCCCAATATCCTGATATCCTCCATCCGGGACCGGGCCCTTGGGGATGGGTACGCCATGTTCGACTTCGCGCCCGTGGGCGGGATCGCGATGCTGGCGGGGCTGATTTACCTGATTGCGGTCGGTTGGCGGTTCATCCCGTCCGGGCCGAAGGGGGACGACGGATCGAATTTCGGCGTCGATGTCTACACGGCGGAGGTCAAGCTGTCGAAGGACTGCAAGGCCTATGGGAAGACCATTACCGAGCTAGAGAAGCTGAGCGAGGACATGGACGTCGTGGTCGCAAAGCTGATCCGGCGCGGGCGCAACTATCCTGCCCCGCCCCGCCATGAACCGCTGCGTGCCTCCGACATCCTGATAGTCGAAGGCGCGGCGGAGGAGATCGATCGATTTGTCTCCGAGTTCGGTCTGTCGCTGAGCGGTGGAGGCCCCAGCCTCAAGGAAATTCTGAACTCCGGCGATGCGGCGGCCGTTGAACTGGTGGTGCAGGCCGGGTCCCTGTTGGAGGGGCGGACAGTCGCCCAGATGCGTTTCGGCCCGCATTACCGCGTTGCCCTCCTGGGCGTCGCGCGCAACGGGCGTGCCCATCGCGGACGGTTGAAGGATTTTCAGTTTCGGGCCGGGGATATCCTCCTGCTCCAGGGGGCGGCCGACGAGTTGAACGCCGCGGTATCCCGTTTCGGATGCCTGCCGTTGCGCGAACGGGACCTCAGTCTCGGGCGGCGGGACCGAGGGCCGATCGTTCTGGCATCCTTCGCCGCAGCGGTGGTGGCGGCATCCTTGGGTGTCGTGCCACTGCCGATTGCCTTCGGCGTGGCGACGGTTGCGATCGTCGTTTTCGGGGTGGTCACCCTGCGCGAAATCTATGACAGCGTGGATTGGCCCGTCATCGTCCTGCTGGGCGCCCTGATCCCGGTCGGGGGCGCCATGGAATCGACGGGTGCGACCGGCCTGATCGCCGATGGTATCCTGTGGGGAACGGAAGGCCTGCCGGTCTGGCTGATCGTCGGGTTGATCCTGGTTGTCACGATGACGCTCAGCGACGTCCTGAACAATGCGGCGACGACCGTTGTGATGGCGCCGATCGGGCTCGCCATCGCGGATGGGCTGGGACACGCGCCGGACCCCTATCTGATGGCCGTCGCCGTCGGTGCGTCCTGCGCCTTCCTGACGCCGATCGGGCACCAGAACAATGCGCTTGTCATGGGGCCTGGCGGGTATGCGTTCGGGGATTACTGGCGCGTCGGCCTGCCATTGGAGGTCATCATCGTGCTGGTATCCGTCCCGACCATTCTGATGGTCTGGCCGGTCTGACGCGCCGCCCCGGCCGGGGCTTCGTGGACTCCGGGTCGATTCGGCGCTACGATTTTGCGATACAGATAAAGGGGCGCCGGCTTGCGGGCTGCGCCGACAAGCGGGGGCATTGCCGCCGGTTGCCGCACAAGCGGTCCTGCCGGACCCTGGATAACAGTGTCTAGGGAGGACCGCCATATGACTGTTTCGCACCCGGCAGGACCGCGTACCGCTGTTCTGTGCGGCCCGTATCTCTCCGGAAAAACCACATTGCTGGAAGCCATGCTCTTCGAGGCCGGAGCCCTGCGTCGGCGCGGCAAGGTCGATGACGGCAGCAGCCTCGGCGACGGCGCGCCGGAAGCCCGGGCCCATACCATGTCGACCGAGCTCAACGTGGCCAGCACAGCCTATCTGGGGGAGGCGTGGACCTTCATCGATTGCCCCGGTTCAGTGGAACTGGCGCAGGAAGCGCTGGGGGCGCTGACCGTCGCGGATATTGCGGTCGTGGTCTGCGAACCCGACCCGGACAAGGCGCCCGCGGTGGCGCCTCTTTTGCGTCAACTGGACGCGCAGGACATCCCGCACATGCTGTTCATCAACAAGATGGATCAGGGCGCGGCCAGCGTACGGGCCACCATGGCCGCCCTGCAGGCGGCTTCCGCCCGTCCCCTGGTGCTGCGTGAGATTCCCATCCGGGACGGCGAAACCGTGACCGGCCATGTCGATCTGGTTTCCGAAAAGGCCTTTCGCTGGGAGCCGGATACGCCATCCAGCCTGATCGCGTTGCCGGACTCCGCCAGTGATCGCGAGAGCGAAGCCAGGACGGAGCTACTCGAAAGTCTGGCGGATTTCGATGATGCGCTGCTGGAGAAACTGCTGGAGGATGTTTCCCCGTCGACGGGCGAGGTCTACGAGACCCTTGCGAAGGATCTGGCTGGCAATCTTCTGGTGCCCGTCTTCTTCGGATCGGCCGCGAACGCACATGGTGTCCGTCGCCTCCTCAAGGCCCTCCGGCACGACACCCCCGAGTGCTCGGTTCTGGCGGCCCGCCAGGGCCTGGAGGTGGTGGACGCGGCATCGGACGCCGCCCGGGTTCGGATCTTCAAGACCCTGCATGCCGGCCATGCAGGTAAGCTCTCGATCGGTCGTGTGCTGCGCGGCCGGGTTGGCGAAGGCGACACGATCGCTGGAATGCGTCCGGCTGGCATGAACCGCCTGTTCGGCGCAGCGCATGAACGGGTTTCCGAGGCGGAATGCGGCTCGGTCGTTGCCTTCGGGAAACTGGATGCCGTTACGACTGGTGACCTCGTTTCCCCGGACGCGGTCCTGGGAAGACCGGGATGGCCCGACGCGCCACCACCGCTTTTCGCCCAGGCCATTCAGGCGGAAAGCCGGTCCGACGACGTCAAGCTGCCCGGCAATCTTCAGAAGGTCATCGAGGAAGACCCGTCGCTCGTCACCTTTCATGACGAGACTACCGGGGAATTCATACTGGGCGGGCAGGGTCAGATGCATCTGACCCTGGCGCTGGAAAAACTGCAGAACCGGTCCGGCCTGACCGTTCGGGCGGCAATGCCCCGCGTTGCCTATCGCGAGACGATCCGCAAACCGGTGAAGCGCCATGCGCGCCACAAGAAGCAGACCGGCGGTCATGGGGAGTTCGGCGATGTCCATATCGAGTTGAAGCCCAGGGCGCGGGGCAGTGGTTTCGCCTTCGAGCAGAAAATCCACGGCGGTGCCGTGCCCCGACAATACATTCCGGCGGTCGAGGGCGGAGCCCAGGATGCGCTGGCATGCGGACCGCTGGGCTTTCCGGTGGTGGATGTGTCGGTGACACTGACCGATGGACAGCACCATTCGGTCGATTCGTCGGAAATGGCTTTTCGCAAGGCAGGCTCCCAGGCGATCCGCGACGCTCTGCCGGAGGCGGGGCCGGTGCTGCTCGAGCCGATCAATGCGGTCACCCTCTCCGTCCCGACGGTTCACACGCCTCGGCTGCAGCGCATCATCGCGGCCCGACGCGGCCAGATACTGGGCTTTGATGCGAAGGCCGGCTGGGAAGGCTGGGACGAGGTCCAGTGTCAGATCCCGGCGGCGGAGATGCAGGATCTGATCGTGGAACTGCGGTCCGCGACCCAGGGGGCAGGTACCTTTGAATCGCATTTCGACCATTTGCAGGAACTGACCGGCAAGGACGCGGATCGTGTCGTGGCGATGCAGGCGGAAGCGGCGGAATAGGCCTTCAGTCGATTTCGCGTACCAGCCGGAACCCGTTCGTCGCCCAGCGGTCGCCCGGTGCGTTCACGCCTCGATTGGACGGCCGCAGATGCTGTGGGGCCGCAGCCCAGTTGCCGCCGCGCATGACGCGGTACCGACAATCGCCGTCCTGTCGCGCTACCCCAGTGGGATCTGCCCCTTCATGTCCGGGGGCGTAGCAGTCCCCGGTCCATTCCAGGGCATTGCCCAAAAGGCCGGTTAGGCCGAAAGCATTGGTGGGATAGGCGCCGGCAGGGGCTGTGGTCGGGTGCGGATCGCGGCACGCCGTGTTCCGGTACTCGAAACTGCTTTCGCGGGCGGCGCCGTTCGCGATGCCGCATAGCCTGTCCAGGGGTATGGCGCCGGTCTCGCCGGCCTTGGCCGCATATTCCCACTCCGCTTCCGAAGGCAGGCGGTATCGTGCACCGGTTTGGCGGTTCAGCCAGCGGGCATACGCCTTCGCGTCGGCCTCGTTGATACAGACTGCCGGATGATCCGGCCCCTGTCGGAAGCCCGGATTGCGCCAATCGAATCCGTTCTGCGGTTTCCAGGACAGGCCGTCATAGACAAAGCACGGCCTGTCGATGCGGTAGCCGGTATCGTCGACAAAGGCCGCGAATTCGGCACGGCTGATTTCCGCGACTGTCATCGCAAAGGCACGGGGCAGGGTGACCTGCACCTGTGGTCCCTCGTTACGGCCGCGCCCCGGCTCGTCCGAGGGAGAGCCGAGCAGGAATGTTCCGGGCGGAATCCTGACAAAGGCGGGACATGTATTGCAATCCCGCTCCGCTTCGGCTGCGATGACGGTTTGGCCGGCCCGGGCGCTTCCCATTAGGATTGGCGGGGAAACTGGCAGGGAAACCAGTAGGGCGAGCATCAGAACGGCGAGGCTGTGCCGCATCATTGTCCTGTCCCGGATCGTGATCCAGATTTCAGGTTAGACCGGACAGGGATGTCCCGACAACGCGCTGGCAATCACAGTGTCGGGAAGTGCCGACGCCACAGGTCGGCGATCGGCGGATGCGTACGGACCGCCTCCTGAACCGCGTCGACGCGAGGACTGTCGAGAGGGTCGCGGAACCAGGCCCGCAGCATCGCCAGATAGATATCGGCCAGGCTCATCTCCGACCCCAGCATGAAGGCCCGCGTGCCCAGAAGCCGCTCCACGGTCTGAAAGCCGCGCCGCATATGCTCCCGCCCGGCCTCTTTCACGCCGTCAATCCCATTGGCATCGGTCGTGTAGCGGTCGGCGTAGTAAAGCCGCAGATCGCCTTCATAGATGTTCACGGTCATGAAGACGATCCAGCGCAGGAACTCCGCCCGTCCGGAACTGCCGATCGGTGGGGCGATCCCGGCTTCCGGGAAACTATCCGCCAGGTGGATCGCCATCGCCGCGGATTCCGTCATGACCGTGCCGTCCGGCAGCAGCAGGGCTGGAACCTGGCACCACGGGTTTACCGCCCGGAAGGCATCACTGAACTGTTCGCCCTTCTTGGTGTCGATTTCGACGGTCTTGTAATCCGCTCCGGCGAGCGTCAGCCCGGCCTCGATCGCATAGCCGCCGGAACCGGGATGGCCGTAGAGCGTATAGGACATGTTTCCGACCTTCGCTGAAGTCATATGCGACCGGCAGGATAGTCCGGGATTGCTGCCTTCGAAAGATGCCGGTTTCGGTTTGCGGGGGCCGGCCGGCACGGCGTCCGGCGCGTCGCTCCTAATCGACGATCTGGGCGACCTGGGTGCGCGGCTCGATGGCGGCGTATTGCTGCTCGATCTCGGCGCGCACCCGTTCGAAACGGGCCAGTTCGGATCCGGCCAGGGTCTTGCCCGTCGGCAGTTTAACGCCCAACGGATTGGTCTGGCGCCCGTTCAGGTGAACTTCGTAATGCAGGTGCGGCCCGGTGGAGCGCCCCGAAGACCCGACATAGCCGATAATCTGGCGCTGTTCGACGCGGGCGCCCGGTTTGACACGGCTGTCGATACGGCTCAGATGCGCATAGGCCGTGGAATAGGTTCCGTTGTGCCGGATACGGATGTACCGACCGTACCCGCCGTTCCAGCCCGCCGCCTCGACGACACCGTCGCCGGCGGCGTAAATCGGCGTGCCGCTGGGCGCGGCGAAATCCAGGCCCTTGTGCATCTTGGTATAGCCCAGGATCGGATGTTTGCGCTTGCCGAAACCGGAGGAGATGCGCGCGCCTTCGACCGGCGTGCGCAGCAGGGCGCGGCGGACCGACTGGCCCTTGGCGTCATAATAGTCGACCCGACCATCATCGTCCTCGAACCGGTAGAACCGTTTCAGGCTGCCACCGACACTCATTTCGGCGACCAGGATCGATCCGAAGTCGACGGTTTCGCCGTCTTCGGTCCGCTTCTCCGAGAACATCAGCGAGAACCGGTCCCCCGGCTGCACTTCGCGTTGGAAGTCGACATCGAAGGAGAAGATGTTGATCAGGGATCCGAGGACGCGGACCGGCACGCCGGACTCGCGCGCGGCGACATAGAGCGAGGAATCGATCCGGCCGTCCGTGCGCACGACGTGATCGGTCAGGCTGCGCATGTTCTCGACGGCGGCGAAGCTTTCTCCCTCCGGCGTGACCACAAAGTCGCGCAGGCCATCCGGCTGGAACCGCAATTCCGCGATGCGCGCCTTGCCGTTGGGCAGCGGCGGCATGATGTCGACTTCCATCGTTTGCTTCGGGCGCAGACCGCGCGGGTCGAATACCTCCGCCAGAGCCTCGATGGCCCGATAGGCATCCGGGCGGTCAATGCCCGCATCCAGGAGGACGGACATCAGCGTGTCGCCGGACGCGATCTCGATTTCGATGGAATAGGGACGGCTCAGCAGATCGGCCTGCGCGGCGGAATCGACCCCCAGGGAGGCGACGGCCCAATTCGAGGCCAGCGGAGAATCGGGGCGCGGGGATTCCGTGATCGGCAGCAGGGCGGCGCTCGGCGACCGGGCGCTCATCACGGCTTCCGCCGGATCGTCCGATGGGGTCGGGGTTGCCATGACGGTCACCGCGAAACTCGCAGCCCCGACCAGCCCGGCCAGAGACAGGCCGCCCGCCATCAGACGGCGCCTCGCTTCGATGGACCGGCCGGGCCGATGAAAATGCGGCCCGTCAAATTTCGTGTCCTGCAACCCTGCAGCGTCCGACGCGTTCCCTCTATAGGAACGCAGGCGGGAAAGAATACCGATAGCCATCCGCACGAAACCCCACTCCCGTTTCGTTCGTGGCCCGGCCGCGTGCCGCCTTGGCGCACCGATGCCGGGACTGAACAATCCAGATCAAATTTGTCTAACACGACCGGATTCCGCCTGTTTCTCGGTATTTTCTCCGAATGGCAGCCCTATCGTGATTCGTACCCACGTCTAAGCAAAATCCAGGCCGGAATCGCGAAATCGTCACCTTTTCCGCGGTTCCGCCTGCGGCCCCTCGCTCGGTCCGTGCGGTTCACCGATAGCGTTACCGACAGCGGCTTTCGCCGTCAAGCTGATGAATTAAGGCATTTCAAGGGTTTGCCCCCGCATCTTGAAGGCGCGACAGGGGGCGGGCGAAAAAAAACGACGCTTCTTCAAAAAAGTTCCGCGAAACCGTTTGACACCCCCCGAGCCGATCCGTATAAGCCGGCTCCGCAACGACGGGGCGCCACACCGGAAACGGACCGGGGCCCGGATCGAAGCCCGTTATTTGACATTGTTGATATATGGAAGGGATACGCGGTTGGCGGTGGCTGGCTTTGTTGGCTGGTTGTTCGTTGACT